>JBAXOP010000156.1:0-12002 GCA_037133195.1 Verrucomicrobiota bacterium | reverse complement strand
GCCGAGGCCTTCGATTTTTTCTTTGAGGATGACTTGTGCGTTGGCCATGGGAGTGGGAGATAAATTTGCGGGACGGCGGTTTAGCCCGGCCCGCGGGCCAGGTCAAGAAGAATGCCGCCGGAAAGTGCCACAAATTTTGGTTTTGTCTGGCAAGAGGCCGGTTGAGGCCCGCAGCGCCGCCCAAATCAATGCGGCGCAACACTCAGCGGCTGCTTTAAATAGTTCTCGTCACGCAGTTTTCTCAAATATTCCATGTAGCGCCGCTGCGTCGCCAGATCCGCGTTGTCGGCCGGGCGCTGGCCCGCCGCCAGCACGGGGGACGCGGTGGTGGTGGCCCCGCCGCCATATTTTTTCCATGGGCCATTAGGGACCTGGGCAGCCTCGACGAAGCGCCAGTGGACTTTTTTACCGGATTCCAGATTCAAGTAATCGCGCACTGCCGGGGAGATATCCAGCCCGGCGCAGCCATTTTGGGTCGTCTGCGGCGGCTTATTGCCAAACACATACTCCCAATCGTCGGTCACCCACGGTCCGCAATCCTCCCACTGCGCATAACAACTCCGACTGCCATTGTAAATCTGGAGCCAGCGCCCTTTGCACACGGTCTCACCCGGCTCCGGGTGCATCCGCCCAAACCATGGAATCACCCTCGAAGCCTCGGTCTTGTGCTGGTGGCTGCTGACCACATCGTTGTATGGCAACGCAACGTAAAACGGATTTAGCTTAGGCACAAACGCCTTGGGTCGAAATTCACCACTGGTAAAATTCGCTATGCGCTTGGTTGGCTCTGGATCGTCATAGCCACCATAATTGGCCATCCAGTTCTGGTCCCAAGAGGATTTTAGATTAGCCACCGGATTGCGTTCCGATGGCTGTTCACCAATCCAAAACGTGGTGATCGTCACATGCAGCCGCCATGGATAAAGCGCCCCGGACGCCGCCGGAGCCGTTGGATGTTGCAACGCGGTGGGTGGAGCCGGCCGGCTCCCGGTAGGCACCAACACGCGCGGCACCCCAGACGGTTCTGCCCCAGGAGGTTGGGCATACCCATGCCCTGCCGTAACTACCAGCGACAGCATGAGTAGAGGACGAAAAATTTGCTGGGACATCAGAAACGGCATCGGGCGCGCCACGGCATCACTGAACTGGCGTAGCGGAGCATCGCCAATTCCGCGCCACGCGCAAGTAAAACGTGATGCCTTTATGCATAAGACTTAGGAGCAGCGCAAGAAACCCGCGATTTGCTCTGCTAACTCAGTGCCTCAACGTTTCAATGACATCGTCAACCGATTTTGTTTGACGGTTCTAACGGCTTTCTATTGGCTCTCCGGTGTTATGATCATTCAAAAAATAGCACGCGCAATGGTAGGAGTTGTGGGCTTGGGTTGCACGTTGTTGCTCAGCTCCTGTTTTGAGACCAAGCAAGAATTCACCCTCAACCCGGACGGCTCTGGCAAAGTGCGCCACGAATGCACCTTCCAAAACATCACCCTCGGCAACGACAGCGACACGTCGCTGGAAGCACTGCAAAGCGCGGTCGCCAAGGTGATCAAGGAGACCAAAGGGGTTGATGCCTGGAGCGATGTGTCCTTCAAGCGGCTTGATGACGGGCGCATGTGGTTCCAAGGCACCGCCTATTTCAAGAACCTAGCCGACTTGGAAATCCCCAACCAAAGCATGCTGGCCTTTGCGTGGAAAAGCCAAGGCGGCGGCAAAGCCCAACTCGACCTCACCATGAAAAAGTCTGCGGACCAACCCGCCAAACCAAAACCCGCCGACCTGACGCCGGAACAGCGGGCGAAAAAACTCAAGGAGGACCGTGCGAAATTCCAGCAATCCAAGCCGATGATGAGTTCCTTTCTTGGCAGCCTCAAGCAGTCGGTGACGTTCCATCTTCCTGGCAAAATCGCCGCCAGCTCCAACTTGAAGAAGACCCCGGCCGGCGCGCTCAGCCTGACATTCACCGGCGCGAAAATGCTCGAGGTCATGGAAAAACTCGTGACTGATGATGCCTGGCTCGCCACCCAGGGATTCGACATGAAGGACGCTCCCGCCCTCGACAATTCATTCGCCGCTTTGATGTTTGGCGAAAAGGCCCCGGTGCAAGCCACCGTGACCGCCGCTACCGCCCCACTCTTCGACTACGCGGCGGAAGTCGCCGCCGCTAAAAAACTCGCCCCCAAATTGCAAAAGCAACTCGGCGTGCTATCCATCGCCCCTCCCGCAAAAGGCGCGCCCCTCAAATCGCTCAAAGTCGTCGGCGTGCGCCTGTGCTCGGAAGTGGACAAAAAACTCGAACTCCGCCCGTTTAACTCTGACGCCAGCTACACGCTGGCTGTGCTCGCCGAATTCCCCGGCAGCGTGCTCGACATCACCGACAAAAGCGTGATTACCACGGCCACCGCCAGCGACGGCACCAACCTGCTTAAAGGTGATAGGGACTGGGACCGCCGCCTTGGTTGGCCGAGACTATCCGCCGACAAAGCATCTGCCCTCTTCGATGTGGAATTGAAACTTCCGCCTGCTACCGGCATCAAGGAAATTTCCGGCACCCTGCAATACCGCGTGGCCACCGGCACCAAGACGATCGACTTGGGCCTCAAATCGCTCAAGGCGGGGGCCGAAGGAACCGAACTCGGTGCCAGCATCAAAGGAATCAAGGAAAACATGGCGAAAGACGGCTCGCAGGATATCGAGGTGAAACTCAAACTTTCTCCGGACGATTTGATAGCCGCCTCGCTGGTCGTCGATGGCACCAAGTCCGAACTCTCACGCTACAGCACCAGTAGCATCAACGGCATCACCACTTTCACTCTCAAATCCAAATCCGCCGTCCCGGAAATGGGTTCCATCGTGGTGGAAATCCACGACCAAGTCCAAACCTTCGAGGCTCCTTTCAAACTGGAAAACCTCTCCTTGCTGGGCGCACCCGCCACCACCGCCAAATAAACCACCCGCCCTGCCACCCCCCCATGGAGCGCCTCTTCGGAGCGCCTCTTCAAGGAGTGGTGGCGTCCCGCGGCCATGGCCCATGCGCAGAGCAAGGCAGCCGTCTGTCGGCCTTTTCTGTCGGCCTTTTCTTGCATATCTCATGGGCAATTGTGGACAGGATGCCCACACTCCTTGACGCCGACACAACCATCCAATATCGCCCCTTAACTTGACGCGAATGCCTGCCAGGGTCAGATTGCCGTGGCGCTCTCAATCCCGGGGGGGGCGGCCGGGATTCGGCCACGACCCCGGGCTAATAGCTGTGATCCCGCCAGGATGCTTCAAAGAGCGAATCCAACTTACTCGACAGCGCGGCGGTTCTGAAGTCTGAGGTCTCAGTCTCTGCGGGGCAGCCATTTGTCGAGAGCGGAGGCGAACATTTGTGGGGAGACAGGCTTGCTGAGGTAGTCATCCATGCCAGCCTCCAGGCATTTATCGCGGTCGCCAAGCATGGCGTTGGCGGTCATAGCAATGACCGGCAAGCGGGGCTTACCATTGGCGGCCTCGGCGCGGCGAATTTGGCGGGTGGCCTCCATGCCGTCCATCACGGGCATTTGCACATCCATGAGAACGAGGTCGTAGGTTTGGGAGGCGAGCACCTGAAGAGCCTCGGCACCGTTAGCCACGGCGTCGGCATCCAAGCCCAGATGTTTGAGGATGCTCAGGGCCACCTGCTGGTTAGTGAGATTATCCTCGGCCACCAGGATATGGGCGTTGCGCTCGGCCAATAGATTGAGCAACTCGTGGGCAGCGGAACGCGCGGAGGATCGCGGATGCTGCAAGGCCGCCTGTTTACCGAGGCGCACCGTGAACCAAAACTCCGAGCCTTTGCCAACTTCGCTGGTCACGCCGATGTCCCCGCCCATCAGCACCGCGAGTTGCTTGGCAATAGCCAGTCCCAAGCCGGTGCCGCCGTAGCGACGGGTGGAGGAGGCGTCCACCTGGCTGAACTTATCAAAGAGCATGCCGAGCTTGTCGGCCGGGATACCAATACCGGTGTCACGTACGCTGAAGCGCAGCAGCACCTCATGAGGTGCTGTTTCCACCAGAGAAACGTGAATGGCAACCTCTCCAACATCGGTGAACTTGAAAGCGTTATCGGCCAGGTTGGTGAGGATTTGGCGCAAGCGGCCCGAATCGCCGCGCAAACCGGTGGGCACTGTGGGATCGGTCGAGCAATGCAAAGCGATCCCCTTTTCGCGGGCCTGTACAGCGAGGGCTTCGGCGAGGTCTTGCAACAAGCTCGGCAAAGCGAAGTCATGGGTTTCGAGTTCGAGTTTACCGGCCTCGATTTTCGAGATATCCAGCAAGTCATTGATCAAGCCGAGCAGGGCTTCGCCGCTGCTGCGCACGGTGTTGGCATAGCGGAGTTGATTATCGTCAAGCTCGGTATCGAGCAACAGGCCGGTGAGACCGATGACGCCGTTGAGCGGGGTGCGTATTTCATGGCTCATATTGGTTAGATACTCACTTTTGGCGGCGCTGGCCAGAGCCGCCTGAGCAGCGAGTTGGTTGGCGGTGGCGGTGGCGTCGGCGAGACAGCGGTTGACTTGAGCGAAGCTGTGGTTGGCGGCAATGAGTTGAGCGGCGGCACGTTTACGATCGGCCAGGGCTTCCGCGAGAAACACAGTGCAAGCGATGGTTACGCCGAGGTAGGCGTGGAGGAGCAGCAAGGATTCCTGATCGGTTGCACGCACGAAGGGGCTGGCACCGATGCCAGTGCCGATGGTGGCGAAGATGATGATCGCGGCGGCAGCACTGAAGACGCCGCGCAGGCCAAAGCGCAAGGCCGCCCATAACAGCAAGGGCATGAGCCCGTACTCAAAGGGGGTTTTGCGGAAAAATACCAACCAACAAAGCAATAGCAGGGCCAATCCCAGTATTGCGGCTTCGAGCGGGTTCCATGAATTATTGGAAAGCTTCGGTTCCTCTTGATATGGTGGGGGAGTTGGCAAGTCAGGCATGTTCATAAGAAAGGATGTCAGGTGGTTGGTTTCAAGCCACGGGCAGCCACTTACCAAGCACCTCTGCAAGGCCTTGAGGTGAGACCGGCTTACTGACGTAATCATTCATGCCGGCCTCCAAGCACTTATCGCGATCCCCCTGGATGGCATTGGCAGTCATGGCAATGATCGGCAGCGAGGGGTTGCTTGCTGCAGACGTCAGACAGCGGATTTGGCGGGTGGCTTCCAGCCCATCCATCACCGGCATCTGCACGTCCATGACCACCAAGTCGTAGCGGCGGGAGGTCACGGCCTGGACAGCATCCGTGCCGTTGGCCACCGCGTCGGCACGCAGGCCGAGGTGTTTGAGGATACTGAGGGCGACCTGCTGATTGGTAATATTGTCTTCGGCGAGCAGAACGTCGGCCTTGCGATCGGCCAAGATATCGCGCAACTGGTTGGCGACTGCAAGCGAGGCGGCATGACGCGGCGACACGCCAGCGGCCTGTCTGGCGAGGCGTGCGGTGAAAGAGAATTCGGAGCCTTGGCCTAATTTGCTCGTCACGCCGATTTGCCCGCCCATCAACTCGGCGAGCTGTTTGGAAATGGCCAAGCCGAGGCCGGTACCACCGTAGCGGCGAGTGGTTGAGATATCCACCTGGCTGAATTTATCAAAAAGAGCGGAGAGATTGGCGGCCGGGATACCGATGCCGGTATCGCGCACGACGAAGCGCAGCAACACGTCGCGCTCGGTGATGCTCACCGGCGAGACCTGGATGGTCACCTCACCGGCGTGGGTAAATTTGATGGCATTATCGGTTAAATTGGTTAGGATCTGACGCAGCCGTCCGGGATCCCCCCGGAGCGACGAGGGGACAGCGGGATCGGCAGAGCAACGTAGCTTAATGTCCTTGTCGCGGACGCGAGCGGCCAGGGTTTGGGAGAAATCATCCAGCAAGTCCGCCAGATTGAAGTCGAGGGTTTCGAGTTCGAGTTTACCGGCCTCAATTTTTGAGATATCGAGAAAATCATTGATCAAGCGGAGCAAAATATCGCCGCTGCTGCGAATCGTGTTGGCATAGCGGAGTTGCTCGGAGTTGAGTTCGGTATCGAGCAACAGACCCGTGAGGCCAATGACCCCGTTGAGCGGGGTGCGGATTTCATGACTCATATTGGCCAGAAATGCGCTCTTAGCGGCGTTGGCCTTCTCAGCCTGGGCGGCCCACTCGTTGGCGCGGGCTGTGGCGGCCTCGAGGTGGCGGTTGGTTTCGATGAGCTGAGCCTCGGCGTGTTTACGCATCAGAGCCGAGCCGAGGTGCGAGGCGATGATTTCGAGCGTTTCAATTGTTTGGTGGGTAAAGCGGCCCTTCTGGTGGTCATTGAGTTGGATCAACCCCACAATGCGCTCCTGATTACGAATCGGGATAAGGGCCTGCGAGGCATCGCCTTGTTGTAGGCAGCGGTTGCGAAAAATAACCTTGGGATAAGCATCGGCGAGGGTATGCGCCAGCGTGGACAAATCGTTGGTCCAAAAGCCCCCCCCCGGGGTGAAGTACGGTCGGTCCCGGGTGGTTTTTCCGGCTAGGACCAAGCCACAGGTACAGGCCAATTTGACGTTGCTGCGCTCATCGCGGCAGAATGCGCCAGAGGGGTCGCGCAGCAACAGGGAGTTTTGCAAGCTGAGGAAATCTTCAGAAAACCCGCATTGGGCAAAATACGGGAAATCCTCACCATTTTGCAGACGAATGGCCACCGCCGCACAATGGGTGTGGGTCTGAATCACCCCGATGATGCGTTGCAGCGCCTCCTGCAACTCCTCCGCCTCGTTGAGAATTTGTAGGATCTGGCGCCGCATTTCATGATAAATCTCAGCCTGCTTGCGCTCGGTAACGTCGCGTAGAAAAACCACCACCGGCATCCCCTCTGCGGGCCGATATTGGATACTCACTTCGACGTCAAAGGCACTACCGTCCTTGCGGCGGTGGCGCGACTCGAAACGCTGTTCGCCGTGGGTTTTGAGTTGCTGGAGGCAGTTACCCATGGTATCGACCGCCGCATCAGCGAGTAAATCGGAAGCGTGCATCCGCAATAATTCCTCATGCTGGTAGCCGCTCATCCGGCAGTAGGCATCGTTGACTTCTAACATGCGGCCATCAGCATCGACCAACCAGAAGCCGTCCATGGCGGTCTGGAGGATGGCTTCGTGGCGTCTGGCACTTTCGCCTAACGCGTCCTCAATGGCTTGGCGGGCGGCATTTTCCCTCTGCAAATCCTCCAACAGGTTGAGTGTGGCGAGATGGTTGCCGCGCAGGGCGGCCGTGCGTTCATCGACCAGACCGGCCAGACGAGCGTTCACATCGGGCGGAATGCCGCCGACACCTTTGCTGCGTGCCAGAGCCAGCCCCTGCAGATCGTTGGGGGCAGCCAACACCGTGACATCCGGCGGCGAATCGGACAAAGCCGCCTGTAGCATCGACTGATTGATGGAATTATCGTCCATGGCCGGAATTTTCATAATCCTAGGAACACACTAAACGGAGGGAACATGGTACGCAATGAATATCCGCAACATCCGTGGCATGCACGTGCTTCAGTCATGCACAATCCGGTATTTTTCAGCCTGGCCGGCGGCTTGGAGCAAGGTATTGACCTCTTGTTTCAATTCCATCATGCGTAATTCACGGCCCACCGTTACCTTGTTGAAGCGTTCCAGTTCGGCGCATTTCTCCCTCAGCTCCGCCACCCGCTCTTCGAGTTGGGCATTGGATTGCTCTATGGCTAGATCAGTCCGGCGTTTGCACAGGGCCATTTCGATGACGATTTCCAACTCGCGATCTTCGACGGGTTTGAGGATATAGCCGTAGGGCTCGGCGAGTTTTGCCCGTTGCAGAGTGGAGCCCTCGGCGTAGGCGGTAAGAAAGATCACCGGCAACTGTAACCGCGAACGCAATTCCTGGGCTGTCTCAACTCCATCCATAAGCCCCTGCAGACGAATATCCATCAACACCAGATCCGGCCGCTGCGCTTCGGCCCCGGCCAGCGCATCTTCACCGCTGGCTACACTGGCGAGCACATCGTAGCCTAGATGTGCCAAGCGCTCAGCAAGGTCTGCCGCCACGATTGACTCGTCTTCAACAATCATCAGTTTGGGTCTGTCTTTAGGCATTTCTCTGGTTTCCTTACGCGCCTACAATGACACGGTATCTTGCAATCCGCATCTGACGATTTTGCAAATTTTTCATGAATCATTCTCATTGTGTTCTTTGCGTTCTTTTGGGGTATTCATCATCCATTTAAGCCCCCAAACCCGGCTCGCTGGGTTTGGAATGTTGAGTAACTCGGGTTAAGGAGCCACCACATTCTTGTGGTGGTAGCGGAAAAGTGGCCCATGGGTTCGTGCCGAAGGACCTGTTCATGGCCGGTGCTTGCGCACGACGACAATAAAATCGTCGCTCCATAACGGGCCGCCGCCGGGTCAAGTTACTCGGTGATATTAGGAGTATCAAGGCCGCCGGTGGGCGATGGAGGCGAAAGCCGGATATCCTTGGCACCGAGGCCGATGTAGTCGGCAGGGGTACAAGTCAGGACAATGACTTGCAAGCCGCGGTTGGCGGCTAGATCGAGCATGCGCTGGAGGGCTTGCACGCGCTCAGGATCGGCGTAGGCGAAGGCGTCGTCGAAAATGAGCGGCAGGCAACCATCGTGGTTGGAGGCGAGGATTTCTGCCATGGCGAGGCGCACGGCTGAGGCCACTTGCTCCTTGGCCCCGCCGCTGAGCGAATCGAAGGCGAAGGTGGGAGCGCCGGGGCGGGTGAGCTGGAGGGCTGGCTTGCTAGCGTCGGATAGATTGACGTGAACCTGGACGCCACGGCCGAAGATGCATTCGAGATAGGCCGCGACGCGGTCGGCGATGGGTTGGGTGAGGTTTTCGCTGATGGCGATTTGAGATTCGGAAAAGAGGCGGTGGAGCAGGGCGATGGCGTTGGCGTGGCGCACTTCGCGGGCATATTCGTCCTGAAAGGTGGCCAAGCGAACCGTGGCTTCAAGCATATCGGCGTCGGGGTCGGTACTGCCATCCAGCGCGAGAATGTTGCGAGCGACGGCGATGCGGGTTTCGGCATCGCGTTGTTTTCCCTCCTCCGAGGCAAGTACCCGGATGAGACGGGCCTGCTCGTCGGCTAGAAATTTCGGATTAAGATCAGTGAGCGCCTTGGTGGTTGCTTCGAGGGTCGCCTTGGCGGCGGACTCTGCGGCCAGGGAGTTAGCGAGTGATAGCTGGCGGGTTGTTGCATCGCCATGATTTGCCTCAAGGGCGGTGGCGGAAACTTCGAGGCTCATGAGGTCACTGCGGGATTTATCAATGGATTCGCGGTGGGCCTGCCATGCCGAAACCGCCTTTAGGTGGGAAGCACGGCTGGCATCGGCATCGTTGCGCAACTGGGTTTCCTTGCGCTCACTTTCCTCCAAAGCCTCCGAGGTTAGAGTCAGCCAGGCGCGGGCGGATTCGAGCGATTGCGGCATGGATTGTAGGATGGGCGTTCCAAGCGCGGCGCGGCGACGATCCACTTCGGCGAGCGCGGCGAGTTGTGCCGCAATGGCTGCGCTGAGAGCCTCTGGCAATTCCTTGGCACCCAGCGCACGGAGCTGGGTCTCGATGGTACCGATCCGCTGTTCGATGACTTGGCGTTTGGCGAGAATTTCCACGGCTTCCGCGAGGTCGGCGACCGTGAGGGAGTCGAGGGCTTGGGCAAGTATTTGGCGGATAGCGTCGAGCTGGTTGCGGCACTCTCCGAGGGAAGTTCCGCCACCCGGGCGGATGCGCAGGCGGGTGGCGGTGCCTATGGTGAGTTCCGCGGCTTCGCTGATCACCCGTGACTCGCCCAGCGTGAGCGCATCGTCATCGAGAAGAACCGGCTGATCGGACGCCACCAACTCGACACCGGCGGCGATGGCCTGTAGCGCGCCTTCAGCCAGGCGGAACTGACTGTCGAGCTTGCGCAGGGATTCGACTTTCGGGGCGGTGATGACTGGAAACTTGGATAGAACGCCGCGGTCCGCAGCAAGGGCTTGCGTGAGCACGGCAATCGCATCCGACTTGGCGGTTAGATCGGCGCAAATGGCGGATTTTTCAAAATGGGAAACGCAGGTAGCGGCGAGATCGTGAAGTTGGCGGGCATGGCGCAAGGTCTCCGCGACGGATCGCTGGGCAAAGTCGGCAGCGGTGGCGGTGGTCCGAGCGGAGGTTTCCAGGTCGGTTAGAATAGAAAGTTTAGCTTCGGCGGGCATCAGTGATTCGCGAGCTGTGGCCGCCTTTTTCCGGAGGTCGAGGATTTGCCGGTCAACTTTGGCGAGTTGTTCGCGGGCGGCGACGCTATTGCGGAGCTGGAGGGATTCCATTTCCTCACGGGCACGCAGATCGCTGACCTGAGCAAGTGATGTGTTGACGGTCGCCAAATGTCCACGGTGCGCGGGAAGAGCGGCCGTCGATTCCGCTAGAAGCCGGGCCGCGGCTTCCTGCTCGGCGATGGCGGACTCGAGCCGCTGCTTTTGTTCGATCGCACGGGAGAGGTCGGCTTGCGCGGCGGCGAGTTGCTTGTTAGCCAAGTCCGGTTTCGAATTGGCCTTGAAGGAGCCGTTTTTGTTGTAAATTGCGTCATGGGATGTCCGGATGGTTTCGCGGACGCGCTCATCGGTTTGAGATTGCATGACGGCGGCCAAGCCTTGTTGTTGGAGGCGTTGGACCAGTTCATCCTTGCGTTTTACGGCGTGGGCGGCCGCGTCATCGCCAGAAGTCCCCTGCCAGACCCAGAGGTGAGCCCAGCGGGTTGCGAGTTCGTTGAGGCGGTTAGCGGGCCCGTCCTGATTACCGACAAGATGCGCGAGTTTTTCCTCCGCATCATCACCTTGCAGGCTGGTACCGTCATTGGATACGAGGCGGATGGTTCCGGTGGCACCAGAGAAACGTTTGTCCAGAGTCCAGGTTTGAGCGCCGACCTCAAACACCAGTTTCACTTCGGGCTGGCCATTGTGAATATTCGAACGCATCGACTGTTGCAACTCCCCGCCCGTACGATGGCGGCAGAACAAGGCGCGGTGCATGGCTTCGGCGAGCGTGCTCTTGCCTATTTCGTTAGGGCCGCCAATCAGGTTGCGCAAGGGGTCGAGTTCAACGTTGAGGTCGCGGTGAAGGCGGTAATTGCGGGCGGTGATGGAGAGGATTCTCATTGAGGAATGGAGAAAAATGTTAGGAAAAATGATTGATTCATTGAGCGGCGGCGCACGCGGCGTGCAGCTCGCGCAAGGCGATGTGGGCGATTCCGGCATCGGAGTCCGCCGGCATGGCGGCGAGGAGTTGGCTGGCAACTGTGGCCACCAGCGGGTCGCCCGGGCGGGCCGAAAGTTGGTGAATTTCCACATCGGTGGGAGCAATGCCGACGCGGTTTTCGAGTTTGACGCGCAACAAGCGGGCGTCGAGCCCCTCCAAATGCTCATGCAAGCGGCTCGACGCCTCGCTACCGAGGCTTCCATGAAGTACCAGGCGCAGCAGGCTGTCCTGCCCCCATGCACCGATGTTTGCTGCGAGTTTGGTGCTGAACGCGTCGAAACTATCATCTTCTGAAAATTGATAGGAGAACTCGTTCCAACGAAAATGACCGGTGGCCCACTTTTCGGTTTGTGGTAATTGGCCACGGGCGGCTTGTACCACGAGTATATTGCCGGGGTCGTTATTTTCGCCCTTGGGAAAACGGTCGATTTCTGGTGTGCCGCAATACCACGCCTTTGGACCGACTTGTTTGGTGCCATGCCAATCGCCGAGGGCGATATAATCGATTTGCGGATCGGGCAAGCGGGAAAGGTCGATTATATTGGATGAGCCAGGGGCTTCGTCCTCGTCGTCCTGAGCCGCGCCGAATCCTTGAATACTGCCGTGGGCCAGAACGATTCGCGGGAGGTCGGCTGGAAACGAGGCGGAGTCGAAAGCACTGCGGATCGATGAGGTAGGATCTACCAAGGACATCCGCCGCATCAGGGGGGCCGGGAAGATGACGGCGCTATCCAAGACCACGG
>JBAXOP010000155.1:0-12014 GCA_037133195.1 Verrucomicrobiota bacterium | reverse complement strand
CTATCCACCAGGCATTGCCGGCACCGGTGTAGGTCGGTAGGGCGAAGGCGAATTCGGCGAGATTGTCGTAGGCGCCGCCGGCTAGATTGTCAGTGGCTGATTGGTAGGGGTGCTGGGCTTTCCACTGCGCCCAGGTGTCCGGGCAACTCGTATCAATGAAGTCGTTGCCACTGCTAGTTGCCCCTTCGGCGACGGTGATGGACACCAAATCCCCGATGGTAAAGGCATCGCCGCCGTCAGCATCGGACAAGAAGTCATAGCCGGCTGGCTGGGTTTGGACCACTTGATAGCTGCCCGGAACCACCAGAAAACTGTAGCTTCCGTCAGAGGCCGTGGTCGTGGTGGCGAGCGTGCTGCCACCGCCGGTTTTGAGTGTGAGCGTCACTCCGCCGAGCCCCACGTTCCCAATTTCATCCCCGTCGGTATCCACCCGCACCGATCCGGAAATCGTCGCTGCCTGCACGATCCCAAAGTTTGCCTGAGTTACATCTCCCGCCACACTCACCGCCAGCAAGCCGTTGGGGGTGCCATCACTGCCGCTACTCGCACCCAGGTTCTCACCCGTGTAAATCCAGCCGCTGGGTAAGGCGGTCAATGGCTTCGATTGGCCCACTGTTCCTTCGTGGATGCTGAGTTGCACGGTGTCGCTACCGCCGGAGATACCGTTAAACGTGTAGGTGCCGTCCGAAGCCACCGCCACGCTGGCGAGCACCGTGTGACTCGCATCGAGCAGGTTGGCAAACAGCGTGCCGCTCACGTTGCTACCAGTGCCATTGACCGTCGAATCGTTCAATCCGGTGGCGTCGTCAAACACCGTGCCGCTCAGGCTGCCACCGGTGAATGTGAGCGTCACGGTGGCCGCGGTCGGGTCAAGCTGGCCCGCCGCATCCTTGAAGGCGTAGGCAAAGGTGACCACGCCGCTGCCCTCAAAATGCGGGTCAATCGTCAATTTCGCCGGGTTGTAATTAGTGATTGTCTGGCCCGTGCTCACTGCCACTGAGTCGTAGTAGAGGCTGGCATTGGACGGCAACGCAGTGACCACCGTGTTGCCGTAGCCAAGGTCGCCGTCTTCCGGGTCGCTTCCGCTCAGAGTTGGCACCGTCACCGTCGCGGTGCTGCCCGGATTCATGTAAGACCGGCTCGCCGGATAACTGTTGGGCAATTGCTCGATGCCGAAGCTCTGCGCGGCCACGCTGCTGGTGACCACTGCCACGCTCAACTTGCCGTCCATCGTGCCATCCGCTGTGCCACCGGCATTTTCACCGGTGTTCACCCAGTTGGTCGGAAGCGCGCTTGCCGGTGCCGACTGCCCGGCCGTCCCCTGGTTGATGGTTAATTGGAGAATGTAGGAAGTATTGGGTGCCACACTGGTGATGCTGTAGGTGCCGTCGGAGTTGACTGTACCAGTGGCCACCACGGTGGTGCCCGCCGCATTGAGCAAATTCACATACAAGCTACCGCCAGCGTCTGTGCCCGCCTCGCTGCCACTCAGGATCTTGGACCCGTCGGCATCATCGAACACCGTGCCGCTGAGCGCTATGTCTGTGAAGGGCATCGCCACGGTCGCAGGAACCGGATCCGCGTAGCCTGCTGTATCCACCGCCGCATAGGAAAAGCTCACCGTCACTGCGCCGTCATTCGGATCCACTTTCAACTTCGCCGAATCGTAGCTGGAAATCACCTGGTTGAGGGTCACAGCGGCATTGTTGTAGTACAGCGTGCCGTTGGTTGGCAGACTCGTGATCTCGAAACTGTGAACACCGCTTGCCAAGTCGTCTTCCGGATCGCTGCCTATCAATGTCGGAACCGTCACCTGCACCGTGCCGCGCGGATTGCTCTGAGCGGAGGGCCGTAAATCGGTTGTGTTAGGCAATTGCTCAATACCAAAATTGAGCGTACTCACGCTGCTGGTGGTCACGGAGAACTTCAGTTCGCCATCCGGGTGACCATCCGGCGTGCCGTTGACGCTCTCGCCGGTATTCACCCAGTTGGCCGGCAGCACATAGCCCGGTTCAGGTTGCCCCGCCACTCCTCTCTGGGTTGTGAGCATCACCTCTGTGAGCGTGTTGGGCGTCACGTTGGTAAAGGCGTAAGTGCCGTCCGAGTTGACGCTGGTGGAAGCCAGTACGTTGTTATTCTGGTCGATTAGATTCACGTACAAGGTGCCGCCGGCGTTGCTGCCGGTGCCGTTGACCGTGCTGTCGGTCAGGCCGTTGGCATCGTTGAACACCGTGCCGCTGAGGCTGATATACGAGAATGGCACGGTGACGGCCCCCGGTGTCGGGTCTTCCTTGCCGCCATTGTCGATGGCTGCATAGGTGATGAGCACGTTCACGGCCCCGTCGGTGGGATCCACGCTGATCGTCTCGGTCGGATAGCCGCTGGTATTGGTGGGCACCGTCACTCCGCCGCTCGGGAAGGTGCCGGAAGTATAGGTGCTGCCATTGATGGTGATGCTCGTAGCGTTGGTCGGCATGCCGATGATGCGGATATTATTCACCGTGCCGTCCGGATCGGTCCCATGGAACAGGCTGGAACTCACCACCGCGCTGGTGCTGCCGCCCGGATTGGCCTGGATGGATGCTGTCGCCGATTCGCTCTCCGGCAATTGTTCAATGCCGAAGTCGAGGGCCCCTATGCTCGTGCCAGTCATGTCGAATGAGGCTTGGGTCAGCAGGCTGGTAGCAGTCCACCCAGTTGGCAGGGCGGCGGTTGGTGCGGGCTGGCCAAGCGTGCCCGGGCTGGCGGCCAGTCGGACGGTCAACCCGGTTTGGGGGGTGACCACATTGAGGAACAGATAGGTGCCATCGACTGCCAGCGCTTGACTGGCGACCACGTTGCCGGCGCTGCTGACCAGGATGGCATAGGTGCCGGTGGCATTCGCTCCAAGGTCGCTGGCTCCCTGTAGGTTGGTGAACGAGCCGGCGGCAATGTTGTTAGGATCTTCCCACACCGTGCCACCGATCGTCACCATGCCAAACGGTATGTAAAGGAATTCCACGCTGGAGAATTTGCCCGCGGCGTCACTGACTTTGAAGAGAATCTCAACAGTGACGGTGCCGTCCGCTGGGTCCACCGCGACCATTCCCGCAGGCAACAGACCGTCGGCGTCCGCCGTGATTGTGACCCCTCCTGCGGGGAAGGCGAGCGTGTTGCCGGAGGCGCTCGTCGCGTATGTGCTGCCGTTGATGACCACGTGGTTGGCATGGGTCGGCATCGCCGTGATGACGTAGCTTTGGACCAACCCCTCGGGATCGGAGGCCAGGAAGTTAGCCGATGGCACCGTGACGGCGGTGGAGCCGCCGGGGTTTGCCTGGCCCGGCACATCCACCCCTTGGGCCGTGGGCGGTTGCTCGATGCCGAAATCCTTCGCCGTGATGCTGGTGGTGACCAGATTGAATGTCGTCTGCGTCAGCGGGCTCGTCGCAACCCAGCCACTCGGCAAGCTCGCGGTGCTCGTGCTTCCCAGTGTGGCTGCTGCCGGGGTGAGGTTGATGCTCAGGCCGCTCTGGTTGCCATTGAGGCCGGTGAACGCGTAACTACCGTCGAGGCCGACCGGCACGGTGGCGATGACATGGTTGGAGTCGTCGATAAGGTTGGCGTGGATGCCGCCGGCATCGGTGCCGTTTTCACCGTTGGAGTAGATGCCGGTGAACGTATTGATCGCACTGCCATCGGCATCATCCCAGACGCTGCCGCTGATGGATAGAGTGCCGAACACCATTGTCACGGTTGCCATCGCCGGATCTGCCTTGCCGGCCGCATCCACCGCCGCGTAGTCGAAGTCCACCGTTACCGCTCCATCCAGCGGATCGACTTTTAGCTTGGTCGGATCATATCCACTGATGACTTGGTTGAGCGTCACCGCCGTGTTGTTGTAGTAAAGCGTGCCAAACACCGGCAAACTGGTGATTTTGAAACTCGTCACCGTGGTATCTTCCGGGTCGCTGCCAGACAAGGTCGGCACTTGCACCGTGGCCGTACCGCCAGGATTCGCCTGCTCACTTGGCGTTGGATCCGTGGTGCTTGGCACTTGCTCAATGCCAAAATTCTGGTTGCTGGCGTTGGTTGCCACCACCACCACCTGCAGTTTGCCGTTTGGGTTGCCATCTGGGGTGCCGGCGGCATTCTCACCGGTGGTCGTCCAACCGCTGGGCAAGCTCGTCGCCGGGGCCGCGCTGTTAGGCACGCCCTGGTTGCTGCTGAGTTGGAGGACGTAGGTGGTATTGGCCGTCACGGAGGTAAACGCATAACTGCCATCACTGGCCACCGAGGTGGTGGCTAGCACCGTGGCTCCCGTGGCGTCCAATAGATTCACATGCAAGCCGCTGCCCGCATTCGTCCCTGCCTCGCCGCTGTTTTGGGCCTGAGAGCCGTTGGCGTCATCAAACACCGTGCCACTCATCGATAATGTGAACGGCAACGTCACTCTGCCCGGCGTCGAATCTTCCTTGCCCGCGTTGTCGATCGCCACATAGCTGATGACCACACTCACCGCCCCGTCCACCGGATCCACGCTGATGGCTTGGCTCGGCTGACCGCTCGAATTGCAAGACACCGTCACCCCGCCCGACGGAAAACCGGAGGCCGTGTATTGGCTGCCGCCTATCATGATGCTCGTCGCGTTGCTAGGGAACGTCGGAATGCGCAAATTCGTCACTGTCCCGTCCACATCCGTCGCACTGAACAAGCTCGCGCTCACCGCCACGCCTGTCGTGCTGCCCGGATTGATCTGGCTGCCTGCCGATGCCACCCCACTTTCAGGCAACTGCTCGATGCCAAAATTCTGTGCGGCCACGGCACCGGCCACCACTCCCACGCTCAGTTTGCCGTCAACCGTGGCATCCGCAGAGTCGCCGGCGTTTTCACCCGTGTTCACCCAACCGCTAGGCAGCGCCGTATCGGGTGCTGCTTGCCCGGAAGTCCCAGGATTGAGCGTCAATTGTAGCGTGTAACTCGTGTTAGGCGTGACGTCTGCAAAACTATAACTGCCGTTGGATGCCACCGCCGTGCTCGCCACCACGCTGGTGCCCGCCGCATTGAGCAAGTTGACAAACAAAGCGCCACCGACGTAGGTGCCGGCCTCCGCGCCGTTCTGCACCTTGGACCCGTCGGCATCGTCAAACACCGTGCCTGCTAGGGTGATGTTGGTGAATGTCATATAGACCAAGCTCGGGGTCGGATCCACTTGGCCCGCCGCATCCACCGCCGCATAGCTGAAAATCACGGTCTCAGCCCCGTCATTCGGATCAACCTTCAGCAGCGCCGGATCATAACTGGTGATCACCTGGTTGAGCGTTACCAACACGTTGTTGTAGTAGAGCGTGCCGGCATCCGGGATGCTGACGATTTTGAAGCTAGTTACCGTCGTGTCCTCGGGGTCGGTGCCGACCCATGTGGGCACTTGCACTTTTGTCGTGCCGCCGGGGTTGGCGTAGGTCGTGGGTGCCGGGCTGACCGTGTTAGGTAGTTGTTCGATTCCGAAGTTGAGGGCCGCCACGTCGCTGGTGCCCACTGAGAACAGGAGTTCCCCGTCGGGATGACCATCCAGCGTGCCTCCGGCGCTTTCGCCGGTGTTCACCCAGTTGGTGGGCAAGGCATATCCTGGCTCGGACTCCCCCACCACCCCGGCGATGGTCGAGAGCATCACCTCGCTGCGCGTGTTAGGCGGTACATTGGTGAAGGAATAGGTGCCATTCGAGTTTACGCTGGTGGTGGCGAGCACAAGGCCGTTGGGGTCGATCAGATTGACATGCAAGGTGCCGCTGGCGTTGCTGCCCGTTCCGTTGACCGTGCTGTCGGTCAGGCCGTTGGCATCATCAAATACGGTGCCGCTGAGAGTGATATAGGTAAATGGCACGGTCACGGTTCCCGGCGACGGGTCTTCCTTGCCCGCATTGTCGATCGCCGCATAGGTAAGCATCACGCTCACCGCTCCGCTCGCTGGGTCCACGCTGATGACTTTGGTTGGATTGCCACTGGTGTTGGTGGTCACCGTCACTCCAAGAGCCGGGAATGTTCCGGCCGTGTATTGGGTTCCGTCGATGGTGATGCTCGTGGCATTGGTTGGAAACGCGGTGATGCGGATATTTGCCACAGTTCCATCCGGGTCGGTCCCGTGGAATAAGCTCGAACTCAGCACCACGCTGGTGCTGCCGCCAGGATTGATTTGGGCGGCGTCGGTGGACGATTCACTGTCCGGATATTGCTCAATGCCAAAGTCCTTGCCTGCTATGCTGGTGGTAACCACGTTGAAGGCAGTTTGCTTCAAGGGACTGGTATTGACCCAACCACTCGGCAAAACGGGTGCCGGTAAACTCGAGGCCACCTCAGTCGAGTTGCTGGATAGCCAGACACTCACCCCAGTTTGGTTAGGTGTCACACTGCTAAACAAATAGCTGCCGTCACCCCCCACAGTCGTTCGCGCAATCTCGTTGCCGTTGGCTCCCACCAGGATGGCATACAGCCCGCCCGCATTGCTCCCGGTTTCGCCGGTGTCATGGATGGAGGAAAACGTACCGATGGCGCTGTTGTTGACGTCGCCCCACACGGTGCCGCTGAGGGTCAGCAAGCCAAACGGCACATTGACCGTTGCCACGGAGGAGAATTTGCCTGCCGCATCACTGACTTTGAAGAGGATCGGCACATTCACCGCGCCATCTACCGGATCGACGCTGATTTTCCCGGCGAGCAACGTGCCATCGGATTCGGCCGTGATCGAAACTCCGCTGCCGGTGATAGTCGTATAATTCGTTCCATTGATCGTGATGCTCGTGGCGTTGGCCGGCATCGCCGTGATCACATAGGTCTTCACCACGCCATCCGGATCGCTACCCACAAATTTCGTCGAATCCACCGCGGCGCTGGTGGTGCTGCCGGGGTTGGGTTGACTCTCTTGCGTGCCACCTTGCGCCGAGGGCGGTTGCTCAATGCCAAAATCCTTGGCTGTAAGGGATGTGGTGCCTAGGCCAAACGCCGTTTGCGTCAGCGGACTGGTGGCTACCCAAGTGCTCGGCAAACTGGCGGCGGGCGCACTCACCCCGACCGTGGCCGACGTCGCGGTCAGGTTGATACTCAGGCCGCTCTGGTTCCCGTTAAGACCGGTGAACGCATAGGTCCCGTCGGCATTGACCACTACACTCTCGATGACCTTGTTATCGCTGCCGATGAGGTTGGCGTGGATGCCGCCCGCGCTGGTGCCGCTTTCGCTGCTGGTATAAATGTTGGTGAATGCGCCGTTGGCACTGCCGTTCACGTCGTGCCACACCGTGCCGCTGATGCTCAACGTGGTGAATGACATGCTCACGACTGCCGACGTTGGGTCTGGCTTGCCAGCGGCATCCACCGCCGCGTAGTCAAAGTCCACCGTCACCACCCCATCGCTCGGATCGACGGTCAACTTGGTCGGATCATAGGATGAGATGATCTGATTCTGAGTGACCGCAATACTGTTGTAGTAGAGCGTGCCGTAGAGTGGCAGAGTGGTGATTTTGAAACTGGTGATCGAAGAATCTTCCGGGTCGCTGCCGGATAGGGTGGGTACTTGAACCTGCGCCGAGCCGCCAGGGTTGGCCTGCGCCGCCGCGCTCACATCACTGGTGCCCGGCAGTTGTTCAATGCCAAAGTTTTGCCCGCTCACCGTGCTGGTCACCAGTTCCACGACGATTCGGCCGTTCGGGTTGGCATCGGGCGTTGCGTTGGAATTTTCACCGGTGGTCACCCATCCACTGGGCAGGGTTGCCGCCGGGGCGGCATCGCCGGGCGTTCCCCCAACTGTCGAGAGTTGCACGATGTAGGTCGTGTTCGCTGCCACCGTCGCAAACGTATAACTTCCATTCGCTCCCACCGTCGTGGTGGCCACCACGGTGGTGCCCGTCGTATCCAATAAATTGACCGACAAGGAGCCACTCGCATAGGTGCCGGCCTCGAGACCGTTCTGCACCATCGAGCCGTTGGCATCATCAAACACAGTGCCCGTGATGCCCACCGCGACAAACGGCAAGCTGACGCTGGTAACACTCGATTCCTTGCCCGCCGCATCCACCGCGCTATAGGTGAAACTCACCGTGATCGAGCCGTCATTCGGATCGAGCGTGAGCAGCGAGGCACTGTAGCTACTAATCGTCTGACCCGCAGTGACCGCCGTGCCATTGTAATACAGAGTTCCGTTAGAAGGCAGTGTCTTGATGATGAACGTGGTGAGCGAAGTATCTTCCGGATCGGTGGCGCTCAGCGCGGCCACTTGCACTCGAGTGGTGCCCGCCGGGTTCACTTGCGAGGCCGCCGTCACCGCCGCAGCCGTGGGCGAACGCTCGATGCCGAAGTTGGCGTTGCTCACGCTGCTGGTGGTCACCGCAACAGTGAGCAACCCGTCCGGCGTGCCGTCGCTGCCGCTGCCGCTGCCGAGGTGCTCGCCGGTATAGACATACCCGGCCGGCAGCACGGCGGTCGGTGCCACTCTTCCCACCAACCCCTGATTGGCACTGAGCAGCACCCCATAACTCGCGTTCGGCGCCACCCCGCTAAACCCATAACTCCCGTCCGCCGCCACAAGCACCGATTGCAATACCAGGTTGCTGTCATTGACCAGATTGGCATACACCGTCGCGCCTGCATTGGTGCCGCTGCCATTGACCGTACTGTCCGTTAGCCCATTAGCATCATTATATACATTACCGGTGATGCTGATATCAGTGAACTGCATGCTTACTGTCGCCGCCACCGCGGACTCCTTGCCAGCGAGGTCTCGCATCGCGTAGGTGAAACTCGCCGTCAGTGCGCCGTCATTCGGATCCAGCGCCATCAGCGAGGCGCTGTAACTGGTGATAACCTGATTGACCGTCACCGCGCTGCCATTGTAATATAGCGTTGCATTGGTAGGCAGTGATTTGATCACCACCGTGGTCGGGGTCGTGTCTTCCGCGTCGCTGCCGCTCAACGTCGGCACCACCACCTTTGCCGTGCTCCCCGGATTGAGCTGTGCCGCCGCAGTCACCGTGTTGGCCGTCGGTGTGCGGTCGATACCAAAGTTGACGTTAGCCACGCTCGAGCTAGTCACTGCCACCCCGAGGATAATGCCATCAACCGGAAGCGTCCCGGCTGTGGTCATTCCCTCACCGGTGTTGACCCAACCGGATGGCAACGCGGTTGCTGGTGCTGCTTGACCCGCTGTTCCCGAGGTTGTGCTCAAAACCACCGAGTAAGTCGCCGCAGTGACCGCGTTGAACACATAACTGCCGTTGGCCGCCACGGCGACGGCTTGCGATACAAGATTGCTGCTGTTGATCAAATTCGCGTAGAGCGTGCCGCCTGCGTTGGTGCCGGTGCCATTGACCGCGCTGTCATTCAGACCGTTGGCGTCATCATAGACATTGCCACTGATGCTATAACCTGTGAACGGAAGGGTCACCGAGCCCGGGGTTGGATCCACCTGGTTCGCGCTATCAATCGCTGCATAGCTGATGACCACACTCACGGAACCCGTTACAGGGATCACACTGATGGTTGACGTCGGCTGACCGCTCGAGTTGGTGGCCACCGTCACCCCGCTACCCAGAGACGCCTGCGTTGTGTAGTTCGTCCCGTTCAGGGTGATCCTCGTTACGTTGGTCGGGAACGTGGTGATGCGCAAACCCGTTACCGTACCATCCGTGTCCGTGCCGCTGAATAAACTCGCACTCACCGTGCTGGTAACCCCATTCGGATTCGCCTGCCCGGGCGCCGTCACAGTCCCGGTGTCCGGTAATTGGTTGATGCCAAAGTTTGCATTGGTCACATCGCTACCGGCGACGCTGAACGGCCCAAGAATTCCGTTAGGCGTCCCGTCATTGCCGGCACCGCCGCCCAAAAACTCACCGGTGTTAGCCCAACCGGTCGGCAAGACAGCGGCCGGCGCCGCACTGCCCAAGGTGCCGGCTGTGGTGCTCAGGCGAATCGTGTAGGCGGTCCTGTCTGTGGTGGCCACAGAGCCAAAGCTATAGGTGCCATTGCCGGCCACCGCCACGACTTCGGCGACATTGCCTGAGGCGTTGATTAAATTTGCGTACAACGAGTTGCCAGCATTCGTAGCGGTGCCGTCAATCGTATTGCTTGGTGTGCCGATCAGGCCATTAGCATCGTCGAACACGGTGCCGCCGATGCTGATCTTGAGGGGCGGCGCCGTAAACGTCATCGTCGCGCTCGCCGCTACGGACGACTCCGCCCCTGCCGCATCCACCACCGAATACGTGAAAGTGACCGTCGCCGCGCCGGTCTCGGTCGGATCCAGCATCAGCAACGTCGAGTTGTAGGACGTGAGAGTCTGCCCGACGGTGACCGCCACGCCATTGTAATAAAGCGTGCCGTTGGTCGGCAATGTCTTGATGATCATCTTGGTCACCGGGCTGCCTTCCGGATCGGTCCCGCTGAGTGTCGGTACCTGCACTGTCGTGGTGCCACCGGGATTGGTGGTCGTTGCTCCCGTGGCTGCCACGGCGCTCGGCCTCTGGTCGATTCCAAAGTTGGCATTGGCCACATCACTGGCACCGACGCTCACGGCGAGGATGCCATTGACGGTGCCATCGCTGCCACTGCCGCTGCCGAGGAATTCACCGGTGTTCACCCAGGTGCCCGGCAGCGTGGCGGCCGGGGCGCTGGCACCCACCGTGCCTTGGGTGCTGCCCAGGAGGATCGTGTAATTGTTAGGGGTGACATTTGGGAACGTATATGTTCCGCCCGATGCCACCGCCACGGCTTGCACCACCAGATTGGCGGAGCTGATGAGGTTGGCATACAGCAAGCCGCCGGCATTGCTGCCGCTGCCGTTGATCGTGCCATCGGTGAGTCCGTTGGCATCATCGTAAACGGTCCCGCTAACCGCCGGATATTGATAGCCAAAATTGCAGGTCGTGTTGTCGGGTGCGAGTGTGGTGAGGGTGACACTCGTTTTGTTATCCTTGGTGGCATCCGGGTCCACCGTCTCTTTCGTCAAATTGGCCGGCAGGGTAGATGTGTCCACCACCACGCTGTAGGTGCCCATCGCCAAATTGTAGAGTTGATAGGTACCGCTTGAGTCGGTGACTGCGAATGGTTCGCCGGCATCCCGCGAGCCGTTGCTGTTGAGGTCGGCGAAGACGGTGACGTTGGCAATTCCCTCGCCGCTGTCCGGAGCGCCGTTGTTGTTCTTATCCTGATAGATGGTGCTGCCGATAGTGCCAGCCAAGGTGGTGATGGAGGCCGTGCTGGTCACCGGTGCCAGTGCGTTGCCATTGGCATCCACGGCATACGAGATGTCGGCGGTGTTGTCGGCGGGGGCTGCCGCGCCGGTCAATAACATCGTCACGTCGATGGTCTTGGAGGCACCGGCGGCCAGCGGCCCGAGGTTGTTCCACAGCAACGAACCGCTGCCGCTGGCGTCCGGCGTGGTGGTGGCCGAGACAAATTGATAGGACCGGCCGCTGAAGGAATCCCCCATCGGCAGGCTGGTGATGTTGGTGCTGCCATCGTTCGTCACGACGATGCGGAAAACGACGTTGTTGCCTTTGTAAACCGAGCCGGTCAGCGGGGTGAGCCGGGATTTGACGAGGCTGACGTGCGGGTTGTCAATGATCACGCTGGCGGATGACGGGCCTGCGGTGGCCGTGCCACTCACTGAGGCAGAATTGCTGGTGGTGGCCGCCGCCAGCGCGGTGAAGCTCACCTGGATGTTGAGCAATTGTCCGGAACTCAGCGGGCCGACGTTGTTCCAGCTCAGGGTGCCCGTGCCAGTGGAACTCGGTGCCGTCGTGGCGCTCACATATTGCAACTTTGTACTATCAAAGGCATCGGACACGGCCACCGTCGCCAGCGACCCGGTACCGGTGTTGGCCACTTGTATGTTGTAAACGACCGTGCCGCCCACCAGCACCCGTCCAGATGCGGGACTGAGCAACGATTTATAGATGCCCACACTGGTGCTCGAACCCGTGGAGATGACCGCGTTGGCCCACGACTTGTCAGTGGCGTCCACCGCATCGACGTAACTCACCAGCAGACTG
>JBAXOP010000154.1:0-12031 GCA_037133195.1 Verrucomicrobiota bacterium | reverse complement strand
CTGCCTGACCGGAGGGACGGTTCTAGGTGTGGACGCGGACTTGCGCGCGGAGATCGAGAAGGCCTTGCCGCGACTTGCGCCGATGCAAATCAGTCCCACGACCGGCGAGCTGCAGGAATGGGTTGAGGACTGGCAGCGCCAGGCGGCGTGCCAGGTATTGTCGATGTGGGGCGCGGTTTGCAGCGCGCAGATCACGCCGCGTGGCACCCCGGAACTTGCCGCCGGGCTGCGCAAGATTTTCGATGGCGCGAAGTGGTGGCAGCAAGGGCTGGTGGGAAGTTGGCAGGGATCGTTCCAGGCGAACACCTACGCGCGGCTTCACGATGGCGATACCGCAATGGCGGTGTTGGAGACCCATCTCAAGACCCAACCGAACCCGAACCTGCTCGCACGCTTTGGCGGCTATTGTGAGTTTCAAATCGACGGCAACATGGGGCACACCGCCGCCGTTGCGGAGATGTTACTTCAAAGTCAGACGGGCGAAATCGAACTCCTGCCCGCCTTGCCGAAAGCTTGGTCTAACGGCAAAGTCACCGGCCTGCGTGCGCGGGGCGGATTCACCGTGGACATCGAATGGCATGACGGCAAGGTCACGAACTATCGAATTGCTGCGAAGGAAGGCCATGCAGTCAAGGTGCGCGTGAATGGCGAAGTGAAATCGGTGAACGCGGAGCTGCTGAAAGAATAGGCGAATTTCTCAAGGAAAACAGATTTTTTGATTGTGAAAAAGTCAGCCAATCATATGCCATCCCCCAAACATCAATCCTGTTTCTATCCATCCCTGATGGCGGCATTGACCGGGGCGCTCATCCTGCACGGCGCGGGAAATGCAGCAGCCCAGGCAGTGCCATCCTCGCATCCGCAGCTGCGCTACCATCCCGAGGGTGAGGCGATCGTCTGCCAGAACGGCGGCAGCGATTTCAACCGGCCGTTGTGTTGCAACCAAAAGTGGCCGGTTGTCTATATCGGAGACCGCCCGCGATGGGGTGGCCTGGACATCAATGGAATCTTCGGCCATCTGGATCTCGCCTTGAATCGTGGCAACGATACGCTGTGGTTGCATGATTTCAAAACCATCACTTCAAGATACCTGCCGGGACGGATGCAGTGGGTTCTAACGGACGAGCGGTTTGCCGGGCTGCAAATCACCGTCGAGACCACGACGCTGGCCAGCGGAGTGGGCTTCGCCGTGCGGGTGGTGGGCAAGGGCACCCAAGCGCAGGACAAATTGATGTGGCTTTACGGCGGCTATTTGATCGGCGGGGGGCTGGATGGTCAGACGCTGGTGGGAAAGCCTGCCGATGACGCCAACGCGCCGTATGGAGTGACCACGGGCACCGATGGCTTTGATGTACAATTGATCGATCCGGCAAAATTCATTGAGAACCCGCCGCCGCTGCGTATCATCGGCCGTTTCGACGTTCCGGTGGTGATGAAGAAGCTCAGTTCCACGCCGCCATCAGCCGCCGGGGCGTTGCTGACAGCAGTTGCCCAGCCAGTGGACAAGGGCGTGTGCGTGACGACCGATTTGTCCGATGCGAAGCCTATCAACTTTGCGCTGCATGTGGATTGTATCACGGAGCGTCCCTACTCACTTTACACCCCTTGGTCGGGTTCCCAGTACCTGACTCCGGCGCAATTGGATCCGGCCAAGCGCCAGTTTGCACAAAGCATCAGGGACACGCCCGCCCAAGCCTTTGATGCGGCATGGGAACACGCCACACAGATCGGTCGCACGGCGGTCGTGAACAGTCCCGATCCGTTTCTTGATGCGCAAGTGGCGGCATCGTGCTCGGCCATTTATGGCTTGTATGTTGCCCCGGTGTTTACCCATGGCGCTTCGCAGTGGCGCTGCCAGATGCCCGGTTGGCGCATGTTGGATGGCGCCACGGCCTATGGTTGGCATCAACTCGTCACGGACGAGGCGGCCTATTATTTCAAAACGATGATCACGAGTTCCACGAACACCGTGCCTCATGCCAACGCGGCTGGCACAGAGGAGGCGGCTGACTCGCGTTTCTATGGCAAGGGACGCATCGGAATTGACATGGGTTTCTACAATTTCCAGACGCTGTTCATGGAAGAGCAGGTCCGTTCGTGGCGGCATACGGGTGATCCGAAGTTGGAGGCGATCCTGCTGCCCGCGCTGGAGCTGCATTTGGAATGGGTCAAGGACTGCTTCGACCCCGACAATGACGGCCTCTATGAAAGTTATATCAACACCTGGCCGACCGATTCCGTCGGTTACAACGGTGGCGGCACGGTGGAGGAAAGCGCCTATTCGTATTTCATGCATCTGGCTGCTGCGGAGATGTGTCAGCGCAAGGGCGACCCGGCGGGAAAGGAGCGCCACATCGCCGAGGCGAAAAAGATCAACAAGGCCTTGCATGATATCCTGTGGTTGAAGCGCAAGGGCTACTTCGCCTCATACATCGAACAGGGCGGACACAAGCGCGTTCATGATGACGCCTGGCTGTATAGCGAATTCCTGCCGATCGATCTGGGCATGACAACGCCCTTCGAAGCCATCCGCGCACTCCATTACACCGAGTGGGGATTGGAGCGCATCGCTCTGCCATATGGCGGCGAACTTTGTCAAACCTCCAACTGGCTGCCGTCGATTTGGAGCACCAGGCAACTGTATGGTGGTGACATCTATCATCTCGCCTTGACCTACTTCCAGACGGGGTTGTCCGATGCCGGCTGGAAGTTGTTGAAAGGAACATTTACCGAAAGCGGTTTTGGTGATCTCAAGCCGAAGGCCGCTTACGGGAATCGTTGCAATTTCATTTCACCCGGCGGCTTGAGCCAACCGAGTTGCAGTATTGATTTCTCCGATATTTCCAGCGGGTTCTGCCGGGCGGTGGTTGAGGGCTTGTTTGGTTACCTGCCCGACTATCCGAATGGACGGGTGCTGGTGCAACCGTCACTGCCAACCGATTGGGATCACGCCAGCATGAACACGACCGATTACCAATTGAGTTTCAAGCACGCCGGCGCGGTGGACAGCTATGTGATCGGCCTCAAGACGCCCGCGGAAATGGTGCTGCGGCTGCCGGTTCATGCCAAACGCCTGGTGGGCGTGACGGTGAATGGCAAAGCCGTGAAGGCCGAGTTGCAACCCTGGTTTGGCTATGGCATGGCGGTTGTACGCCTGCCCAAGACAGCCAAAGCCGAGGTGCAAGTCACCATGGCCGATCGGCAGCCGGTGCACGCGGAGCAAAAGCTGGCGGCGGTTGCCGGCCAGAAACTCACTCTAACCGCCGATAGCCCGATCCAACGGGTGGACGACGATCAAGCTTGTTTTACAACACACGCGATCAACGGCAGCCGCATCGTGGGCGAATGTTCGACAAACGCCGGATATTACGCGGTCATCGGGCTGGTGAAAGCCGAGGTTCCATATTGGCAGGTGTGGAAGGTGGATCTAACCAACCCCGAGCAGCAACGCCTGAGCGATTCGAAGAATCTGCGCAGCGCCGACCCCGGGGCAACCTGGAAACCTCTCGACATCTCGCCGGTGGCCAATGGCGACATCCGCACGATTTTCAAGCAGGACTACGCCTCACCGCGCCCGGCCACATGCAGCGTGCGCCTCGCCCGCGACGGCTACCGGGCATGGACCATGACATACTGGAACATGAATCCGCCGGCGATCGGGCTGGAAAACGTCCTGATGTCCTCTGCTCCGCAACCGGCCTGGGTGGCCAAGGATCCCAAAGCCTTTGGCTACCGTGATGAAGTGACCATCGACACCTGGCTGGTTCCCGAAGCCATGCCGCAAGACGGCGGACGCATCGTGGATCGCTCGATCATGGGGACGTATACCGGATATCTTCTGGACACCTATCCGTCTAACAGCCTGCGCCTGCTGACCGCGAATGGAATACTGACCGCGCCTAACGTGTTGACGCCCGGCGAGCCGGTACGGGTGACCGCCGTGTATAGCGCGAGCAAGCGGATCGCGAAGCTCTATAAGAATGGCAAACTCATCGCCAGCGCCGCTGACGGTGCGTTTCCGCAGCTATCCGTGGCGGAGCAGGCCTTGTTCATCGGTACGGACGCCATCGGCGGAAACCGTTTCCAAGGCGAAATCCAGCGGGTGGTGCTCATCCCGCGCGCTCTCAGCGATGCGGAGGTGGCGGCGGATGATGGCAAGCCGAACCCCGCCCGACTCGCAGATGCCGAGTGGGTTCTGAAAGACCAGAACGCCGCCGAAGTGGCATCGTCCGTTGGCCAACAGGTTTTGGTGAAACGCGGTGAAGCGCCTGCGATCAAACCGGTCAGCCTGTTGCGCGACGGTCAAATGATGACTCCGCAAGGCGTGCCCTTCGTGGCTCCGACGGCATCGCGCAACGTGGCTTTCACCTCGTTGTGGGACAACTGGCCCGCCCGGGTGACGGTGCCCGTGGATCAAAGTGCCGACGCGGTGTGGTTGTTAGTGGCCGGTTCCACCCAGCCCTTGCAGGGGCGGATTGCCAACTCGGTGGTACATTTCCGCTATGCCGACGGCATGGACGAGCGGCTCGAGCTGGTTCCGCCGTTGAACTTTCGCATGCTTTGCCCCTGGGGCGGTGCGGACTACAATCCGGCCATGGATGCGTTTGCCTTGGGTGACACCCCGCCCTTGATGGTGGATCTCGGCAGCAACTGCCGCGCGATGCTTTACGGCTGGCGCTTGCGCGAGGGCGTGAAGCTCAAGGAGGTCACCTTGGAGGCGCTGTCGCAGGAGGTTGTGGTCGGGTTGATGGGCGTTAGCCTGATGAATCCCGGGGCGACCAAGTCGAAATGAATCCGCTCACCAAACTAACTTTGAAACCGAAAAAGAGAACGACTATTATGAAAGCAACCAAACTCCTACCGTGCCTTCTGTTGGCGCTCATAACCGGAAAATCGGATGTGCATGCCGCACCGCCACCCGCGGGATCTCAGGTGATCGAATCCACGAACATCACGGTCTATCCGGCGGGTTGGAGCCGGCCGAAATACCGGCTGGATGCGGAGGATGCCGGCGTGGTGATGCATTACGGCAACGGCCCGGACCATTGCGACGAACTCGGTGCCCGCGATGTCTGGATTTGGGAATACGAGGGAACCTATTTCATGCACTACGACGGCGCGGGTCCCAAAGGCTGGCTCGTCTGCCTGGCCACGAGTAAGAACCTGGTGGACTGGAAGAAACACGGCGTGGTGCTGGACTTGGGAAAGCCGGGATCTGCAGATTCCGCCACCGCATCCTATGGCGCCACCTATTTCGACGGCCACAAGTGGCATATGTTTTATCTGGGTTCTATCAACGCCTCGCCGGCGCCGGATCGCGTGCCGATGGGCCCATATCTAACGATGAAAGCCGAGGCCCCTTCGCCTTATGGGCCGTGGATCAAGAAAAATCTTGTGGCGCTGCCGCCCAACTCGTCACACACGGGCAACGCCTCGCCCGGGCAGATTATCCGCACGGGTGATGAATACCGGATGTTTTTCAGCGGATGTGGTTACATCGGCACTGCACGGACGCATGATTTGGATGCGGTTTGGCAGTTGGACAAGGACGCCATCCTGTCAGTGGCAAACCGGATCGAGAACACTTCGGTTTATTACCAAGCGTCCGACAAGACGTGGTGGCTGTTCACCAACCACATCAACAGCGGCACCGATGCCATCTGGGTGTATTGGACCAAGGATTTGGACCATTGGAATGCCGACGACATGGCGGTGGTGCTCGACACGAATAATTGCAAATGGTCCAAAAATCTCATCGGCCTGCCTTCCGTGATCCAGGTCGGCAAACGGCTTGCAATCTGTTACGATGGCCAATCCGATCCCAAGGACATGTGGCACATGAAGCGCGATGTCGGCTTGGCATGGCTGAAACTTCCGCTCGTGCCGCCAGTCAAGAAATGACAACAATCATTTTTCCATGCATATAATTATTAGATTGGTGGGTCTCGTCCTGCTTGCCGTTTCTGGCGCAAATGGAGCTTTGGCGCAAAGCAACCTTGATCCAGTCGCGCCGATGAAGTTGGATGGCCAGTGGGCCTACCAATTCGATCCGGAGGACAAAAATCCGGCGGAAGGCGTGGCGCAACCGCTGACCGCCGATGGGAAAACGGAATTGCCCGGCACCACCGACACCCGCGGCATCGGACCGGTCAATCCGGAAGCCAGCGAGTTTCACCTCACGCGCGCCTACAAATACCGTGGCGCGGTCTGGTTCGAGCGTGAAATTGAAATCCCGCCGACCTGGGCCGGACAGGCCGTGACCCTGGAGATGGAGCGCGTTCAATGGGAGTCGCGCGTGTGGGTGGATGGCAAGCCCGCAGGCATGCAGGACAGCCTGAGCACGCCGCATTTCCACGATTTAACAGGATTGCTTGCGCCGGGGCGTCACCGGCTCACGTTGCGGATTGATAACCGGATGAAATATGTCATTCACCACAGTCTTGGGACGTGGCAGTTCACCCATGCGATCACCGACGAAACTCAGGGCAACTGGAACGGCGTCATCGGTCGCTTCGAACTGCGGGCCGCTCCATTGTTGGCGTTGGAGCAAATCCAAGTGACCACGCTGCCGGGCGCAACTGCGGCGCGCGCGACCGTGCGTGTGAACAACCGGACCGGGCAGCCTGCGGCCATTACGTTAGCCGGCGAAGTGCGGCCCGGCGGTGGCAGGGCAGGGGAACTCGCCGCCACAGCGGCTCCAGGTATCAGCACCCATGTGGTGGACGTTCCCCTGCGTCAGGATGCGGCACGCTGGGATGAGTTTTCTCCGGTGTTGCAAAATCTGAACATATCGCTCACTGCGCCGGGCATGGCCAAGGACACGCGGACGGTCAGATTCGGCGTATTCGATTTCAAGATGGGGCGGCGGCAGTTTGAGTTGAACGGACGGCCGATCCAGTTGCGTGGCAACCTGGAAAACGCCAGTTGGCCGCTCACCGGTCACCCGCCCATGACGCCCGATGGCGGTTGGCAGAAACTCATGGCCACGCTCAAGGAGCATGGCATGAATCATCTGCGGTTCCATTCGTGGTGTCCGCCGGATGCCGCGTTTGTGGCGGCGGACGAGGCGGGCGTCTTTTTCCAAGTCGAGTTGCCGCTCTGGGATGGATACGGCGACATCGGCAGCGATGCCAAGCGCTGCGTCTGGTTGCGCGAGGAAGCCCATCGCATTATCGAAACCTATGGCAATCACCCAAGCTTCCGCTTGATGTCCATGGGCAACGAACTCGAGTCATCGAAGGGCGACGATCCATGGCTGATGAATCTCGTGCGTGAGTTGAAGCAAGCCGACCCGCGCATCCTTTACACCAGCACGACCCATCCGGCTTTTCGCAGTTCGTCGGACGACTATTTCGATGCCGCCTACACTCCGGGCGGCTTGGTTCGTGGGGCGTCCACTGCGGCGTCCGGCCGGCCCGGGTTTAATGGCACGTTCACGGCGGGCGCTACGCCGATGGACCGGCCGTTGGTGGCCCATGAGATCGGGCAATTCAGCATGTTCTTCAATCCGCAGGAGATCGCCAAATACACCGGTTCCATGAAGCCGCGTAACCTGGAGGCGTTTCGCGCCGCGATGGAGAAGAATGGCTTGCTGGACATGGCTGACTCATTTCGGAAATCATCCGCGCAATTCCAACTATTGCGATACAAACAGGAGTTGGAACAACAGATCGCCACGCCGGAACTCGCCGGCTTCCAGGCGCTGGGCTTGCAGGACTACAGCGGCCAAGGCACGACCATGTGCGGCTTTCTCGACGCCTTCTGGGAATCCAAAGGCATCCTCCCGGCATCGGCCTGGCGGCAGTTCTGCGCCCCCACCGTCGTGCTGGCCCGCTTCCCCGAGGCGGTGTTGACGGATGCCGACACGTTCACGGCACATGTGCAGGTCTCGCATTACGGACCGCGCGCTTTGAAATCCGCCGTCGTGCGCTGGGAACTGAACGCGGACGGACGCGCGGTGGCTTCCGGCGCGTTTCCGCCGGTTGACCTCGCCACCGGAAAGTTGACCACCATCGGTGACATCCGCCAACCGCTCGCCGGACGGGTACAAGCGCCCGCCGGTTTGAGGCTAACAGTAAGCGTGGATCGCGGGGCGGTGACCAACCATTGGGATTTGTGGGTTTACCCGGCGCAGAAGGTTGAGCCCATACCGCCGGCGTCGGCGCTCGTCGCCAGCCAGTGGGATAACGCCTGCAAAAAGGCGCTTGCTGAAGGACGCGATGTGATCCTGTTGCCAAACCTGACGACCTTGATCAAAGGAGTCGCGACGCACTGGTCTCCGGTGGCCTGGAACACGTGGTTGTTTGCCGCCCAGCCCTCCACCATTGGCATCCACCTCGACCCGGCGCACCCGCTCTTCGCGCGGTTTCCCACGGCGGACCACTGCGATGCCCAATGGGAAAAACTGCTGGATGGGGGAGCGGTCGGCATGGATCTAACAGGAGCAGCGCTGCGTCCGCTGGTGTGGTTGATTGATGATTTCCATACTGCCTATCAGCGGAAACTGGGTGCGGTCTTTGAAGCCAAGGTGGGCCGTGGACGCTTGCTGGTTTCCACGCTCAATCTGGTTCCTGAAAACCGGCGATGGCCGGAAGTGCGGCAGTTCCTCGCCAGCCTTTACGCCTATGCGGGATCGCCATCCTTTGTTCCTTCACAAACCGCCACGGTGGCAGAGTTGGATTCCTTATTGGCGGTGCGCGCCGTTGCACCGGGCAGCGATCAGCCGCCCAAAGGTCTTGAGAACGCCGTGTTGCATGTCGCCGCCGCCGGTTTGACCAAGCCCGGCAATTCCAAGCCCGACCGCGCGCTGGATCAAGTCAAGCGCCACACTGCCGGCTTTGATTACAACGTCACCTGCGACATCGCGTGGAAAGACGAACGATGTTCGGCTTGGGTTGGGTGGTCGTCCATTATTTTGAAAGTCATCGTGCCAGAGAAATTCAAGGGTCGTCTGGCGGTGCATTTCACCGATTGGAACCGGCAGAGCCGCGATGGCCACTTGTTCTTCAACGGCCAGGATCAATCGCTCATCGGCCCGCACGAAGCGGGGCGCTGGCTGGTCTTCAAACTCGACGAGCAGGAATCCAAAACCCGCGAATACACCCTCAAAACCGACCGGATCAGCGGCGCCAATCTGATGATGACCGACTTCGCCGTGCTCGACATGATCACTCCATAATCCGGATCCCGGAGAAACAGAATGATGACACTTCTCAGAGCCAGCATTGCAATGGCGGCGGTGTCGGCGTGCGCATGCGCACAGCCGATAAAGCTGGATGGATCAGCGGCAAGTGGCGGGGCGAAAAACAGGGAAGGCGATTCCGTTTACCTCACCGCCGCCATGGGAACAACCGAGGAAGTCCGCTGGGAATTCGCCGAACCGCTGGCTGCTGGTGCATGGCGTCTCACCATTGACTTCAATGGCAAGGTCGGCGGGGCGAAGGGCCAGAATATCGGGTTCATTGCCGACCGCACGCCGGTCATCGACTGCAATGTCAACACCGACGTTCCGCAGTCGTTCGTGCTTCTCAGCGCCGCTCCCGCAAAGGGGGTGTTCTATCGAAAGATCTATCAGGTCAATCAGGACACCTTCGGTATCCGGTCAATCGTCATCGAGAAGATCGAAACGCCTTTGCCGTCGGACCGATGGTGCCTCGACTGCCAGGTCGCTGACGGCAAGGCATTACTCCCTTGGCCGATCGCACCCGGAAGTATAAAAACGACGGCAAAGGCGCCAGTGACTCTAACATGGTTGTCTGCGGGCGGAAAGTTTGAAACCCCATCGGCCGCACAAACCTATGTGTACTGCAAGAACCCGGTCCAACGCCTAGCCGTGGCAGGAAAAGTTGACGCGATGATCATTGAAAGGATTCCGGCGATCCCGGTCCCCGACATGCCGGTGACAAACAAGGCGTTGATCACGGTCGTTGATAGATCGAAGCCAGAAACACGCAAACTCACGTTAGTGGGTGCCCGAGACGGAGCACTGACCCTGGCGATTTTTCCGTCGGGTCGAAAACACGCCATTTTCACCACTTGGGACGACGGAAGCATCATGGATTTGACGACAGCCGCAATGCTGAAGAAACATGGGTTCCGCGGCACGTTTTTCATGAACCGGGGCTCGGAAGTTAACAAACGCCTTCCCGAGTTGGAAGCGCTCGGGATGGAAGTCGGTTCTCACTCATGGAGTCATCCCACATATTACCTTTCCGGGTATGATCGCTGCTATGCGGAGTCCGCAAACATGCGCAAGTTCCTCGAAGGCATACTCGGGCACCCGGTGATCTCCTTCGCCTACCCGTATGGATATCAACCTGCCTACGATGAGACTGGCGATTACGTCACCCGCAGTGTGGAGGCTTCCGGTTACTGGTTCGCCCGGTCAACGGCTAACGGACCGAATACCATCGACGGTATCAATCAACCCCTCGCACTTTCTCCCGATTTCCATTTCAATGCCGGAGCCGCCACGATCTCCGCCCGGTTTGCCGAGTTGACGAAGAAAGAAGGCGTGGTGTTCGAGGTGTGGGGACACAGCGTCGAGCTCGCCGGAACCGGTGCGGCAACTCTTGAAGCCGTCCTGGCGGCGATCGGTGGGAAACGCGATGTCTGGTATGCCACCGGCGGCGACGTGTTCGTCTGGCGCTGGATGCGTATGAACACCCGGATCGCGGACGGCGTGAAGGATGCAAGCGGCATGACGTTCACGGTCACCCGGCCGTGGTTGCACCCCTATTTGCGCACCGTGCCATTTGCAGTGAAAGTCCCGGACGGCGTTACCGAAGTGATCTGGAACGGCGAGAAACATCCGGTTGCCGGCGGTCATGTGGACCTTGCCTGGTGATCCTGGGAATTTAGGACGTTCCTCTTTGTGTTAGCTATATCTCTTGCCGCAGGAAAAACACATGATAACGCTTCACCCTGATATTAGAACCATGAAGAAAGAAACAACTCCTGCCATGCTGTTCACGCAGATCAACTTCTCCTATCTGCGGCTCATTCGACTCTGCACCACGCTGGGCGTGTTGCTAGTTATTGCTGGATCGCATTCCGGTTTTGCTGCCGATAACTCCGCCGCCGGCCCAGCTTCCGGTAGTATAGACGGCGCCTTCGAAGGACAAACGCAAGCTCTTACCGCGCCGGTTGCAGGCACCGACGAAGTCCCGGTTTATCAGACGGTTCGTTTCAACTTTGATGGCTATTACCTCCAGGTTCCAAACGGCACCTACACGGTCACACTGAAATTTGTCGAGCCGTTCTACGACAAGCCCGGCTTGCGCGTATTCGGCGTGAAGATTCAAGAAAAGCAAGCCATCGAAACGCTGGACATTTTTGCGAAGGCCGGGAAAAACCAGGCGCTGGATTTTACTTTCAAGGATATTGAAGTGATGATCGGCGCGCTGAGGATTGATTTCACCCGGCAAGTGGAATTTCCGTGCATCGCAGGCATCGTCATTGACGGGACCACGAAGGCCGGTCAGCCGTTCACACGCAAGATCAATTGCGGCGGCCAAAAATTCAAAGACTACGAAGCCGACCGCATCGCCAATTGGGCTTCCGGTGGTTACCGTTGGCCATCGACGTCACCGACGAGTTGCCCGTTCAAGCAATCCAGCAGCTTGGATGGAATCGTGTTTACCGGACGCCATGCCGAGTACACGGGTGCCGATACCTGGTATCCGTCCTGGGCAAGTGATGACAAAATGTATTCCTCATGGACTGACGGACAAGTCAATGGCCTTGATTCATTATCTGGCGGCGAAAACTCCAGGACCGGCTATGCCACCATCCTTGGCAATGACCCGCTGGATTTAAGGGTTGTGGATCAGGGTGTTTACAAATCTGATCCATCGCCGTACCTCGGCCGTTATCCATGCGGCACACTCGTTTACAACGGCGTTTGGTACTATGGAACTTACGGCCTGCATCCGAGCGGCGACGTAAAGCATGAAGGCATTCTTTACAACTGGCCGTGGCTCGGACCGTTAGTCGGTTTCCGCTATTCAACGGATTTTGGCAAGACCTGGAC
>JBAXOP010000153.1:0-12224 GCA_037133195.1 Verrucomicrobiota bacterium | reverse complement strand
CCACCCCAAGCAGCTTGTTCCCCCAAGCGAGAATCCCAGCAACCGTGCCGAGAGCTGCGGTGCGGCGTCCCAATTCCACCCCGTCGCGGTAGAGAATGAGAGTTGGAAAACTGCGCAGCTGCCTATGGATAAAATCCTCCTGCGTTCCCGGCGTTTCCAGGCTGCTGTAGGAACGGAACGTCCAGCCAGCTTCCCTCGCAGCCTCCATCGCAATCTTGAAAAGCCAGCCATAGACAATTCCGTCCCGCCCGCCCATTGGCGGAGACAGATCGAAATGTTCGAGGAAGACTCCAGGTGTCGTTTCGGGGCGCGGGTGATTCATTTTGAGTGGCAATTATAGTGGCTTCTTAAGCGTGATACGGATGGCTTTCATGGTGTTTCAAGTGGGTGGCATATCCCAGAGTCAAGTTGTCTCATTTTTTTGAATCGACGAGTTAGAGAAATCCAGCGGAACTGCTTAGGGCGGGACTCTCCGCGCAGGAAGGCCCGCAGGATGTATGCCGTGTCCCCGGGCGTGAGCAGTTCATACTCACCATCGACGGTAAACTTGTGCCAGCTTCCATCCGAACAGCGCCTCTCGTCATTGATACCGGCGGGCATGAATTTCCGCTCAATCGGCTTCCCAGCAGCCGTAAACGCCGGATCTCCCACATAGCCGCACTTCCAATGGGAAAAGTGGTGCCGGTTCTTTCTCACATGCGCATAGCTCCGCCATTCCACCGTGTAGCACCCGTATGCCTTGCCGACGTTCACATAGTCGTTCCGATGATTCATCAACAGGACCACACCGGCATATCCGATGCGCTTCATCAGCCGGGAAACATCCTCCGGCTTTGCATCATAAGCCGTGAGAGTGTCATGGGGATTCTCACCTTTCCAGACGGTCTTCTTCGGCAAGGTGCCGGGGAAGCTTTCATGCCACTCAGGAGTCCAGCCGAAGAGATTCAGCGGCAGGAAAAGATCAATCCACTCCTGATAGATCGGGTAGTCCCATGCCTGGTGCGGCAGGATGAGTTTCACATGGCGGGCCAGTCCCGTCAGCGGATCCTTGGCGACCGTCCAACGCCACTTGCTGCGGTTGTTTCCAAGCGTCTTTCTAGCCTGCTCCAGCTTCTCGATCAAAGGCGCGGGGTCAAATGGCTTGGTCGCCGGGTGATTGTCGGATGCCGCCAAAGCGTGACAGACTTCTTCAGGCTGCCCGTCCATTCGGTTGGCGGACCATTTCCAGAAATACCAGGTGAATAGGTTCATGGGGGAATTGCTGTAATAAGGAATGTCGCCTCACCTTATGGTTCTGGGACCGGCATCATTGCTTCATGTTGGTCATACAGTTTGTAGGTGCGGAACTGCTTCATCAACTTGCGGGTGTCTCCAGTAAAGAAGATGCGAAACATGCTGGGCACACTGCGGCGTGAGGGAGCGATACGGATCTCGCACCAACGAATCACCATGGAAACCTTGATTCGAGCCGATTTGCGCAGCTTTTTGTTGTAAACAGCACCGAGAAGGAATTTGGGACGCAGATCGTCGCCCATGACTGATATCCAGAAAATAAAGTCCTGCTCCTCATCCACCACTGAAATGGTTGCAGAGCAACCGCCCGCCATCTTTTCGCGTTGCCGCATTTGCTCGCCCCACGGGAAAGCCTCAAACGATTTGACAAACGACGGGAAGTCGATGGCCCCCATTTCGTCCCGGTATTCAAAGGAATATCCCGCAAGCTGGTAGTTGCAAGAGTAGCGTGTTGAAGTCGTCATTTGGTTTGGTCCGGAGCGACGGTCATAGACCGCCGGTACAGTTATTAGGCATTGGGATCGGCATGCGCGGCGGAGCGGTGGCCCACATGAGGGCGATCTCGGCGGGGGTGAGTCCGTAGGCCTGGTTGACGAGGTCGCTCAGTTCGCATTCCAGCTTCATGGCTTCGGTGGCGAGGACGCGGGCGGGTTCGATGGTGCGGGTGTATTCCCCGCGCAGGGCCTGCAGCCCGGTGGCGGTTAGCGGGTGTTTCTTGCCCCGGATATGCTTCACTTCGGCTATGAAACTGTCCGAGTCCAGAGCGGTCAGATTCCGGAGTTTGTGGGTCGGCTTCCCGATGGCGTATTCCACGCGCAGCCAGTCGAGAAGCGTGTCGTGGGTCTGTTGCCGGGACGCGGTGATGTCTATCAAGCGAGCGGCTGCGGACTCGGCGGCTTCACGGATGGCACTCGTTGGCTCGGCGATAGGCAACTCGGTCATCTTGAAAGCCACCGGAGACAGAGCCTCATCCTTCATGTGCGGCAGGTAACGCCAGTTGTGCCACCACATCAGGGGCGAATTCAACACAGCCAGAAGAAACAGATCGTCCGTGCTGAGAAAGAAGGTCTTGTTGTTGCCAAAACGGCCCGCGACATCGAACGAGTATGAGGGGTGAAACTGAATTTCCTGATAGAATATCTTGGGCTTCTCGAAGACTTCCCAATAGGCGCAGGAGCGCAGTTCCCACCAGTAGCGACCTTTGTCCTGACGTTTGCGCAACTGATCTTCGAGCGGCTTCATCCAAGCATGAAGACTGGGGTAAAGATGGCGGAACTTTTCTTCTGCATCCTCGCCGAGATCGGCCCAGGGCCAAGGAAAGTCGTTACTCGAAGGGATTACGATCATCCAGAGCTGATCCCAGTTATTATGCCAGCGACCAATGTCACTGCCGCGCAGGAATGGCTTGATGAGTTCGCGACATCCTTCGTGGTCGGCTACCAGCCTCTGCTTGTCGGCGTCGTCAATCAGATATGCTTTGTTGAAGCCTGTCTTGATTCCATAGAACGGGGTTGCACCAGCTATCTCCTTAAGCACGCGACGGCCTTCACGAATGCGGGAAAGTAGTGAATCGACGGAGCGCTCCTCCAACTGCCAACTCTCCACTCCGAGTTGCACAACATCCATCTCCGCTCCCTCCCTTTCGATCTGCACGCTCAGATCGTCAATGCGGAGTTGTTCGCGTGGGATGGCGCAAAGGCGGGCGGTTTTCGGCTTCTCGGCGCTGATCGGTTTCTCAGCGACGACAATGCAGGGAAAGACGTCGGCGTCCTCGAAGATCTGTTTGGCATGGCCGAAATCGACCACGGACTTGATCCACGATTTCTCACTGAAGAAACGGCGGAGGGGTTCACCGTAGCCCGCCTTCATCCACTTGTTAGTTACGATGTAGGACATAAGTCCCCCCGGTTTCAAAACGCGCAGGCCGAGTTCGTAGAAATAGACATAGAGGTCCGCCATGCCGTGATAGGAGTCATAGTTCGCTTCCATCCAGGGTTTGTAAGGCGTGAGGAGTTCCTGTCTAACGTACGGCGGATTTCCCACGACGACATCGAAGCCGCCCTGTGCGAAGACTTCGGGGAACGCGGCTTGCCAGTCGAAGGCCTTGGGATGGACGGCGGGGTCGCTGACGACGCTGTTGCCCTCGCGGATACAGTGATCGAGACTGGTGAGGGCCTTGCCGTAGGCTGCGGTCTTGATCCAGAGGCTGAGCTGGCAAATCTGGATGGCCTCGGCGTTGAGGTCCACGCCATAGAGGTTGTGCTGGAGGATTTGGCGGTCGGGATCGAAGAGGCTGCGCTCGCCGCGCAGTTCCTCGAGGCGGGCGTTGGAGCTTTGGTAAACGGCGTGGAGTTGGTCGAAGGTCTCGATGAGGAAGGCCCCGCTGCCGCAGGCGGGGTCGAGGATGCGGAGACTTTTGAGCAACTCCTGCCAGGCCTCCCAGAACCGGATGAGGGCCTTGCGCTGGGGCTCGGTGAGCGCGTCGGGATCGTAGGCGTTCGGATCGGCCAGCAGCTTGCGGACGGTGGCGGTGGCGGCGGCTTCCTGGGATTTACGCAGGGACTCGAAACGGGTGGCGAGCACGGCACCGAGTGTTTGCTCGACGATGTAGCGGGTGATGAAGGCCGGGGTGTAGAAGGCGCCTTCCTGTTTCCGCCGGGTCTTGGCGTCCTTATCGGTGGCGGGCAGGCTGCCGCGCTCGAGGTCCTGGCGGATGCGTTCGAGGTCGGTGATGGATTGCTCGAAAATGTGGCCGAGGATGTCCACATCGATGACGGAGCGGATTTCCCTGATTTCGTCAGCCTCCGCCACCTCGCGGGCGGGGCGGAAATCGTGTGCGGCGAGGTCGCGGAACAGGGCGCAAACGTCGTCGGGGACTTGCAGGGTATCGAGCCCCCCATCATGGGCGAAGAGGCCGCCGTTGTAGGCGGGGATTTTCAGGCCGCTGTTGCCCTTATCGACGGAGCGGAACATGCCGCGGAAGTTGTCCCAGATGGGTCTGGGGTTGTAGGGATCGCTGTGATCGAAGGCACCGCGCACGGTTTCCGGCGGGAGCAGGCCGCGGTCCTCGCAGAACGAACAGAACAGGATGCGGTCCAGCAGCTTTTGTGAGCAGCGGAGGATTTCCGGTGGGGCAACGGCGGCGTTTTCCGTGCGCAGGCGGGCGAAGACAGTCTGCCGCAAGTCCGCGTAGAATGCATAGAAGCGGTTGGTGATTTCTCGCCCGACGGTTTCAGAACTGCTGAACAGTTCCTTGAAATGGCAGCCGCCGGAGTCCGGCACCACCCGCGCCGCGCCGAACAGGAAGACGAAGCGCTTGAGCAAGCTGGCATCGCCGGCCAGCCGTACGGTGTCGAAGCGCTCGTAGGTTTGTTGGTTAGAGCCTTTGTGATAGAGCCGCGTCTCCCGCATGGAAGTAACGATGAGCCAATCGCACGGGAGATTGATGGCGTAGCGGTAACATTGATCGACCGCAGACATTTTCCGGCCGCCGAAAGGGAATTCCAGCGGATCGCGCGTGCCCTTGCCCTCCAGGGCCACGAGGTATTCCCGCCGCTCCGGCTGGAACCGGCCGAGCACGGCATCGGCCTTCTGGCCATCCACGACGACGTGGGTTTCCCGTGACAAGGTGTAGCACGCGGGAGACTCGGCGGGGCGGGTGTAGCCGAGCAGAGTGACGAAGACATCGGTGAGGAAATCCGGCAGCAGATCGGTTTCCTTGAGTTGGTCGGCCTGCCCGGAGCTGATGAGATCCGCCCAATGTTGCAAACGCGGCCGGGACTCCGCCACGGACGCCGGCAGCACGAAGTTCCGGAGCTGCCGGCGGATGATTTCCGGGTGAAAGAGGGGTTTGGATTCGGCGGCCATGGGCGTGGGCGGAGACTAGCCCAACAATTTCGCCCGCAGCATCTCGGTGACTTGCTTCGGATTGGGCTTGGTGGTGGCGGACTTCATTACTTGTCCTGTTAGGAAATTAAGCAACTTGTCATTGCCGGCTAGCACTGCGGCGACTTCCGCCGGATTGTTTAGAATCGCCTGATCCACGAGTGTTTCGAGTTCGCCGGCGGCGGCAGGTTTGAAGCCAAGCGTATCGGCAATGGCAGCCGGTTCTTTATCCGGCGAATCGAACAAAACCGCGAATACCTCGCGTGCCTGACTGGCGGCCAACGAGCCGATTTCCACCAGCACCAGCAGGGCACGGAGTTTTTGCGGTGCCACGGGGCACTCGTCAATGCCGAGCCCGCGCTCATTGAGTATGCCTAGCAAATTATTGATGATGAAATTGGCGACCTTCTTGCCAGGAAGCGCGGCATCGCAGACAGCATCAAAATAGGTAGCCAGGTGTTTGTCGGATGATAGGACAGCCGCATCGTAGCGAGTGACGCCCAGATTACGCTCGAAGCGCAGCGCCAACTCGTGCGGTAATTCAGGCACCAGTTGGCGCACCTTGTTTAACAATGGCGCCGTACGTACCGGGAGCAGATCGGGACAAGCAAAATAGCGGTAGTCGTGTGCATCCTCCTTGGTGCGCATGAGTTGGGTCTCGCCGCGTTCATCATCCCAGCGGCGGGTGGATTGGACTTGGGCGATACCGTGAGTGAGATCCTCACCTTGGCGCTTGATTTCAAAGTGGATGGCACGGCGGATGGCGGAGATTGAGTTAAGGTTTTTGAGTTCCACCTTTGGGCCTAGCGGCTCCTCGGGCATGCGACGCAAGGAAATATTCACATCGCAACGCAACTGGCCTTTTTCCATGTCGGCATCGGACACGCCGCCCTGGATGAGGATCATTTGGAGGGAGCGCAGATAGGCGTATGCCTCCTCACCGCTCTCCAGATCCGGCTCGCTCACAATCTCCATCAGCGGCGTGCCCGCTCGGTTGAAGTCAATGAGCGACGTACTGCCGAGATGTGTCGATTTGGCGACGTCCTCCTCAAGGTGGATCCGGTTGAGCCGCACCACCTTGTCAGACCCCGCGCCGCTCTTGCGGGCGTCAGCCGGATAGCAATGGGCGTAGAGCGGCACCCCTCCGCCGATGCACAGCGGCAAATCAAATTGGGTGGTCTGAAAGTTTTTGGGCATATCCGGATAGAAATAACTTTTACGGTCCCACTTGGAAATTTCTGGAGAGGAGCAACCCAGCATCAGGCCGCTGAGCAGTGTTTGCTCGATGGCGGCCTGGTTGAGTACCGGCAAGGCACCGGGCAGACCCAGGCAAACCGGACAGGTGTGGGTATTGGGCTCCTCACCAAACGACGTGCGACAAGCGCAGAACATCTTGGTTTGGGTTTTAACCTGGCAGTGGACTTCTAGACCAATGGTGACGAGATAGGGCATGGGGAGGGGAGTTGTCAGTTGTCAGAGGAGAGACACAAGACGGCAAGACACAAGACGCAAGAGAAGAGGAAATATGCCGTGCCGTCTCTGCTCTTGTGTCTTGTGTCTTCTAATCTTGAGTCTTTTCATTTCTTTCGTTCTTCAATGGCTTGTTTGACTTGCGCATCGCCGAGGGCGCGGGTGAGATTAGGATGACGCAGCAGACCGGAAAAATCTTTCTTACGGGCGAGCCCCTGCAAGGCGGGATCGGTCACCACCACGGCCCGCGGATAGGTCTTGCCGGTCTTCGGATCAATCTCCGACGCGGCAGCTGGCCGGCTTTCCGCCGCAACCAACTTGGCCATGGCCAGCCGCGCCGGCTCGGTTAGTGGATCTAATAATTTAATCCAGTCCTTGGGCAACACATCCTCCACCGACGCCTTCATGCGCAACAAATAAGCCGAGGTTTTGCTAGTATCGGTGTTTTTCTCGACAAAACACCGGATCTCCGCCAGCGCCCCGGCATGATGCACCCAAGTGGCACCAATGAGCCAGAGCCCTGCCGCCGCTAGCAAGGCGAAGAGCAGCCGCATAGGCACGTTGGTGAATGCCGATGGTGCCTCTGAGTCCGGTCGTACAAACGGACTCGCCAGTAATTTTAACACGCGGCGGATCAACCACAATGCCAGTAGAAAAGCGGCCACCGGCGCGCCGGTGGTTATTAATCCGTTAGGATTTCCCAACACCTTGATCGACCACGCCGGTGCCTGTTGCCACACCCAGTATGCCAGGCACGCACTCGCACCGAGAACCACGACTCCGAGCAACAGGCGCGTGATGCCGCGCAGCAATACGAACAATGCACAAAGCGCGAAAATGAGCAAGGCGCCAGTAGTTAGATTGAGGTGGTTTAGAGAATCGAGGGACATGCGTGGGAAGGGAGAAGTGGAAAGTTAGAAGTGGGAAGTGAGAAGTGGGAAGTGGGAAGTGGGATGTCTTCTATCCACAATCATTTATTAAGAATCCGCTGTCTCAGCAGGTGATCGGTCAATACCAAAGTGGCCATGGCCTCGACGATGGGCACGGCGCGTGGCAGCACGCAGGCGTCATGGCGGCCGCGGCCTACCAGATCGGTGTTTTGGCCGTCGGCGGTGACGGTTTGTTGGGAACTCATGATGGTGGCAGTCGGTTTGAAGGCGACACGGAAGAAGATATTTTCGCCATTGGAAATGCCACCCTGAATGCCGCCGGAATGATTGGTGGTGGTGCGCACATGGCCGTCGCACATGCGGAATGCATCGTTGTGTTCGCGCCCAGTGAGCCGGGTGCCCGCGAAACCAGAGCCAATTTCAAACCCCTTGGTCGCCGGCAGCGATAGCATAGCCTTGGCCAAATCCGCTTCCAGTTTATCGAAAATTGGTTCGCCCAGGCCGGGCGGGCAACCGCGAATCACGCATTCGATGATTCCGCCCACCGAGTTGCCATCGCTGCGTATGGTTTTTATGAGTTCGATCATCGGTTCGACCATCGCCGGATCACCGGTGCGCACAATATTCGACTCGATAACCTCCGCGGTGACAGTGGCAGGATCGACGTTGGCTTCGAGGTGCTGGATGGATTTTACCCAGGCCACGATTTCGATGCCGGGATGATAGACGTCGAGCACCTGGCGTGCCACGGCGGCTGCGGCGACGCGGCCAATCGTCTCGCGAGCTGATGCGCGTCCACCGCCTGAGGGAGCGCGAATACCATACTTTGCGTCGTAGGTGTAATCGGCGTGGCTAGGTCGATAGGTAGCGGTCATTTCCTCATACGCAGCTGGCCGTTGGTCGGTGTTGCGCACCAAGATGGCGATGGGCGTGCCCAGGGTCAGCCCGTCATGGATACCGGAGAGAATCTCTGCGCGGTCAGCCTCTTGGCGCGGCGTGACAATCTCGGACTGGCCGGGCCGGCGCCGGTCCAGCTCGCGCTGAACCTGCGCCGCGCTCACGCCGACGCGCGCCGGACAGCCATCAATGACCACCCCGACGCCGCCGCCGTGCGACTCGCCAAAGGTGTGGATACGGAAAATTTCGCCAAACGAGGAGGCCATGGGGGATGATAGGCTCAAGCCGGCAGCTGGGCAAGCGCGAAGGCAAGCACCTTGAGGCGGGGCCGGGCGGCACATGCGAAAGATTCGCCTACAGACTCAGGCCTTGGACATTCCGCGGATGACATTGCGGCCAAACACCAGCAACGGTGCCATGCAAAGCAGCCCGCGCCAGCTCAGTGCGATAAAGCCGCAGTGCTCCGCCGCAGGGCACCACATGGCAAGGGCGGCGAGTGTCAGTGTAAAGGCCGTCAAGGGCATCCAAGTGCCCTCCAGGTGATAGACAAAATAACTCTTGATGGATATCCCGAGTTTTTTGAGTGTGAGCGGCAACACCCACAACCAGCCGACGAGAATCGTCGGAATCATCGTCCCGATGGCCACCCCGACCACGCCTATTTGATAGACGAGGATAAGGCTAAGCAACACATTGGACGCCGCCTCTGAGAGGGACATGACGAGCATGCGCTTTTCCTCGCCGCTCATCATCAGCACGCCCTTGGAGCTGCTGCTGGAAATTGTGGAGCTATAGATTGCCAATAACAGCGCCTGCCCGATCCACCAGATATCCCCAGTGGCGCTGGCCATTCCGGTGACCAAACAAATCAATGGCCGTAGATACACGGCGCAGAGCAGGTATGCCGGTGTCACTAACAAGAACGTGAGCCGCGAGGTGCGCTGCAACAACAGCCGCAGGCCGTGATCATCCCCTTTCGCATGCAGCGCCGCGGCGGCTGGGGAAATCATCTGCTGCAATTGGTAGCTGAATGATCCGAGCATATCGGCCAGCTTGTAACCAGCTTGATAGATCGTCACCAGCGCCACCCCGAGGGTCAGTGAAATTACCAGTTGATCGCTTTTGGACATGAGCATGTTGCTGAAAGTTATCAAGTAGGCGATGATAGAAAATCCCAGTTGCGCCCTCACCGATCGCCACTCAAACAACCTGGGTGAAAATGAAATTCCCGGCAAGTGGCGCAGCGCGAAGATGGCGGCGATAATATTGGGAAGGGCGGAGGTGGTGATGCTCACGCCCATCAAAGCGGCGAGGCACCAGTGGGCATGCAGGCCCCAAAACAGGAAGGCGAAGTTGAGAATGGTCGAGAAGATGCCGATCCAGTTGGCGATATCGGAGCGTTGCAAGCCGCGCAGAATTTCGGGAAACAAGCCCAGCGGAAAGAGGACGGCCAGGCCGATAAAAAACACGATGTATGCCTGTCCAAACTCTGCGTAATCAGCTGGCAAAACCCCCATGCGAGCTAAGAACGGGATGCGAATCGATAAGAATAAAACCAGAATCAACACGCCCATGCCGATATATGTCCATAGAATGGTGGCTAACAGTTTGCTCAAACCTGAGATATCACCGGTGGCGGTCTTTTGCGCCACCGCCCGTTGAGCCGTAAAACCGAAGCCGAAATCCAGCAAGATGCCGTAGCCAAACAAGGACCACAACAATGCCCAGAAACCGAACTGGGCATGGGAGAATTGCTGGAACATGGTGCGGAATAATACCAAGCCCAGCAGCATGCGCGTGGCCACCCCCACATAGCCACTCGCCGTGGTGCTCCAAAACCTGCGTTGCCATTCAGCCATATTGATTGTTTCTCTAACTTCCGGTTGGGGGTGCCAGGGTATCGCGGTAAATTTGCGCCGCATTGGCGGCGTGGGCCGACCATGTGAAGCGTGCTGCCCATGCCTTGCCCGCATCCTCGAGCCGGCGGCGCTCAGCGGGCTCCATTGTCGCCAGGCGCGTCATGGCAGCGACGATCGCTTGCTCGTCGCGTCCGTCAAAGAGCGTGCCAGCAGGCCCGGCGACTTCCGGCAGGCTGGTGGCGTCGGCGCATGCGATGCGGGTGCCGCAAGCTTGCGCCTCTAACAAAGGCAAGCCGAATCCTTCCATCAGTGAGGGGAATACCAGGGCTTCTGCTGCAGCATACCAGAGTGGCAACTCGGCATTATCGACGAAGCCCTCGAGGCGGATACGCTCGCGGCATGGGCTCTGGGCGACAGCCTGCTGGATGACCTCCGCGCCATGCCAAGGGGCACCGGGCAATACCAGTTGGCCGGTGAACACGCCGGAAAGCGCCAGAGTCTCGAAGGCACGGATGAGGCGCAGATGATTTTTAGCGGGATGCTCGAGTCTGGCGACGTAGAGGAAAAATGGTTGCGTTAGGTTGTTGCGTTGGCGGAAAGCGGCGACGGCTGCCGCAGCGGGCGGTTGAAACCATTGATGATCGATGCCATTGGGCACCACCGTGACCCGCGCCGCCGGTACCCGCATGAAATGGATGACGTCCTTAGCGGTGGTTTCGCTTACGGCGATGACCCGAGCGACGCGTCTGGCGAGAGCCGGCACGACCACACGACCGAAAACGCCACGAGCGAAGTCATATTTTTCCCGTAGGATGAAAGGAGCGCAATCGTGAATGGTAGCCACTTGCGGCACGGTGCAACGCCACAGGATGCGGCGGTAGCTGGGGATATGTACGAGATTGATGTGGCGGTGTGCGAGCAGGGCGTTGAGATGAATTTGGTGCCACCACAAGTTGGCGGCGCCGCCGGCCATGGAGGCGGGAATAGCAAGCCATTGGTCGTCGCGCAGCCACGGGAACAATGCGCGATCGGCATTCAAGCCGGCGACGCAGAGGGTCACGGCGGGTTGCTCGCGCTGCAAGGCCTCGCTCAAGGCGATGACGTAGCGGCCGACGCCCGAACGGCCGCCCTGAATCATGCCGGCGGAGAGCAGCACCTTCATCGGGGTGGATCTCCTTTCCACTCGGGCAAGATCTGGTCCAAGTGCAGCAAGGCGAGGATTTCGCGCACCGGTGCCGTGGCACCCGCCAGAAACATTGCCCCGCCTAACGAGGTCATGGTTTTCCATGCCCGGATCAGCCCACCTACCGCCCGGCTATCGATGAAGCTTACCTTACGTAAATCGACCACCAGTGAGCGGATCGTCGCCTTGTTGTTAGTAATTGCGGCGTCTAGCAGCGCCATCATTTCTTCATGATACAGAGCATCGAGTGCGCGGTTGAACGATACCCACACCACGCCGTTGGCGGCAGGCGAGTGCTGGCCGCCGCTGGCCTGTTGGGTGGCCACCCAGGCGAGAGCTTCGGTTTCCGTCGCCAGCATCGGAAACAGTGCTTCCATGCGCACCGAGAGAACCGCCGCCTGGAACGCAGAGGTGGGCCGCACCACCACAAGCCATTGCTTGGCACTGCGGCAGTTGCGCACTAGCGAGGCGAGTCGCCCGAGCCCGCAGCTATCCATGAAGGACACCTCGGAAGCATCCAGCATGACAGGCCGCAGCATGTCTGGGGGTAAGGGGGCGCCGATCAATTTGTTGCGGTGTAAGTCGCCTTTCCAGGCGATGCTGGTAAAAACGGTGGTTGGGGGCGGAGGAGGGACAGGGCAGGGGAGTGCGCCGAGGGTTTTGCGTCGGCGCTGGGAACGGGCCTGGTGCCACCCGGCGTTGACCAAAAAGAGGAAATCCTTGTAGTAGCGGGACATAAGGCGTGCC
>JBAXOP010000152.1:0-12228 GCA_037133195.1 Verrucomicrobiota bacterium | reverse complement strand
CAAATCGAGTACGACGTCGAAGTCGGCGGTGCCATCCGCAAATCCGAACTCCCGTGGGTCACCGGCGTGATGGCGGATTTATCCGGCGACAATGCGGGCATGCTCAAGGAACTCAAAGACCGCAGCTTTGCCGACGTGGACGCCGAGAATTTCAACGCATATCTCAAAAGCCAGGCACCACGGGTGAATTTCGCTGTCGATAACCTCATCTCCGGCGAAGGCCGCATGGGCGTGGATGTCAGCTTTGAGAGACTCGAGGATTTCACCCCAGATCAGTTCGCGCGGAAGGTGGGCGCGGAAATCGAAGAGATCAAGCTAACCAAAGTGAAGGAAGGCAAAAACGAGTTCTATCAGATTAAACAGGACGGCCCAATGTCACTCCAACTCGGCGAAACCTGTGACTTGATCGACAAGTTAGCCTCCGAGGAATACATCGGAATGAAATTGGGAGAAAAAGCATCTGATCTCGAAGTGATGCTCATTCCGGATGCCAGAGACCCCAACAAGAGCGTGTTGCGCATCACCAAAAAAGGCCATCTCGCCAAATTGCTGGATGCCCGCAACCAACTCAAGGAATTGCTTATCAAAGTGGATGGCAAATCCAGCGTGCAAAAGGTTCTCGATGAAATGCTCGCCGATCCCTCCCTCATGCGCCAAATCGTCGATAACAACGAAGCCTGAGCCTCTGCCCGCAGCCTTATCCCATCATGAGCACCTCATCCAAAGAAGCTACCTCCGCCGGCCAAGTCACTACCACCACCGAACAAGGCGGGTCGCTTGACCGTCTCCTGTCCGTGGTTGACAAACTCAAGCCGGCCAATGACCAGGCCCGCAAGGAAATCCAAGGGGCAGTGACCACCCTCTTCGAACATATCCTCGATGACTATGAATCCATCTCCAAGGATTCACCCGAGGTGTTGGACAAAATCGAAAAAGTCATCGCCGAAATCGACCGCCGCCTCACCAACCAGATGAATCTAATCATTCATCATGAGAAATTCCAAAAACTCGAGGGTAGTTGGCGCGGGCTCCATCACCTCGTCTCCAATACCGAGACGAGTGACATGCTCAAAATCAAAGTCTTCAATGTCTCCAAAAGTGAGCTGGTCAAATCCTTCAAAGGCAAATCCGTGGCCGGCTGGGACCAGACAGACATTTTCAAGAAAGTGTACGAAGAAGAATACGGCACACCCGGCGGAAAGCCCTTTGGCGTGCTGATCGGTGACTACGAATTCGGGCCCTCCGGCCAGGATGTCCAAGTCCTGCGCGGCATGTCCAAGATCGCCTCCACCGCCCACGCTCCTTTCATCTCCTCGGCCTCCGCCGAATTGCTAGATATGCAGAGCTGGACCGAACTCAATAACCCCCGCGACCTGCGCAAAGCCATTGATACCAAAAATCACATGGCTTGGAACAGCCTGCGCGAGGATGAGGACTCCCGTTATGTCGGCCTAACCATGCCACGTTTCCTCTCACGCGTTCCTTATGGTGCCAAGACCGAACCGCTGGATGCCTTCGATTTCGAGGAAGCCACCGATGGCAGCGATCACAGCAAGTACTGCTGGTCAAACGCCGCTTATGCCTTTGGTGCCAACATCAATCGTGCCTTTGCCGAAAGCGGCTGGACCACCCAAATCCGCGGCTTGGAAAGCGGTGGCATCGTGGAAAATCTCCCTTGCCATGTCTTCCCCACCGACGATGGCGGCCTGGATGCTAAATGCCCCACCGAAATTGCTATCACTGACCGGCGTGAAAAGGAATTAGCCGATATCGGCCTGATGCCCCTCTCGCATTACAAGAACAGCGATTACTCATGCTTCTTCGGTGCCCAGTCATTGAAAAAAGCCACCCAATACTTGGATGCCGACGCCACCGCCAATGAAGCTCTCTCCTGCCGGCTTCCCTACTTGTTTGCCACCTGCCGCTTCGCTCATTACCTCAAGTGCATGGTTCGTGACAAAGTCGGCTCATTCATGGAAGCGACCGATATGCAAGTCTGGCTTAACAAATGGATCACCAGCTATGTGGTGGATGGCGGAAATGAAGTGGTCAAAGCCCAGAAACCGCTCAAGGAAGCCCGCGTTGAGGTGACCGATATTGAAGGCGATCCTGGCAACTACCGCGCGGTATTCTACCTGCGTCCTCATTTCCAGTTGGAAGGACTCACCGCCTCGCTGCGTCTGGTATCCACCATGAAACAAAAGGGATAATACTTTTGTGCCGCGTGGCACAGAATAGCAAACAACAAACAACAGAACAAACAATATTATGGCATTTGACGCATACCTGAAGATCGATTCCGTCCCCGGTGAGTGCACGGATAAAGGGCATGAGCAATGGATTCAGCTCCTGTCCTTCAGCCACGGAGTATCCCAACCACATGCCACCGGTGTTGCCGGCGGCGGTTCCCGCGGTGGAGTTGAACGCTGCGATCATCAAGACTTCGCAGTCGTGAAGTATATCGATAAGTCCACTCCTAAGCTCAATCTGCTTTGCTGCAACGGCAAAAACCTCGAAAAGGTAAAAGTCGAAATCTGCAAACAGTCAGACAGCAAAACCGCTTATATGACTTATGAGTTTGATACCTGTTTGATCCGTTCAGTGGCCATTTCCGGCACGCCAGGCGGCTCCGGTAATGTTCCAACTGAACAGGTGGAATTCTCCTACGTCAAAATCAACTGGCAGTACACAGAGATTGATCCCAAGAGCAACCAGCCCAAAGGTAACAGCGTTTCCTACTGGGATATGCTGTCGAATACCGGCGGTTGATTCTAGTCTAACAGCATGCCATGAGTGCCCTCTCCAATATCAATACCTTGCTGCTGGAAGGGCAGCTCATGGATGCGGTGGAAGCGTCTAAACAAGCGGTTAGAAGCCAACCCGGCGCAATCGAGCCTCGCGTCGTGCTTTATGAGTTGGCGGTTTTGCTAGGTGACTGGGAGCGCTGCCAAAATCAAGTAGAAGCCATCATGAACCTGGGTGGCGACCCCATGCACTGGCTGGGGCACATGGCCAACATCCACGCCGCCAAGCAACGCCAGCAGTGCTGGCAAGGGCAACAGAGGCCACCACTGCTCGGGGCCTGCGATGCGGAATCACAATCCATGATTGACGCGCTATGGCAGGCGGTGGTCAAGTTTTCGACCGGAGACACTGCCCCCATCGCAGACCATGCGGCAGAATTCGGTGGTATGGCATTCGGACCGGGCAAAGTCAACGGCATCGCATTTGAGGAACTCTCCAGCATCGACTCGCGCTTGCCTGGAGTGATTGAAGTGTCCGAAGGCGGGCAATACGCCTGGCTCTGGCTCGGCGCGGTATCGCGCATCGAAATGCAAGGAGGAGCTAACAATTTGTGCGAAGTCGCATGGATTCCATCACGGGTATTCTTTGACGATGGCGAAGTCAAGGCGCTCACCATCTTCGGGCTTTATCCCGGCACCGAGGCATCCGCCAACCCCCGGGTTGTGCAAGGCAAAGCGACAGAATGGGACGACGCCGAAGAGCCATTGGCAATCGGCAAAGGCGGCCAATTGCTCTATGTAGATGAGCGGGCGACGCCATTTCAACAATTGCGCCTGATAGAATTTGATGCCGCGGTTGCAACGCAATCCCTAGCAACCGAACATCACGCGTGAAAGGAGCGGCGGTATTTCCCAGCGTATTTGGCCGGCTCTTCAGCTCCGGCAGCAGTAATCCGCGGGCTTTCGGGATCTCAATGAAAACCTATCGCAGTCATGTGATGCGGGATCTGCGTTGGCTGCTCAACACCCGTTGCCAACCGAAAAGTGCCCTCGTCCATGCCTTCAAAAATGTGGAATCCTCCACGGTGAATTACGGACTCCAAGATTTGGTTGGCTCATTGGAGTCACAAATCGAACCGGAAGACATGGTGATGGCAGTCAAAACCGCCATCGTTCGTTTCGAACCGCGCATCATCGCCAGTTCCGTGGTGGTGGCGCTGGTTGGCGGCAGTCATTCATTTAACGCGGATTTCTTCTCATTGGAAATTCAGGGGGATCTGTGGGCTTTACCAGTCAATGAGCCACTCACCTTGCGCTCGCTTTGGAATGGGGTGGCCGGTCGTTGGCTGGTGGAATGAGGATACCTTATGAACGAAACCTTTCTCAAATTGTATGAAGAGGAACTGGGGCATATCCGCGATCTCAGCGCGGACTTTGGCAACCAGTATCCCAAGATTGCCGGACGCCTCGGGTTGGCGCGTGAAGGCTGCGATGATCCATTTGTCGAGCGCATGATCGAGGGCTTCGCCTTCCTAGCGGCCCGGGTGCGCACCAAACTGGACGCCGAATATAGCAATTTCTCAGAGTCTCTGCTGGAATCGGTGTACCCGCAATTGCTAGGCCCGGTGCCCTCGATGGCAATTGTGGAGTTCACCCCTGATGACAAATTAGCGGGGGCCTTTGTATTGCCGCGCGGCAGCACGATTACCAGCCACCTTGGCAGCGACGAGGACACCCGCTGTGAATTCCGCAGCGCCCATGAACTGGTTCTCCAACCCCTCAAAATCAGTGACATGGAAAAGGCGAAATACTTTTCGCGCGATGTCGATGCGCTGCGATTGCCAGCCAATGCCAACGCCAAGGCCGCCATCAGACTGCGCTTTGAGCACTCGCAAGCAGGCAAGACTATCAGTTCCTTGGAGGATTTTTCAAGCATCTCCCTGCACCTCGCAGGCAACATGGATGCCGCAGGGGCTATCTATGAGGAGTTGCTGGCTCATTGCACACATGTGTATCTCAGACCTGTGGTGCCCGGCATGAGCATTCCCGGCGGACGTTTGTTCGCCATCAATGGCAATGAGTTGAGCCTAACGCCCGTGGGCTTCGCACCAAGCGAATCGCTGCTACCGGCGGATGTGCGCAGTTTTGATGGATACCGCCTGTTGCGCGAGTATGCGATTATGCCGCAGCGCTTCATGTTCTTAGAACTCCACGGCCAAGGCCTCAAGGAGTTCGCCGCGCAATGCGAGCAACCGCATTTCGACCTGATCTTCTTGTTGGACCGAACTCGTGACGATCTGTCCCGCTATGTCGATGGCCATCGTTTCAAATTGTACGCCACCCCCGTCATCAACTTGTTTGAGCGACGTGCCGATCAAATTCAGTTATCGGAACGCTTCGATCGTGCTCACGTCGTCATCGACAAGACGCGCCCGCTGGCCTACGAAGTGTATCAGGTACTATCGGTCAATGGCAGCGGCGAACAACTCACGTCACGGGTCAAATTCCAGCCGTTCTATCGCCAATCAGGCGACCAAACGGCGGCTGAGAATTTCTACACCATGCATCGGGAGAAGCGCAAGTTGACCCACCGGGAAACCCGCTTTGGCTCGCATTACAATTACACCGGCTCAGAAGTCTATTTGGGACTCGTGGATGGTGCCCACAAGTTACACCAAGCCGAAATCACCGCCTTGTCGGTCACCGCTCTATGTACTAACCGGCATATCCCACTGGCCATTCCCATCAACCAGCACGCGACGGATTTCTTTGTGGATGCCGGCATCCCAGCCAGCTCCATCAAATGCTTAGTCCCCCCCACCCGTCCGGTCCACTCACCGGCAGACGGGGCAATGTCTTGGCGCCTCATCAGCCAACTCTCCCTCAACTATCTATCACTGGTGGAAAATGACAAGGGCGCGGCCACCTTGCGAGGCATTTTAGAACTCTATACCGAAAACACCTTGGAAGATTCCAGCTACTGGACCAAGGCCCTGCTCGGAGTCAAATCCCGCCCGCTGGTGCGGCGCCATCTCGCCGCCGGCCCGGTCTCTTTCGTCAGAGGCCTGGAAGTAACCATTCTGTTGGATGAATCACGACTGGCAGGGCACAGTGCCTACACCCTCGGTGCCGTGCTGGCACGTTTCCTGGCTCGCTATGTATCTATCAATTCGTTCGTGGCCACAGTGGTGGAAACCACCAGGCGCGGAAGTATCGGGACCTGGCCAGGAGAAAATGGCTCCCAACATGTCCTCTAAGCCATGCACAAAGACCAGCATAGTGTGACCTATCCGCTGTCTCTGGAACAGTCGCCTCAGCTCGAAGCGGCCACCCATGAGGATTTTTTTCGGCGGGTGCGGCGCATAGATGCCACCAATCCGAGGCACCCACGCACGGGCCATTCGGTGCTGGTCAGGGATGAGACGATCAGGTTCCGCCAGATCCCTCACTTACACTTCGCTCCATCCTCAATCGGTAAAGCCGAGCCCCGCCATGACCCACTCGCCAACCAGACGGTGGAGGAAATCATGGTTTATTTCATGGGCTTGCTAGGCGTCAATGGCCCGCTGCCAACTGTCATAAGCGATATAGTTCTAGCCAAAGCCAAAGGGGTCCCCCACCCCGATATGGATGATGCAGCCAGTGGAGATTCCGCCTTCAGGTCGGACACCGGTCCGGCCGCCTTCATTGACCTGTTCAATCACCGCTTTATCTCATTGTTCTATCGAGCTGCGGTTTCATCTAACAAGGCAGTGGACTTTGATCGTCCCGAGGAGTCGCGTTTTCATACCTTTATCGGTAGTTTCATCGGCCTTGGTAGCGCTGATTCCCAAAACCGGATGCAAGTGCCAGACACCGCCGCACTATACTTCTCCGGTCACTACAGCTGCCCCACCAAGCACGCCGAGGGCCTGTGCCAACTGCTATCTGACTATACCGGTGCACGCGTGGCAATCGGTGAAAACGTAGGACACTGGGTGCCGGTGCCAGCGCAAAATTACACGCAACTCGGAGTCAACCGCGCCGCCGGTGCCCTGGGAAGCAGCGCCATGCTGGGCTCGCGCTATTGGGACCGAACGATGAAATTCCGGCTGGTAATCGGCCCTCTGACGCTGCCTGAGTACCTGAAATTTGCCCCCGCAGGGCCACTGGTGGAGGCTATCAGAAGTATGGTCCTGCTATACTGCGGACGGGAATTCATCTGCGAAGCAAATCCCGTGTTGCACCACGCCGAGATTCCCGAGTGCATTCTCGGTCGCCATTCCAGACTCGGATTCACCTCATGGCTCATTAGCAAAGCAGCCCCCACCGACGCCGCCAATTTCATAATTCCACTCGTTCAATAACTGTCCAATATGAAAGCACAAACACCCTCATTTTATTTCAAAAAGCTCAATCCAGTAGCTTATGAAGCCATGGACCGCGCCACTGATCTTTGTATCAAGCGAACCAACCCTGAATTAGAAGTCGCTCACTGGCTGTTCACGCTTAATGAAAAAGTTGACAACGACTACCACAAGATAGCCAGCTTCTTTGGTATGGAAACGGCCCGCATCCAGGCCGATCTCGTCCGCGCCCTCGACTCCCTACCACGGGGTGCCAGCCGGGTATCCAGCCTATCAAAACTCTTGGTAGATGCACTGGAACTCGGATGGGTGACCTGCTCTCTGGGCTTTGGGGAGACTGTTTTGCGCACCGGTCATGTGCTCATGGCACTCGCGAAAAACACCACACTCAAAACCTACTTGGGAGGTCTCTCGGCGGAATTTCGCAAGATCAATGTCGATACCCTGGAGCAACAGTTTCAGGCAATCACCGAGGGCTCGGCGGAGAGCAGCGCACGCCCAACATCCACCGGTTCCGAAGTGGAGCAAGCCTACAACGATACTGGCAAGTCCGCCTTGGATCGCTTTGCCGTTGACCTCACCGAGCGGGCCCGCAAGGGAGAAATCGATCCGGTGCTCTGCCGCGATGATGAAGTCCGCCAAATCGTGGATATTCTCATGCGGCGCCGGCAAAACAACCCGCTGCTAGTCGGTGAGGCCGGGGTGGGCAAAACGGCGGTAGTGGAAGGCTTTGCCCTCAAGCTCGCGTCTGGAGATGTGCCTGACGCCCTCAAGGGAGTTAGTTTGCGGTGCCTAGATATAGGTTTGCTACAGGCTGGAGCAAGCATGAAGGGGGAGTTTGAGGAACGCCTGCGCAATGTGATCGACGAGGTGCAAAAATCACCTAAACCTATCATTTTATTCATTGATGAAGCCCACACGCTCATCGGGGCCGGTGGGGCTGAAGGCGTCGGTGATGCGGCTAATTTATTGAAACCCGCGCTCGCCCGAGGCACGCTGCGCACGATAGCGGCGACCACCTGGGCAGAATACAAGAAGCATATCGAGAAAGATGCCGCACTCACCCGGCGCTTCCAGCCGGTTAAAGTCGAGGAACCCACCGAAGAACAATGCTGCCTGATGCTGCGCGGCGTTGTCAACGTGCTGGAAAACCACCACAAGGTGGAAATCCGCCACGCGGCTGTCACCGCCGCCGTCAAGTTGTCCAGCCGCTACATCCCCGCCCGCCAACTGCCAGACAAGGCGATTAGCTTGTTAGACACAGCTTGCGCGAGGGTGGCGCTCAGCCAGAGCGCCGTGCCTGCGGAAATCGAACGAAGCCGCGAAAAGATTGCCCACCTCGAAATGGAGTTGGCAATCCTTGAGCGGGAAGCCGTCGCCGGGCGGCCCAATCAAGAAGCAATGGATCACGCCACCGCAGCGCTGGACGCGGAACGGTTGGCGTTGCCCGTGGTGGAAGCACGCTGGCAGGAGGAAAAGGATTTGCTAGGCGCCATACTAACAGCCCGGACAGCGGCCCGAGCTGGCAGCGGCGACGCTGCGGAGGTGGTGGCCCTGGAAGACAAACTCTGTGCCCTGCAAGGTGATTCACCTTTGATGCAAACCTCGGTGGACGAAGGGGCCGTCGCACAGATCGTCGCAGATTGGACTGGCGTGCCCGTGGGCCGCATGGTGCGCAACGAAATTGAGTCAGTGTTGAACCTGGCACAACGACTGACGTCACGGGTGGTTGGACAGGACCACGCGCTGGAAATGATCGCCAAACGGGTGATCACCGCCCGTGCCGGCATCGACAATCCATCCAAGCCCATCGGTGTTTTCATGCTTGCGGGCACCAGCGGCGTGGGCAAAACCGAGACCGCGCTGGCACTCGCAGAGGCACTCTACGGCGGTGAAAGCAACCTCATCACTATCAACATGAGTGAGTTCCAAGAGGCACACACGGTGTCCACTCTCAAGGGGGCTCCTCCGGGTTACGTCGGTTACGGCGAGGGCGGGGTGCTCACCGAGGCGGTGCGTCGTCGCCCATACAGTGTAGTCTTGCTAGATGAAGTGGAAAAGGCCCACCACGACGTCCACGAGATGTTCTTCCAAGTGTTTGACAAGGGCAACATGGAAGACGGGGAAGGCCGCAGCATCGACTTCAAGAATACCATCATTCTGCTGACCAGCAATGTAGGTAGCGACTTGCTCATGAGCCTGTGCAAGGATCCCGAGCTAACCCCCGAACCGGACGCCTTGGCCGAGGCCTTGCGCAAGCCATTGTTGGAGGTATTCCCCCCGGCCCTGCTCGGCCGTTTGGTCACTATCCCCTATTACCCGCTGGCCGATGCCACCATGCGCATGATTATCAGACTGCAATTGGACCGAATCAAAAAACGGATGGAAACCCAGAAGAAAATCCATTTTAGCTACGGCGACGAGATAGTTGAGCACATACTAGCCCGCTGCAAGGAAGCCGAGAGCGGTGGCCGGGTGGTAGATGCCATATTGACTAACAGCATGCTGCCAGACATAGGCCGCCGGTTGCTCGAAGCGCTCTACCGCGGCGAGGAGGTGCGCAGTATCACCACCAAGTTAGTTGATGGTAATTTCACCTATGAATTTGCCTGAGGCGATTAGGCGCTCTGCAGCAGGGCATGCAAGTTCTTTTTGGAGGCTTCATGCCCGGCGATTTCGCCTTGCTTGAAATAGTGGCGAGCCATGGCCGGATCCTTGCGAATGCCGAAACCTATCGCAAAGCATACGCCTAGGTTGTTGGACGCGGTATAGTAATTCTCATTGGTCTTTTTCGAGCGGTTCCACGCATCGGCAAAAAGCTGGAACGCCCGCTTTTCATCAGCCTCGATGCCCACCCCCTGGGCATAGCTCTGCGCCAGCAAATCGGTGGACTTATAGTGCCCGTTAGCATGCGCCGTCTCCAAAAATTGAATTGCCATGGGTAGTTTTTCACTCAGCACCTTCTCCCGCAAGATCAACGCCGCCATCCGATAATAAATGTCCCAGTCCGTGGCGTTATGATAGTCCAAGGATGCCTGATAAAAATCCAGCGCCCTGGCACAATCAACGGGGACGTCCTCACCACCTTGCTCGTAGATGCCGGCAATATAGTAATAACTTTCTGCGAGGCCAGCCTCCCCGGCATTGCCCAACCAGCTCAGCGCCTCCATGGGGCTGGTTTTGGCGAGGCATTTGCCGAGCCGTAATCCGGCACGTCGGCACCCGCGGTTGGCCAGTGTTTCCATGCCCTCCAAAAAACTCGTGTTGGCACCCAACTCATCCTCCGCCTGATCGGCTATCAGATCGCCCCACGCCACCACTTGCTCCGCTGGCTCAAACTCATCCGGAATAGTCACGATCAACCGCAACGCTCCCATGTAGTCGTTGCTTTCCAGCAGGTTTCCCATCACCCCCGCGTAGTCAATCACGGTCTTGCCGCCGGCCTCTTCCTGCCCCCGTTGGTTGTAAGGCGCATCCACGTCCACTGACCGCGGCTTGCCTACCAATGTGTAGGGGGTTTTGGGCGGCAGCAACGGCGCCAGTAATTGCTCACGCGCCCCCGCTACATCATAGCCAAACGGAAATGAATTAACATCTAGCAGATTTTTAGTTAGCGTCTTCCACGCCTGTTCATGAGTTCCAAGCTGTCTCCAACTGGCATTGGGGCAGCGAAGCGCGGCATCGACCGGGTCAATCGGCTTATCAAGAGAGCAGGCGAGCTGATAGATGAGGATACCGAGGTCTTGAAAATCCTTGCGCTTCAATTCAGCTCGGCGGGTTTCCGCCGTATCCTGCATATCCAGCAACGTCACGCTCGCCTCAACGACCCGGCTGGAGGTAAAACCAACGTTATGAATCGACACAGCGCCGTGCGGCTGATTGACCGCAATCTGATGCAGAAAGGCCAGCGCCGCCCAGACCTGCTCGACAATCCGAAACAACACGGCTGGGTTAGGGCTCACCTGCCGCTCAATCAGGTGATATAGGGTGAGCGGATAGCAGGGCCTCACCTGGTAGATATACTTGCCGCAATGACCGAACTCGATGACGGGGTTGACATGGGCACCGTTACTCATGACGCCCATCGACCACCTTAGGGCAATCTCTTGCAACAACTTGTCGTCGCCATCCTCGGTGAGACCAGTGGCGGCTCCGGCACTATGCGCCACCGTCGCATAAGTAGCATAGCGGGAGGTGCTCCAATTATTCGGTTCAAAGATCTTGGAACCAGGAGCATTGGCGCTGCCAGCGGCGACGCTGAAACGCAGGACCACCTCGCCGCGCTCTGCTGAATGCGCCTGCACGGACAAATCGGCCGAGCCGCGGGAATTGCGGAAAAACTCCCGCGGCTCGTAGCCAAGTGATAGGCAGGCCTGTTTGAGCTGCTCTTCCAACATAAGTCATTTGTCTCTCACCCAGCCATTTGCGGTCAATCTAACCTTCATCGGATTGGCCACCAGTTCGCCGGTAGGCTTCCTGTCCAAGGTCAACGGCAACTCCAGCATGCGGGTATCGCTGCCCTTGCTGGGTGCAGCAAGCTCCGCCCACAGAACGATAGAATCCACTGGTGCAATACTCGGCACCTTCATTTCCACCGAGCCCCCATTGCGGAAGACATGGTTTTTCACGGCACCACCCAAGGATCTGGAATCACGGTATTTGACCGGACCATCAGTCACCACCCTGGCGGCGTTTTTCGCGTCCATGGAGATGACATCCACATTGATGGATTCGATTTGCGCCACACTGGAATCGGCTTCCAGAATAAGTGAAAACTCTTCCCGCCGCACTAACCGGTTTTCTGGCGGCGCAACAGGCCCAGGCCCAGGCGGGGGCGTGGGTTTGGGTTTGGCTGCGCACGCGGCCAGTGCCCAACCCACAACGAATAAGCCGACAATTTTCCTAGTGCGTTTCATAGCGGACGACAGGGTTGAATTAGCCAGCCGAAAGTCAATCCTATTTATCAATTTCCGTTTGGCATGGGCAATGCGGGCAGGATGCCCGCGCCACGTGGTCCGGGCATCCTGCCCGGATGACCATGGAGAGAGAATGTAACGAGCTTCGCGCTGACTCCATTCGCCTCGCATGGGCAATGCGGGCAGGATGCCCGCGCCACGTGGTCCGGGCATCCTGCCCGG
>JBAXOP010000151.1:0-12284 GCA_037133195.1 Verrucomicrobiota bacterium | reverse complement strand
GCCGCGACGCCCTGCCGCGCGGCCCGGAACTCGCGGCGATGATGGGCAAGTTCCAATTCCTGGTCGAAGGCTGGGACCACGACCCGCAGGAAATCTGGGCGATCCCCGAGGTGCGCAAGTTCTACCAGACCTTCCACCGCGTCTGGCCGTACTGTTCCATGCCGTATATCTGCAATGTAATGGTTTGCAATCTGTTAAGACTATTCAATTTTCTAACTGTGGCCTACAATGTGGCCCTAACTAGAACTTTGTGGATTTCGCCTAGAGCCGTGGTGGGTTGCCGGTGTGAGGCTGTCAGCAAAATTGCTAGATCGGAATGAACCGGCCTTTTCCAGCCCTCCCCCGCGTGCGCGAGGCGGCCCGGCCTTCGCGGTTTTCAAAAATCCATTGTAAACGCCCGGCACCCCGGTCCCCAAATTTGGCAAGCTCGGGTCTGTGTGAGAACGGACCGTGACGGGAATTTGTTGGTGGGAGAACGAAAGCTGGGTGGCGGTGGATCTCGATTCCCCCATCCTTAACGGCAAGACGGTGACCGCGCTCCAGGCCGCCAACGCCCACAGTCTGGCGCTTTGCTCCGACGGCAGCATAGCCAGTTGGGGCTTCAGGCAGTATTGGATTGCTAGGCAATGGCGACATAGCCAACAGCAGTGTCCCAGTGGCTGTCGCGGCATCCGGCATCGGCAACGGCGAAAAATTCATTGCGCTGGCCAGTGGCCCGAGCGCCTGCCACGGCATGGCCCTCACTGCAATTCCACTTTCCCCGGCTCCACGTTGGCACCTTGCCCTTGAACCCGCCACTCCCGCTGCCTGCCACACCCGCTGCCTATTTGCGCCTCAGAAGAAAAGTTAGTTCCTGAGGGAACTGCTGGGGCGTCACTTTGCACGCCTTGCAGAATGAAATCCACTCGATCACGTCGAGACGCCGTTGTCCGCGCAGGATGTCGCTCACGGTTGTTGGGCTTCCAGCCATCCTGCGGGCGAGTTCCTGTTGGGACAGGCCCGCATCGGTGCGGACTCCTCCCAAGTGCAAAGAGGAAAATCACCATGAAAAAGCAAGATACTTCACGTTTCCGAAGCATCAAAGCAAACCACTTTCACACAAAAACCTGATATTACATCCCCGGTTACAATAAAACCACTCCGCATTTCTTGACCGGCATACGATCGTTCCTAACATTACCCCCGACGTGAAAACACCAATTCCAATCCTCTTTTCAATCGCGCTTCTAGCAGCATCTCCTGCCATTGCCCAAGAGACAGTCGGAGTGGCTCCGGCAACCGACCAACCGGTTGACGCGGTCACCGAGCCGGAAATGAATCCCAATCCGCCAGATGACATCGCCGATGCCTCACTTGGCAACCGCACCTTCATCCCTCACGCATTGGAAGTGCTGCCCTTCACCCCGCCGCCTCCACCGGTGGTGAAGCGCCTCCCCGCCGTCCGCGTTGACGCCGCTGTCACCCTCATTTCCAAAAACGCACGTACCCTCACCCTCCAGCGCGGCGAACCCTCCACCGAGCCGGATTTGCCGCCGCCCCCTCCGCCGCCGCCTTATGTCGAACCGCACGAACTCACCCCGGAGGAGATCGCACAGCGTATTTGGGAGCAACGCCACGACCTCAACCTCGGTGCCACCATCTATGACCATGAAATCAGCGTCGTCAACTGGACCGATCAAATATCCCACGTCTACTATGAGGCGGTTTGCGGCTTCGATATTGGTCTGTTAGCAGGTGTGGGCAACTTTGTTCACAAGGGCGAGGAGTACAGTCTCTTTCTCATACATGGGGACCTCGATACCACCAGGTTGCGCCGGATTGCCAGCCAATGGCGCTTCAAAATACCGGATGTGGCCCCAGGTGAAATTTTAATCACCCGTGGCGATGCGAAGGACACCGCCGCCACCGCGTCCATGACTGTCATCAAGGAAATCATCGCTGCGGAAACTCCGCGTCTGCTTCCCTATCAGGCAGCCAGAACCACCTACTTCGCCGCCTCCGCCGCGTGGAACGCCGCGCATCCGCCAATTCCACGCGACGAAACCTTCATCCTCCGCCCGCATCGCGGCAGCCGCTACCTGCCCGCCGCCACGCCAACCCAACATGCCCAACCATGAAGTCCCACCTGCACAGCGTTCCCCTCTTTCTGCTTTGCATAGCGTTCGCCTCGGCGGAGCCACAGGGCATCGATCAGTCGCTCGAGTTCGTCACCCCTCCCACCGGCAAGAAATTCATCCGCTGGCATGGCAAACCCGGTCGCAGCTACTTCGTCCAGGTTTCCGATCCCGCCGATCATCTCAACACTTGGCATTTTGCCCCCATCGTCGAAAGTGGCAACGACGAGGACATCAGCTATGAGGTGGACGGCACCGCCGACAAAGGCTTCTTCCGGCTGCTTTATGACGACCGCGCAACGGATGACCCGGAGACGGACGATTTCGATGGTGACGGGCTGAGCAATGGTCTCGAGGTGGAATACCTCCACACCAACCCTTACGTCCCGAACAGCGGTGCTGCGGACTCCAATGGCAACGGACTTGCGGACGCATGGGAAATGTATTGGTTCGGTAGTCTTACCGCACAGTCCGGCGATGGCGACGCGGATGGCGACGGGATTTTGAACAAGTACGAGCAACAGGCCAACACGGATCCCACAAAGGATGAAACGGCAGACGGGGACAAGGTCCTCCAGTATCAATATGACTCGGAAGGACGCCTGCTTGCAGTTGGCGGCACGGGAGCTTACGAATTCACCTATGATAACGAAGGAAACCTGGAGTCAGCACAATGAACACTACAACCTTATCCAAATTCCACCTGCTCCTAGCGGGGCTTTCCATTGCCGCCACGACCTGTCTGAACGCGCAGACGGATGACTGGCCGGATGATACGCCGTTGTGGCAATGTGCGCCAGCCACCAATTCTTTTGCCATGGCCGTAGATGAACCCGCGCCTTATCAGCCGAATACGCCCCAACCCTACACCCCGAATCCGGCAGCATCGAACCCGGAGATTGTTTCCTTGGCGGCTTCATTGGGAAACGATCCGGTGAAAATCTACGATTATGTCCGCAATCACATAGAGTACACTTGTTACGACGGTTCACGGAAAGGCGCCGTGCTTACCTTGTTGGAGGGCAGCGGCAATGATTACGACCAATGCGCCCTTCTGATCGCCTTGCTCAATGCGGCAGATTACACGCAAACCCAGTATTGCAAGGCCACCATGGGGATGCCGTACACGGGAAACAACGACAACAACGTCATGGAATGGCTGGGGCTTCCTGATGAGCCGAGGCCGGGGCAGACATTCTATCAGGCGTTCGGCTACGGCCTTCCCGCCGGGATGACAGATTTGCAGGCGAAAAGACTATTCCTTGCCACCAACTATTTCAACCGCTTCGGTTTGTACAGTGGCTGGTGGCCTACGGACTACGGGCTTGTCGGCGTCAAGCGGACTTGGGTGCAACTGACTGTCAACGACATTCCCTACCAGCTTGATCCCGCGTTCAAGCGCTATGAGGAAATCTCCGGACTGGATTTCGCGACATTGTCCGGTTATAACCGAAACTCATTACTCTCAGCCGTTAGCACGACCGCGGCGGACTCTCTTTCGTATCAGGGCTTGGACGACTCCAAGTTACGGAACGGCTCGGAAGGGCAGGTAGGGCTGGTAGGCCTCACCGCTACCCTGCTCGGAACCATTCGGAACGATTATCCAGGGCTCAGCGTGGATGAAATCGTGAGTGGAAGACGCATCGTGCCTGTGGACCATGCGAGCCTGAGTGCCGCATCTTTCGACCCGGGTGGCGTTACCGTGACCCGAGCGGCGGACATCTGGGATGCGGATTTCTCCAGCATACAGTTTTCCATAGGCACAACTAACTTATATACTGCAAAACTTGCCGACTTGGCTGGGGGCAGACTTTCCCTCACTTTCAATGGGAATATCGTATCGCTCAATTTGGATGACTCCGAACTCGCGAATACTACCGTTTCCACGACAAGCTTTTCGATGAAAATCACGGTGACTCATCCGGGCAGCATCGGATCCACCCCGTCCACGGCGACATATACGAAGGCCAATGGGTACATGTACGCCCTGCTTTATTCGTTCAACGCGTCCGGACGGCTCATCCAGCAGAGACAGGATATACTCAAGGCATACCGGGACGCGAATCTAAGCGACTCGTCCCCGCAAGTTCGCTGTGAATCCCTCAATATCATGGGACTCAACTGGATGCGGCAAACGCAGTTGCTTATGCAGACGTGCGCAGCCTGCGGCGGAGTAGCGATGGGGTATCAGCACAGCGTCGGAAGAATGGCTCAGGAAAGCGGCTATTACATTGATGTTTCGAATCAATATACATCAGTTTACAGCCGGACGGCAGCCTGGGCGGACGAGGAGATGTATTTCCAAATGCCGTCCCTGGTGGCGAGTGCCATGGAGCATGGGGTGATCGAACAGTTGCAGCCCGGAGCGTCGGCCACTTCGACCATAAACATCCTGCGTGCCGCCAACACGGCGGGACAGAAAATCTACATGACAAGTCCCGCCAACTGGAGTGTAACCGGGGGGGTGAAAAGCAAACTAACGTCCTATCCGACCTCAGCGCTGACACAACTGGACAGCTATTTGTCGGCAAGCTCACCTCCCGCCAACCGCTCCCTGCTTCCTGCCAACGGCAATGTGACACAGGGGATTTGGAAGGGCACGGGGTATGTCATCCGAGCAAGCAATGTTTCCGGCATGATTATTAGCGGGGGCTATCAGGGCGGTTACTCGACCGCTACCGGAGTCGTGTTGGCCGCGCAGATCACGCAACTTTATGACGGCGCCCCGCAATCCTGGTTCTCCAATCCTTCGGTGCCACATTACACGGAAATGACCAGCACCTTCACCGAGCCGCCGGTGTATGGGGGTGATCCGGTGGACATGGCCACCGGCGCGTTCACCTACGGGAGAAATGACATGGAAACCGGTCTGGAGGGTGCCCCGCGAGGTCTGAGTTTCTCGCGTTCGTATTCCAGCCTGCGTCACACGCACGACGACCAGTATCTCGGCAAGGGATGGTCCCACAATCTGGACATGCGCGCCAACGTATTTTCGGCGGCTGAGGAGTCCCTGGGACTCGGAACTCCGGAGCAATGTGCGCCGCTGCTCGTCGCCATCACCGTTATGCGCGATCTCTACCGGCAGGATGCCAGCCCGAAGGAATGGGGAATTGCAGTCCACACCGCTGCCTGGCTCGTGGATATGATGACAAACGGCGCGGTCTCCGTGCATGTGGGACCGCAGGTGTTTCAATTCATCAAAATGCCGGACGGGAGTTACATCCCGCCTGCGGGTTCCACCTCGACCCTGACTTTTAATAGCACCACCAACGCCTACCAGCTTGCCGAGAGGTTGGGGAATGTGATTGCTTTCGATCAATACAACCGGGCCTATACCATCACCGATCCCGATGGAAAGCAGATGATCTTCCACTACAATGGTTCGGCGGCAGACAGCACAATCAATTACGTGGAGGACGCCTACAACAGAAGATACACATTCGGCTACACCGGCACCCATATCACTTCCGTCACCGATTCCACAGGACGCTCCGTCTCGTTCGGCTATGACACCGCAAACGGCAATCTGACATCCGCCACCGATCCCGAGATCAAGACCGCACATTTCGACTATGCCCTGGACGGCGACCCCACCACCCAAGCGGCCCTTTCCTATATCCGCAAGGTGCGTGACCGGAAGGGCGATACCGTGATCGAATCCGATTACGACTCGTTGGGGCGCGTGTGCGCCCAGCGCGCCTTTGGCGACCCGGCGAAAACCACCACCCTTCACTATACCGGCTTCCGCACCGACGAGATTAACCCGGCACACGGCGTGATGTCCTATCTCTTCGACGACCACGGGCGCAGCGCGGGAACCATCCCCCCCGACCTCACAACTAACTCATGGATCTACGACGGACAGAACCAGATCGTGCATAGCACCAACGGCGCCGGAAAAACCACTGACTACCAATACTATCCAGACCTCAATATCAAACGGATCGACTATCCCGAAGGCGGCGGGTCGAAACAGTTTTTTTATGATGCCTTGAGCCGACTCACCGATACCATTGACCAGGACGGACGCACCGTCACCCGCCAGTACGAAACCGGCAATTCCAAGAACCGGCCGGACCATATCGTGGACGCGGTCGGAACCACGAATTATACCTACAAGACCACCGGCGGTGGTCTGGGGCGGGTATGGAAGATCACCGATCCGGACAACCTCGTCGCAGAATACGAATACGATTCTTTTGGCCAGCCACTTTGGGTCAAGAAGCCGGGCGGTTTCACGACGAATTACACCATCACCCCACGCGGCGACATCACCGACATCAGCGACCCTAAAGCAGTCATCACCCACACGGTTTACAATGCCCGACGCCAGCCCACGCAGGTAGTCCATGATTATAACGGTGCCAATTCGGCCACCGAGGATCTCGACTACAACGACGAGGGCCTCCCGCAGACACACACCGCGCCGCCCGACAACAACAGCCAGCGCTTCGCAAGCACCACCGCATACAGCGCCACCGGCAAAGTGCTTAAAACGACCTTTACCAGTGACTATGCTCCCGCTCCTTACGAGGAAAACACCTACGACAGCCGGGATTGGCAGGACCATTCCTATGACATCGCACGCCGCCAGACCAACTACACGCCCAACGCCACCGGCCTGCTGTTAGACAAGGTCATGCCACTGGGCCGGGTGATCTCCCAGACCCAAGATGGAATCGGCCGCGTCACCACCTTCACTTCCCCCGGAGCTCCAGCCAACCGGGTCAAACAAGTCTTCTATGGAGTCACCGGCACGGGCGACCATTCTAGCGGTTGCCCCAAGACGACCCTCACCACCGCCGACCAACTCACCGCCACCACGGAACTTACTCCAAGTGGAAAAATCCGCTTCCACAAGGACCGCCGCGCCAATGTCTGGGAATTCCGTTATGACAATGCAGGCCGCCCCACCCATGTCATCAGTCCCACCGACGCCGCCGCAGGAAAGGCATGGGTGACGCAATACACGCCTGCCGGTCGCCTCAGTCTCGTCACCGCACCATCCAACAGGACCACTGGTTATTCCTATAACGCAACGACAGGACGGCCCCTTTCTGTCACAGATGGCGTCGGCACGACCAACTTCAGCTCTTTTGACAACAACGGCAACATCCTGACCCTCTCCGAAACACGGGGCGGACAGACATACACCACCGGCAAGACCTATGACCGGCTCAACCGCCTCGCTTCGCGCACCGATGAGAACGGCACCACCGTAGGATACCAGTATTACCCTTCAGGCAAACTGCAACTGCTCGTCTACCCCGGCGGCAACGCCACCACCAAATCAGGTTGCGTAGAATACACTTACTGGAAGAGCGGGCGACTCAATCAGGTCATCGACCGGCTCTCTGCCATTACCCGCACCACCACCTACACATGGTATGCGGACGGCAGGCTTGCCAGTATCGCCAGCCCCAACAACACGCGCCGGGAGATCCAATATGACGACGCGGGCAGACCGGACATCATCACTGAAAGCACCACGGCGGGCAAGCTGATTCATCTCCAGAAGCTCACCTATTATCCCAGCGACGAGGTTGCGACCCGGTATGTCATCCCGTCCTTCGGCGGCGGCAAGGCTACGCCCGCGCCCCCGTTGGCGGGCCTGACCTTCGACGCCTCCAACCAGCTCGCCACCGTTCCGGGTAAAACCGTGTCCTACGATCCGGACGGGAACATGACGCACGGCCCGCTGCCTGACGGTTCCCAGGGCATATTCGACTTCGACGCCCGCAACCGCCTCACCGGCGCGGGCGGATCATCCGTCACCTATGATGCTGAAAGCATGCGCAAGACCGTCACAGAAGCGGGCGTGACAACTAGTTATGTCATGGACGCCTCCGGCGCGGGGAAAGTCCTCACGCGCACCAAGGGCGGTGTCACCACCAGATATGTCTGGGGCGTCGGCCTCTGCTACGAGGTGAACGCCGCCGGGGCCTCCACCACCTATCATTATGATGCCATCGGCTCCACCATCGCGCTGACCGACGACACCGCGAAGATCATCGAGCGGGTGGATTATTCACCCTACGGTCTTGTTACCCGCCGATGGAATTCCACCGGCACCTATCACGACACGCCGTTCCTCTATACCGGCATGCTCGGCAACGAGACCGACGCCAACGGCCTGGTGTACATGCGGGCGAGGTATTACCATCCGCTGCTGGGGCGCTTCATCAACGGCGACCCGGCGCGGGCGGGCTGGAACTGGCACGCGTACGCGGGCGGCAATCCGCTGGGATATGTCGATCCCTCCGGCCTCGGCGCGGACCGGGCACTGGACATCATACAGACGGCGCTGTCGTTCGTAGGCCTGGTGCCGGGCATCGGCATCGCCGCCGATGTGCTCAACGCCGGGGTGAGCCTCGGGCGTGGCAACTATGGCGAAGCGGCGATGTACGGGGCCGGCGCCTTGACCTGCGGAGTCCTGGGCATGGTGGCGAGCATGGAGGTGAGAGCAGGGGCACGTCTGGAGGCGGGGCTGGCGAGAGAGGCCGCAGAGGGAACGGAGACCTTCTACCGCACAATGAGCCAGGAACACTACGAGCAGTTGCTCAACACCGGTAAAATCCCAGCGACCGGAGAAACTTTCATTTCACCGAGCCTTCAATATGCACAGAAATACAGCGGCGCCACCGTTCAATTCAATATCGAAGCTGGCACAACCGACGCATTGATGGGCATGGGAGTTCGAAATTCAGCACGAGGATTTGCAGGAAGTGTTTACGAAGGTCTTCCGGCAATGGACGGACAGTGGACGGCTAGCAGCGCATATTTCAAGTGGGAGAAAGGCGTAGTTAATATCGGACTGGGCCAAGGTTCGGCGCTGGAAACATTCAATAAAAGCATTGTAAATTTCAATCTCGTTCCATAACAATGACCGAAGAACAACGCAATCTTTGTAGTGAGTTGACCATCTATCCAAATGGATCAAGGCGGATTTCGAAGGAGGATTTCGTGCGCAGATTTCCTTCTGCCGTCGAACATGGAAAATTGGCGCTAAGACTTCTTGAGGAAGCCTATCGGGCGCAAGATGGAGAAGACCTGGAATGCGCGCTTACTGTTGGATTTACATTTGGTTTTGCCTCAGAGCACGCAAAGATTCTCTGCCATCTCGTTGAAGCCGAGTGGCATGTTCGGCACGAAGACGTTGTCAGTGCGCTGGAGGAGTTGCACCCACCTGATGCGGTGAATGCGCTGTTTCACGCAACCCAATGGATACCGAAATCACTGGAATACGATGACAGCCGGGCGCTGGCTGTAAAAGCAATTTGGGCTCTTGGTAGAATACCCGGCCCCGAAGCCGAAGCGAAACTGGGCGAACTGGCGAATAATCCAGATCCGAATTTGGCGAAATTGGCCGCCGAGCAGATGGAACGTCGGCGAGAGGTGTAAGTCATTCGCAGCAGATGGCAGCCAGCCCGGATGGCAGCGGATACGGCTTCTCCATCATGCACGGTAAGTCTGTCGGCGCTGTTGCCGACGCGGCTGCTTGAGCGATTGGAGTCACGTCTTCAATCCGCACAATCCAATCTCGAACGTAGCGCTCCACGGCTACACCGGAAAGGCCGATTTGAATCGCCCGCACACGATCAATCGGATGTAGTTGCCAGTCCCGTTCTGGATCCCATTGCACCCGCACCGGCTTGCGTTCGACTTCCTGCTTCCACGCATCGTGCGAAGTGTGAATCCCCGGGGTGAAGCTCGACAGAGCGGCGTTAGCCAGCGCCCACTCGAAACCTTCGCGGGTGAGGTCGATGCCGAGCACAAACTCTTGTCCGGTCTTCGATGCATAGCCGGAACGATACATCATCCAGTTGAAAGAGGGCTTGATCCAGGTCATCCGACCCATCTTGAAGGGCAAAACAAAGCGTCCGGCCGCGAGTGCTGGAAGTGCAATGTCGGAACGATACGCTTGGTAAACGCGTATCGTCTTGTCATCGAAAATGGCTCTAATCGTGTGTTCTGGCATTGGGGCATTGTCTATGAGCGGTCAGAGCGTCGCAACTCCCGATTCGCTTGCACGCCGAATTATTACCCTTCAACCGCACAAACGATCTTGAATCGAAGTATAGACCGAGGAGAGAGGTGCCGCAAGCTTTGAATCAGGAAATGCATTTTGAACTTTCCCGGCAGGTAGTTCACGGTTCACGGCTTCGGCCCCGTCCGTTGTGGACGCTGCCTCACAGGCATGCCCTCGCGCCTGGGCGCGAGGGCATGCAATCCCCACATCCATCTAACAACCTATCGGACGCCTATGCAAGATGGCTTCGGGCAGGAGTCCCTCATCTGGGGCACTGACTCCCGGAATGCTCTCTCAAATGTCGCAACGATTTCAGCCGAGGCGATCCTCAATAACCCACCACAACGCGGAGGAAGTGGCTGCCGCCTGTGAGGGGGACCGTCGCCGAGCGGTTACTGTTGGCATCCAGGGCCGAGATGGTCACTCCAGCCGTGCTCCAGCTTTGCAGGTCATTGCTGGATTGCACCGCATACGTCACGTCGTTCCTCCCGGCATAGAACGTGAGACTTAATTGACCAGTGGTCAACACTGGCAGGGGCATGCTGCTGCTCGGGTTCTTCGTTGGGTCAAGGTTGAGGGCATAGGCCATCAGATGGTTTACGCCGTCGTGGTTCGGATCATCCAGGAGGTCCGCGTTGTCGGGTAGTCCGTTAGTGACCAGCCATGTGGCGATTGAAGGAGGATACCCGCGATTGATCGCTGAATAGCCATTCCATGTTGGCGAGGTGAAACCCGCCTTGCCATTGTAGTAATACACGGTGAAGCCGCTGGCGCCGTTTATGAATACATCCGCCCCCATCGACGGGGCATTCCCCAGAAAGTCAGCCCTCGTCATGTGGGTGCAGCCCGCGAAGGCCCAGTCTCCGATATACGCTACGCAATCGTCGGCGATGGTGAGACTGGTCAGGTTGATACAGTTCCCAAACGCGTAGCTCCCGATTCTTGTGATTCTGCCGGGAATGGTGATTCCGGCTAGTCCGGCACAGTTCAAGAACGCACCAGCTCCGATACTGGTGACGCCATCGGAAAACGTGACGCTGGTCAGACTGGCGCAACCGAAGAATGTATAGTCCCCGATGGCTGTGACTGGAAGGCCATTGATCGTGCGGGGAATGCTGACCGCGCCGCCCGAGCCCGTGTAATTGGAGATGGTGACGCAGCCACCATAAGCCAAGCAGGTATATGGCACGGGCGGCTGAGCCACAGTCAGACCGCCAAATCCGAACATTGAGGCAAAATTCCAGAGATCATTCTGTAATTGATCATAGCCACGCAGAAAATAAGCGGTTGCCAGCGTGTCACCGGAGAATACATCAGTGCCTAGAAGGATGCCGGGGCCGCCTTGGAGACAAACCCCGGTTAGACTGGTGCAGGTCGAGAACGCATCGCTTTCTATGCTTGTGACGCTGGCGGGGATGTTGACGCTTATCAGACTGGCGCAGTGATAGAACGACTTGCTTCCGATGCAGGTGACGGGAAGTCCGTCGATTTTGTCGGGAATAGTCACCTCACCACCGGGGCCGGTGTATCCCGTGACGGTGACAGCGTCGTTGCTGGTCGTGTAGGTGAAGTCCAGAGCATGGACACTAACGGACAGCGCCAGGAAGAGCAGAAAGAACAGACGTGGCCCTGGTCTGGAAAGCTGACGCCTCCACGAATAGGAAATTCGTGGCGCGAGACGTGGCTGGGGCAGAGGGGACATAGTAAGAATGTGACGGCTAGGAATTTCCTTCTGGGTGCAGCGGAGTGAGTGCGCCTGGGGAGCCGTTCACACAAATATTCTTGGTGATTGGGGCCAGCATTGACAAGTTCTATCATTGAGTTCGTTGAACTTTCTTGGTTGTCGGGATGGCTTAGGGCACTCTTGTCGCGTACCAAACCCCGCCCGCCACCGACAGGTCGACGAACGGGTATAGGTCTGCGTCGGTTCCCGGCAGGCACCCAGCGCGCAGGAACGCAACACGGCGCATCCTGGGGCACTAGGCAGGCTATTCAAGCGGAGTCGGTCCCCCGACCCGATTCCTATCGCAAAATCAGTCCGCCACCCCGCAGACTCATAAATTGTCCATCATCTCCAGCAGCCCCAACAAGTCCATCGCTAACATCCCGTCAGCCCGTCAGCCCGTCAGCCCGTCAGCCCG
>JBAXOP010000150.1:0-12309 GCA_037133195.1 Verrucomicrobiota bacterium | reverse complement strand
CGTGGTGCGGGCATTTTGCCCGCATCTGCCCACGAGATGCGCAAGCGAAGGCCGCCGGGCAGCTGGTTTTACGTTATCCCATGGGCAAATGGCGGCCGGAAACCACCTCTCCTTGAGCAACGCCAACCGGTACTCTCCATGAATCTCGCCTGCCGGGAAGATTACGATTGCCGCGGGGCCCGCGCCACACTTAACTCGTCGCGCCTGTGGAAACGACAGGCCCCCATCGCATGATCGAAAAAATTCACAGATACAAGGGACTGCTGGTCTTCGGGCTGGTGCTGGTGGCCGCAGCATTCGTGTTCGGCGATTTTTCCAGAGGCCGCAGAAACTCAGCTGGCGGCGGCACGGCTATCCTCCGGGTAGCTGGCAGATCCTACAGCGACAAGGAATTCAACCGCTTGGGCAGCGGCCCGGTGAGCCTGGCCCAGATGATTTCCGGTGCCGGCGATTACACCCCCTATATGTTTGTGATGGAACTCACCAAGGGCGCTACCTCCGAAAATGACCTCCCCGAAAAGTTTTTTGTCGGTCGCCTATTGTTGCAAGCCGCCAAAGAGCAATTTGGCATTTATCCGGGTGCGGAGGAGGTTTCTGCCTTTGTCCGCTCGATAAAAGCGTTTGCCGGCAACGACAAAAACTTCGATGAAAAAAAATACCGTGCCTTCATTGACAAGAGCATGGGCCGGCTCGGCCTAAGCGAAAATGACTTACTCGATTTCGCCGCCGATATTTTGGCCTCGAAAAAGCTCAAGGCGGTTCTCAGCGCCGGGCTGGGCAGCGACCGGGATGCCGCCGCCAAGACATTGGCGCTCTCCAAGCAACAAATCACCGCAGAGCTTGCCTGCCTCGCCCTTGGCCCGTTCGAAGATAAGATTCAGCCCACCGAAGAGGAAATCAAAAGCTATTGGGAGCCCGTCAAGGATGGTTTCCAAACGATCGCTCGCCGGAAATTTTCCTATATCATGGTGACCCCGGAGGCTGCGGCTGACGACGCGAGCGCCGCAGAGGAGCCCGCCGAAACCATCGCCGAAGCCGCCGCGACCGACGAAGCCAAGGCCGCTGCCAAAAAGAAAAAGGATGAGGCCAAGGCGCTCAAGGCTGCGGCCGTGGCCGAGCAACGGCGCAAGAAGCAAATTGAAACGGATACCAAGGTGGCGGATTTCACCGACCAACTGGAAGATGACAAGGGATCGGGATTCGAGGAATTGGCGAAAAAGAATGGCTGGGAAATCAAGACCACTGATTTTTTCACGCTTGCCGATGCGCCGACCGATTTGGCGATCAATGTGCGGGCCTCGTCGCGTGGTGGTAAGGCCGTCGATGAGTTATTCCATATCCGCGAAACCTCGGATCCTATCTCAAAATTCCACCAGCCCATCGCTGTTGGCGAAAATCAATGGCTCATCGCCCGCCTCGACGGTGAGGAAAAAGCCCGCGAAAAATCCTTCGGTGAAGCCCGTGCCGAAGCCCGCGCCAAGTATATCGCCCAAAAAGCCGCCGCGGACCTCAAGACCGCCGCCGAAGCTGCCTCCGCCAAAATCAAGACGGCCCTCGCCGAAGGCAAGTCCTTTGCCGATGCCGCGAAGGATGCCGAGTTAACCGGAAGTAAGACCGTCACCAACCTCACCAGCACGTACAAAGCCGACGGTGCCACCGAACCGCAAAACCTCTTCAAAGCCGCCTCCAACGTCGATCCCGGTGCCATGGCCGACGTTATCATCGAATCCGACCGCGCGTTTGTCCTGCACGTCGTCAAGCGCGAGGTGGTCAAGGATCCTGGCAACGCCGCCAGCATCGATACCGCTGTGGCCTCCGCATCCACCCAAAACGAAATGTTCGTTTTTGATTCCTGGCTAGCCTCCCGCATCGAGGACGCCAAGGTCGAGCAGTTGTATAAAAAGCGCTGAGAAGACAGAAGACCGCTGCGCTCCCAGATAGAAGACAGAAGATCAGAGATCGGACGGATCCGTCCGATTTGCTTGATCTTTTTCCCCCGACAACTGACAACTGACAACCGGCCCCCCATGTTCTACCTCACCACCGCTATCGACTATACCAACGGCGCACCGCATATCGGCCATGCCTATGAAAAGGTGCTCGCCGATGTGATCATCCGCTACCGCCGGCTGCGTGGCGAGAAAGCGTATTTTCTAACTGGCGTGGACCAACACGGCCAGAAAGTCCAACAAACCGCGGAGCGCGAAGGAGTACACCCGGCGACATTTGTCAAACGCACCACCAAGCAATTTCGCAACCTGTGGGAGAAGCTCGGGGTGCATTACGATGGCTGGGCGGAGACGACCGATGCACGCCACAAGGCCTGTGTGCAAGGTATCCTCAGCGACCTCCAACAACGCGGCCAGCTCTACAAAAAATCCCACTCGGCCCCGTACTCGGTGCGCCAGGAGCAATTCCTCCAAGACCGGGACCGTGATGAAAACGGCAACTTTGGTCCGCAGTGGGGTGAGGTCAACATTGTCGAGGAAGAGAATTGGTATTTCAAACTCAGCGAGCATACCGGATGGCTCAAAACGTTTATTGAGAGCCACCCGGACGTCATCACTCCGGCCTTTCGCAAGACCGAGTTGCTCAATGCCCTGGAGCGCTCCGGCGATACCGACCTGTGCATTTCCCGCCCCAAGGAACGCTTGCGCTGGGGCATCGAACTGCCATTCGACTCCAATTTTGTCACCTACGTCTGGTTCGATGCGCTCATCAACTATATCTCGTTTGCCGGCTATCACGCCGCACCGGATGCCGGCTTGCCTGATTTTGAAAACCTCTGGAACGTCGGAGGCAGCCGCAGTACCCATCTGATTGGCAAAGACATCTTGGTGCCCGCACACGGGATTTATTGGCTGTGCATGCTCCATGCCATGGGTTTCCCTGATGCCCGAATCCCACGTCTGCTCGTCCACGGCTTCTGGAATAGCAAGGGCGGCGACAAACTCTCCAAGTCCACCGGCAATATCATCGATCCTAACGAACTCGCCGACTCCTTCGGCGTCGATGCCCTGCGCTACTATTTGGTCCGCGATATCGTCACCGGCAAGGACTCCGACTTTGATCTCGACCGCCTCATCATGCTCTTCAATACCGAGCTGGCTAACGAAACGGGCAACCTCTGCAACCGCGCCCTCAACATGAGCCAGCGCTTCACCGCCGGCATCCTCCACAACGGCTCTCCTCTCACCGCCGACGAAACCGCCCTGCAAATTTCCCTAACCGACTCCACCGCCGCCTATCAGGCTGCGATGGATGAATGCGACATTTCGCGCGGTCTCGAAGCCATCAGCCGCCACGTTGTCCATTGCAATGGCTATGCCGAACGGATGAAGCCCTGGGAACTCAACAAGGAGCCGGCCAATCACGAGCGCCTCGCCACCGTGCTCTATCACCTCGCCGAGAGCGTCGCCCATGCCGCCGTGCTGCTGTCCCCGATCCTCCCTGACGCCGCCGCCAAGCTCGCCGCCCAGCTGAACCTGCCATCCCTAACAAGTCTGAAACTCACCGATCTGCACTGGGGCCTGCTGCCCGACGGCCACGCGATCGGCAAGCCCAAGCCGGTGTTTCCGCGCATCGTGGTGGAGGAGTCGGCGCAGGCATAGTTAGCCCAAGCTGCCGGGGAGGCCATCCGTCGGGAGAACAGGCGTCCTCGCCCGTTCTCCGGGGCACTGAAGAAAACCTCCGCCTTGCCACCGATTTAGCCGCACCGGGCGGCGGAATCCGCTATCCACACCGGCACACCGCAATTACTCTGATTTACCAGAAATATCTGGCAGCACCTGCCCGTATTTTATCGCACATGAACCAGAACACACAGACCCACGCTGAGATCATTACGGAAACCTTCGGCTCTCTCTGGTGCCGCGCGGTTCCCAAGGCCGGCTGGACTGAGTTTCTGTTAGGCGCGGTGCCAGGTATCACAGCCACTCCCGCCCGCTGGCTGGCTGACCTGTCCGGCTTCCAGGAGCAAACCGGTGCCACCCTGGTGGAACTCGATGGATTTGGTGATGAGCACTTGATGGCTGATCTGGGCGCGGCGTTGGCCACCTCGCCATTCGCGACGTTGCCGGTGTCCTTGCTCATCAACGACAGCAATCACGGCCCGCTGGCCGGTGGCTTGTTAGTCCGGGCGATTCTCGGGGTGGACGTGGAGCCCATCGTCTATGAAGAGGCCATCATCGGTTTCAGTTTTGAGGATGAAAACGCGGAGTATTGCTATTTAGGCGGGCTGGTGCCGGCGGATGCGACGCAAGACGGGGCAGGGCAAACGACGCAAGTGATGACGCTGATCAAAGCGGCGTTGCAATCGCGAGGCATGGTATTCCGGGATGTCGTGCGTACCTGGTATTATTTGGACGGTATTTTGTCATGGTATGATGATTTCAATCGGGCGCGCACCGAGTTTTTCAAAAAGCATGAGGTATTTTCCTTGCGGATGCCAGCGAGCACCGGCATCGGTATCGCCAACGCCTCAGGCAAACTTGTACTGGCCAAGGTGCATGCCTTGCGCCCGAAAAACACCGGTTTGGAGCTGCGGGTGGCCGAATCGCCGCTGCAGGGTTGCGCCTATGCTTATGGCAGCGCCTTCAGCCGCGCACTGGAATTGCGCACGTCAGACAGCCGCACTTTGCATATCTCCGGCAGTGCCAGCATCGCGCCTAGCGGCGAAACTGAATTTATTGATGACATTCAGGCGCAGATTACGCGCACCTTGGAGGTGGTGGAAGCTATCTTACACAAGGCCGGCATGGAGTGGTCGGATGCGGTGCGCGGCATCGCTTATTTCCGCGACGCCAAGGATATGGTGCTGTGGAATGATGCCCGCCAAACCCTCGGCCTGCCGCCGCAAGTGGAAATTGTCGTGCATGCCGACGTGTGCCGCGATGACCTGTTGTTTGAACTCGAACTGGAAGCATCAACAGCATGAATCGCCTCGCATCGATCCTCTGGGCGTTGAGTGCGGGCCTTTCCCTAGCCGCGCCTCCAACCGGAGCCTCGATGCCGCGTGAGCCGTTTGAAGCCAGCTCATTTTCCGTGCCCCTGAGCCGGATCGACACGTTGGTGTTCGCCCGCCTCGCCAAGGACGGCTTGGCCCCGGCGTTGCCGTGTTCCGACTCGGTGTTCATTCGCCGCCTCTTCCTTGATATCATCGGCACCTTGCCGAGTGCCGAGGAGGTGGCCAAATTTCTAGCAGACAAGGCATCGGACAAGCACGCCAAGCTGCTTGAAGCACTTTTCACCCGGGATGAATTCGCAGACTTTTGGGCGCTCAAATGGGGCGACTTGCTGCGAGTGAAAGCCGAGTTTCCTATCAATTTATGGCCCAACCCGGCACAGGCGTATCACCACCTGCTGCGCGATTGCGTGCGCGATAACCTGCCCTTGGATCGCTTCGCACGCGGCTTGCTCACCGCCACCGGCAGCAACATGCGGGTGCCCCAAGCAAATTTTTTCCGGGCGGTACAAAGCCGGGAGCCGCGAGCGCTGGCGGCAGCGGTATCGCTCGCATTCATGGGAGTGAGGCAGGAATCTTGGACGCCAGCCGAACTCGACGCGCTGAGCCTGTGCTTTTCGCGAGTTGGTTACAAATCGACCAAGGAGTGGAAAGAGGAGATTGTGTTCTTCGATGAGGACAAGCCCGCCACCAAGACTTTGGTCAAAATGCCCGACGGCCAATTGCTCAGCCTCCTGCCCGAGATCGACCCGCGTGCCGCCTTCGCCGAGTGGCTGCTCCAACCTCATAACCCATGGTTCGCCCGTAACCTAGCCAACCGCGCCTGGTACTGGCTGCTGGGCCGCGGCCTCATCCACGAACCCGATGATATCCGCCAGAATAACCCGCCATCCCATCCCGAGTTGTTAGCATATCTGGAAAAGGAATTCATAGGTCATGGCTACGACATGCGGCATTTATTCCGGTTGATCGTCAATTCCCGCACCTACCAACTTTCCTGCATTCCGGCAGGAGGCGATTCGCGGGCCATTGGATTGTTCGGGGCCTATCCGATCCGACGGCTTGATGCGGAGGTGCTCATAGATGCGATATGCGCGGTGACGGGAACAAGTGAAGCCTATTCGAGCGTGATACCGGAGCCCTTCACGTTTTTGCCAGAGGGTTCGAGAGCCATTGGGCTACCGGATGGGAGCATCAGCAGTTCGTTTCTCGAATTGTTCGGGCGACCGGCACGCGACTCCGGTTTAGAAGCAGAACGCAGCTCCAATCCCAGTGCTGCGCAACGGTTGCATTTCCTCAACTCGTCGCAAATTCGCGCCAAAATCGACCAGAGCACCCTTGTGCGCAAATTGCTGCGCAACACCGCCGCTCATAACAACATCGCCGGCCAACTCTACACCGCCATCCTATGCCGCACGCCGACCTCGGAGGAAGCCTCCCTCGTTCGCGAAACCATCGCCGCCACGCCTACCCGCAAGGAGGCGCTCGTCGATCTCATCTGGGCCTTGCTTAACTCCACCGAATTCCTATGTCGTCACTAAATCCATTTCAAAGCGCCTTAGCTTCACACGGGTTGCCGATTTCGCGACGCCTCGCCTTGCAATATGTCTTCGGCGGCGGCGTATCGGTGCTCTTTTCCAATTCCCCGTTGTTTGGTGCAGCGGCACCACCAGCCACCACACCCACGGCCCGCGCCAAGTCGGTCATCCAAATCTGGCTGTGGGGCGGTCCTTGCCATCTCGATACCTTCGACCCCAAGCCCGATGCCGGCGCGGATTATTGCGGGGCGTTTACCAAGCCGCTGGACACCAAGGTGGCCGGCATGCGCATCAACGAATTGTTACCGGTGCTCGCCTCGCAAGCCGACAAACTGGCGATCCTCCGTGGCATGACCCACGGGCTCAACGGCCACGAGACCGCGTCCTATGTGGTGCAAACCGGTCATCCCGAGGGCGGGCGAATTGTCTATCCGTCAGTCGGGGCGGTGGTATCGCTCTTCAAGGGCCGGGCCTCCGGATATAAGAATGAGATACCGCCGTACATTGTACTAACCGAGCCGCAGGGACGTTTTTCGGAGGCGGGGTTTCTCGGGTCGCGCTACAAACCCTTCGCCACCGGCGGTAATCCAGCCAAAACCCCCTTCGCCGTAGAAGGTATCGTCGCGGAAGGCTTCACCGACGAACGCCAGCGTGCACGCCGCGAATTGCTCCATCACATGGATACCCTCGGCAATGCCGTGCCCAAACATCCGGCGGTGGCCGCCATGCGCCACGCCGAGGAGGAAGCGTATGACTTGATGCTTGGCGACGGTGCCAAAACGTTCGATCTCAACCAGGAAAAAGCTGACCTCCGCGATAAGTACGGCCGCAGCACTTTTGGCCAGGCCTGTCTGATGGCCCGCCGTCTAGTGGAAATCGGCGTGCCTTATATCACTATCAATTACAAAGGTTGGGATACCCATAAACAACATTTCCAAATCATGCGCCGCCAACTCCCCGAAATGGACAAAGGCGTCGGCTCCCTCATCGAGGACCTGGCCGCCCGCAGCTTGCTCGATAGTACGATCGTGTGGTGGGGCGGTGAATTCGGCCGCACCCCCAAAGTCCAAAATGAATCCCCTTGGAATGGCGGTCGCAACCATCATGGCAAGGCATTCTGCCACATGCTCGCCGGCGGCGGCTTCAGCGGCGGCCATGTCGTCGGTGCCACCGACGCCCGCGGCGAGGAAGTGGCCGAGCGCCCGATCTATCCGTGGGACCTGGTCGGCAGCATCTATCAACTCATGGGGATCGACACCGAGGCCACCCTGCCGCACCCGCTCGGTCTAACCGCCCGCGTCATCCCCGGCAAAGACGAAAAACTCCAGAGCGGCGGAAAATTGTTGGAAATTATGTGAACATTACGCTCATGCCCCGCATCCCTAACATTAGATCCGACAGATCCGACAGATCCGACAGATCCGACAGATCCGACAGATCTCCGGCTTGCCGGCTCACGCGCCGCTTGGTGTGGTTGCTGGCTTTGCTGATGGCGCTGCCAGCCTGGTCCCAACAAAAAGGCCAGATCGCTCCGGTCATCGGTTATGTATTGCCGGCCGGCGGACGCCAAGGGACTCGCTTTGAGGTGACTGTTGGCGGTGCTAATCTGGGCGGTGCCACCGCCGCCCTTATTTCCGGAGCCGGGGCCCACGCCGAGGTCGTGAAAATTTTCAAGCCGCTCGACGGACAGCGAGAGAAGGTGATACGGGAGGCACTGCAAGCCGAACGCGAGAAAATGAAGACAGAGAAGCGCCAGCCCGGCTACGTGCGCGAGGAGGATTTGCTCACCCAAATCGCCCGCAAGGCCGGAATTACGGACGACGAGGTAACCGCCTATCGCGAAGCCGTAGTACAGCGGCGCGATCCCAAACACCAACTCAATCCACAACTCGTTGACCGCGTCACCTGCCGCGTCACGCTCACCGCCGAGGCCCTTCCGGGCAACCGGGAATTGCGCTTGCTCACCCCTCTCGGACTTTCCAATCCGATGATCTTCCAGATCGGTGTGCTGCCGGAAGTGATGGAAACCGAGCCTAACGACTCCCCCGAGCAGGCGGCCACCACGCCCGTCACGTTGCCCACCGTGATCAACGGGCGCATTCTACCTGGCGACGTGGATTATTTCGCATTCGATGCCCGCAAAGGCAAGCATCTCACTGTGGCGGTGGGAGCACGCGAACTCATCCCATATCTAGCAGATGCGGTGCCGGGCTGGTTCCAGGCCACCATCAGTTTGCTAGACCCCAAAGGGCGCGAAGTGGCCTTTAGCAATGACTTTGGTTACCGGCCCGATCCTCTGCTGTGCGTGACCATACCGGCAGACGGACGCTACACGCTGCGCATTCGCGACACGATTTGCCGCGGCCGCGAGGACTTTATTTATCGAATCAGCGCGGGCGAACTCCCCTGCCTAACAGAGCAATTCCCCACCGGCGGCCGGATCCACACCCGGGTGGACGTGCGGGTGGCCGGCTGGAATTTGCCAGAGCGCAAACTACCGGTGGACGCCGGCGACACCCCCGGATTGCTCAACATCGGTTTGCATGCGCCGGCCATCGGTTTCGTGCAATTTGAAGCCGGGCGTTTTCCCGAGTTCACCGAAGCTGCAGACGGCAAAGCGCCGACGGATCTGAGCTTTCCCTGCACAATTAACGCAATCATCAGCCATCCCGACGAACATGATATCTTCCCGCTCCACCTGCCGGCCAACAGCGAAGTGGTGGCGGAAATCCACGCCCGCAGGCTCGGCTCACCACTCGACTCCAAGCTGAGGGTCACCGATGCCGATGGCAAACTCATCGCCTCCAACGATGACTCCGATGATCCATCCGCCGGTTTGGAAACCCATCACGCCGATTCGCGCGTCGCCTTCACCTCGCAGCGTGATGGTATCTATCAATTTCACGTGTCCGATACCCAGGGCAAGGGCAGCATGGCACATGCCTATCGACTCACGATCGCGCCGGCTCAACCGGATTTTAAATTACGCATTGTGCCGTCGAGTATCAATGGGCGGGTTGGCAGCATGGTACCGATCACCGCGCAAGTACTGCGGCTGGATGGCTTCAGCGGCGAAATCTCCCTGTCGTTGAAAGACGCACCGCCGGGCTTCGAACTGGTCGGCGGCAAGGTCCCCGCTGGCACCGACTCACTGCGGCTTACGGTGAAGCTTCCTAACGATGAAACCAGCGCCCCGGTGGCGTTGGCTATCGAAGGACGCGCCCGTATCAACGACGCTGAGGTGGTGCACCAGGCAATTCCCGCTGAGGACCGCATGCAGGCATTCTTCTACCGCCATCTGGTGCCCGCCGAGGAATTGCTAGCATGGGTGCTTCCCCGTCCGCCGGGCACCAAGCGTTCGCCGGTCCCGCCGGCTGGCATGGAGCGTTTCCGTGCGGCGTGTGCATCCGGAGTGACAATTCCAGCTGGAGGCACGGCCACCCTCCGCTTGCCCGGATTGGGTGCCCTTGCTAACAACCGCCCGATGAAGTTTGCACTCAGCGCCCCGCCGCCTGGTATCACCCTGGAAACCAAGCCCAACGGCTACGCCATCGACTTTATTTTCCGAGCCGACCCCGCCAAAGCCAAGCCCGGTCCGTTAGGCAATCTGAGCGTGAGTGTGTTCACCGAGGTGCAAGTGCGTCAGGTCGAGGGAAAACCCGCCAAGCCCGCCCAGTCCATCCTCGTAGCGACTCTTCCGCCCATCCCAAGCAAGGTGAAATGAGGACCGTACGCGCCGGCTAAAGCCAGCGCTCCATATGACCTAGCTCTCGTACAATTCGATGGGCAAGCCATCTGGGTCGGCGAAGAAGGTATAGGCTTTTCCGCTTAATTCATCGATGCGCACGGGCTCGACCATCACCCCCTGCCCGGTCAGCTCCTTGATCGCCGCCGAAATATCCGGGACCTCGAAAGCGAGGTGACGCAAGCCACAGGCCTCAGGGTATGAGAGGCGCAGGGGAGGACTAGGAAATGAGAAGAGTTCGATTTGGCCGCCGCCGGGAATAGCGAGGTCCAGTTTGTAGGAATTACGCTGCGCACGCAGTGTTTCCTCGATAATCGCCAGACCTAACACCTTGGTGTAGAAATACTTCGAGCGCGCATAATCAGAGCAAATGATCGCCAGGTGATGGAAGCTAACTATGTTCATGGTGTAACTTGTGACTATCCAATAACCGTGCCTTGGTTGAGGGCGTGAATCATGCCGCCGCCGGGGCTACTGAATACGTAGGAATGCCGCAAGGTGTTGTTGAGATATTCTTTGGCGGCGGCCACAGCATCCGGCAGGGCGGCACCCATGGCCAACCCCGCAGTGACGGCGGCCGAGAGCGTGCAACCGGTGCCGTGCGAGCCGGCCACCGCCAGTCGCGGATCGCTAAAATCATGAATATCACCGTCTGCCACCAACACATCCATGCAGTCCGGGCCGTCCAGGTGGCCACCTTTCAATAAAATGTTGGTTTTGAACAAAGCCGCCAGGCGGCGGGCGGCGGGGATGAGCGCATCTTTGTTAGGAATAGAGCCACCAAGTAACGCCTCGGCTTCAGGCAAATTGGGGGTAATGAGTGTTGCCAGCGGCAACAGGTACTCGCAATAGGCATCCAGCGCGTCGGGTTCAAGCAAGGGCGTGCCGGTAGAGGCGATCATCACCGGATCCACCACCAGCATCAGCCGCGGCCGGGCCGCTAATAATTCCGCCACCGCCCGCACATGCACGGCCGATACCAACATGCCGGTTTTTACCGCCACCACCGGGAATGAATCTAACATCAGTGACACCTGGTCGCGCAGCAGAGCCACCGGCACGGCATGCACGGCCCGAACGACCGTGGCGGATTCTGCCACGACGCAAGTGAGCGCGGTGAGGCCGTGCACCGCGAAGTGCTGGAATGTTTTTAAGTCAGCTTGGATGCCCGCGCCTGCGGAGCAATCCGAGCCTGCTATCGTCAATGCCACTGGTGGTGCGCTGGTCACGGCGTATTCATAGCGCGACGACAGACTGGCGCCAGTGAATTTTCGTGCTTGGCAGCGGCCGCCCTAAGCGGAACCATCACAGGCATGGCAGGACCACTCCGCGAATTTGCAGACCTTCACGTCAGTGTGGACGACGTAATCTATATGCCGGGGTTGGAGGCTAGCCCGCAAAAGCCGCATCCATTCGTGTATTTCATTTCCATTCACAATGATTCGCCCGTCGCGGTGACGATTCGTGGCCGCAAGTGGGTGGTGCATGAGGACGGCGGCGAAGTCAGTGTGGTGGAAGGTGCGGGAGTAGTTGGTCAAACGCCCGCCATCAACCCAGGCGAGCATTTTTCCTACAACAGCTACCATGTGGTCGCTCGCTCGGCGCGGGTGAGCGGCTCGTTCTTCGGCGAAACCGCCCTCGGCGAATGGATCTTCGCCCGCATCCCCGAATTCCGGCTCGATGTCCCGCAGGGGGCTTAGCCTCCCGACTAACTTGGATCGTTACGGAGCGCTGGCTTCAGCCGGCGCGTCTGGCCGGCTGAAGCCGGCGCTCCATTGCACAGCCCAAGTTACTCTACGTTCCACACTCCAGCGCAGCGCGGGTTCTGGTGCTATAAAGGAAAATGGCAAGGGTTGCAGAGACGTTTATTGACCACGGATTTCACGGATTGATGAGGATGACACGGATAAGATAATCCTGCTCTATCAATTTTTAGAACCAGAACCCGGCGGACGCTGGGTGTGGAAACGAAAGTAATTTTTTTGTTTGGAGGCTCCGGGCAGGATGGCCGGGCCACGTGGTGCGGGCATGCTGCCCGCATTGCCCATGCGAGGTGAATGGAA
>JBAXOP010000149.1:0-12310 GCA_037133195.1 Verrucomicrobiota bacterium | reverse complement strand
GTCAGAATGTCGAAGTTCTCCAACATCCGCAAGCGCGGGCTCTCCGCCCCCCAGACGCCGTCACCGGGGCCGTTGATCACCGGGCGCCGGGCTTGCGCCCAGGTCGGTTTGTCCGGCGTATCGGCCAGCTTGCCGACCGCCTCGGGATCACTGCTGAGCACGTAGGGCGACAGCTTGTCGATGATGTTCTGCCACTCCGGACGCAGCGGCACATCCACATTCAACAAGGCGGACGCCTTGATGGCCGCGGTCAGAGAGCCGCGGATGAAGGCGATGTCGTCAACCGCGTCCTTCGCGCCATAGATGTGCTCGTGGATGTTGCTTTTGTAATGGTGATAGAAACCGTCGGCCTCGAGTTTCAGGTGCGGGGTGTTCCGATAGAACTCGGCCGCGCCCTTGATCATTTTGTACGACTCTTTGAGGGATTTGAGATCCAGAGTGTAAAGGTAGCGGTCCCAGTAGTGCTCGGCTTTCTCCGCCCCGTTGATCGTGGTCAAGCCGGTCCACCCCGAGGGCAACTGCCACCTGGAATCATGCTGATGGCGGAGTAGCGCAAACAACGCCAGCGCGGGGGTCATCGGCCCGGCGCCATCCGGCGTGGTACAGGCCAGCAAATCCTTGGAAATGCTATCAGGAACTTTCTCCGGACCATTCCACGGCCGGGTTTCCTCGATGAAAATCGCCTCGGTCTCCTTGCCGATCCACTGCTGCCGGGCCAGGGTTTTGTAACTCTCATAGTTCTTCAGATTCATGCGCAGGGTGGCATCCTGCAGCTCGCCGTGATTGGCACCTTCATACGAATGCTGCATCGGTTCCTCGTTGAATCCCCAGAACATCGAGCCCCAACCGAAATTGTTGCCGTTGGTGCTCCAGATGTTGCCTCCGAATCTCGCCGGGTATTGCCCCCGCGTGCTGCTGGCCATCAAATACAAGTAATAATACCATTTGTTCTGGATCGATCGGCTGACCTCATCCGCCGACAGGTTCACGTATGACTTTCCCCAGAACTCCCGCCACCAAGCCTGGTTCGAAGCAAACATCTTGTCATAGCCTTTGGCTTTGGCCGCCTTTGCGCGCTCCTTGGCCTTGGCGAGCACCTGAGCCACGCTGACCTTTTTGTCCAGGGTGGCGGCGCTCGCGATATAGACTAACACCTCGCCCGCTCCCGCTTTCAATGTCAGGCTAACCGTTTCGGGATTCGCTTGAGCAAGCGTGGCATTGCGGCCTGAGACATCGATGACCACGCTCGAGGCGCTGTAGTGATCCTGCTCGCGGAATTCGGTGGCGGCCTCCTGTTCAAACTTCTGGGTCAGCCAGAGTTGTGTGCCCTCTGAGCCGTTGGCCAGAGTCGAGTAGTGCTGCTTAATGGCCCCCTTGGCCAGCAGCGACTCGACGGTCTCGTTCTGTTGGGCCAGCACCTTGGCTGCGTCCTGAGTGATAGTTAGCGGGCGCTTGGTGACGCCGGCCTTTTGCAGCAACGTCAGGTCCACCCGGATGTCCTGTGGCGCGCTGCGGCTATCCTTGATACGCATGATAAACGCATCCGCATCCACGCCGGCAATGATGTCGGCGCTCACGCCTTCGCCCGCTATGGCCAGCTTGCCGTCATACAGCGAGAGGTGATGTTTGGTGGCGGGGCCGAATGGGGTGCCGCCAAAATCCACCGTCACATACCCACAGCCATTGCCGAAATCGGACACCACCTTGGTCACATCCTCATCATTGGGCACGTCACCGCTCACCGCGGTGATGGCGCTGTTGCACCCAAACACATCCGTGCGGTTGATCTGGAATTTCAATGCGCTGCTGCCGCTGTTCCAGACCAGACTGCCCATCTCACCGGTGCCAATCGGCAGCCCGTGATAGGATTTGGGCAGACTCCCGGTGAAATCAACGTCCGCTGTGGACACCCATTTCTGGTAATCCGCGGTGACGAGCGGCGCGGCCGGCGCGGCGGCGCTTGCGCTGGCAATGCCGATGGCGGCAACTATGGGAATCATTGTTAGTTTATGCATGGCTCGGTGTCTTGTGTTAGATTAAAGGACTTTGAGCACGACCACGTGGTCGGCGGGTTGCGGCTTGGACATGGTCACCCGCAACCCGGTGGCATCCTGGTGCCATTCGAGTTTGCCGGTGTAGCCGAGGCGCGAAACCGCGGTGATTTTTTGGCCCGTCGCCGTGGCCAGTGCGGGAATGAGCACTTCGCGGCTGCCGGGGTTATCGAGCATCTTCGCCGTGAGTTCCAGGCCGCCGTGCCAGAGCCAGCGCACAGATTCATTTTCCTGATTGGATTCCCCCTCAATGTGAATGACCGGCCGGTTGGCATCAACCCAAAGACGAATATTGAATGGTGAATTTTGAATTTTGGATTCTATCAGAAGCGATCCATCACGGAGATTTAGCTCCTGACGGAACCTTTCCTTCACCGCCAGCATCATTGCTGATTTGTTCATCTTTTGATTTTCATTTACTCACGATTTCCACGACTATCGCCGGGTCCGACAGGTCGGCGGGAGTGGCGGCGGAGAGTCCGATGTTTTTGAGTAACTCGCCGGGGAAAACCAGCTTGTTGCCATCCACTAACACATTTGACGTGATGTCCACCGCGCCGTCTCCGGCCAGATCCTGGGCCCAGATCCGAAACTCTCCAAGTGGCTTGTCTAACACCACCGTCAGACTCTTGTAATAGCCGAAGATGCCGATATTGCCTGTGATACGCCCGATATGCACACTGACATCGGCCTCAGGAAAATAAAAGCCGCGTTCAGGATTCAATCTGCCGAGTGTGCCAATGCTGACCGACCCATTGGGATTGAGTGAAGCCAGAACGTAGGGCGGTTCGCCATTGCATTTAACTTCAGGCAACGAAAGTCCGCGGGTGACCCGTGCAGGCGCTGACTGAGAGACCACCTTGTTCCCGCACGCATACGGCGAGGCGTACGTCGTGGCCCAATCCTCCGTGCTGGTCCAGAATTCACCGATCGGAAATTTGTAGGAATCAACCAGCATCTTGTTATCGACCTGCGTCGCCATCACTCCGGCACCAAAGGCGGGGGCAATGCGATGCCACCTGACGGCCCGGACCACTTCATCCATGCGCTTCTTGAGGTTGCGCGGGCCTTTGAGAAAAATGTCCGGATCATCGCCGGGCCTGAGACCGACCATCGGGCTGCGCATGACGCCCATGGTGCCGCCAAGCACCGCGGCAATAGTGACTTCATCCTCACAGTTGAGATAGCCCGTCTTGGCCGGCTTGGTTTTGACCGCGTCAAGGATGCCGGCCATGCGGCCGAGCATGGTCGGGATGCCAAGCTGGGGCGAATGGTCATGCAGCCGCAGCACCTCGGAGTACTGGATCACCCGCTTGCCGGCTTCGACATAATCGGGATAGATCTGTCCGCTGCCGGGATAAGAGTTGAAGGGGCCATTCTTGGAGGGGTTGCCGTGTTCCATGACCAGTCCCGGGAAATACTCATCCGCAAAGTCGCTCATCATTTCCCAGGCCGCCTCGTCGCCGCCCCCGTCCATCTTCCAATACCCGATGCCCGCCGCCTTTGACCACTCGAGCCGCTCGCGCCAGAAAACTTTCTTATACTCGGCCTCCGATTTGAACGATTTCTTCCGCTGCGCATCAATGGCCGGTTCATAAGCCCGGTACCAGAGACCGACCCCGCGCCAGCCGCAGTCCATCACTTTTTTATTGAGAGTCACAAGATTCTCTGGAATCGAGCCTTTGAACGTAGGAAATTTTTCGGGATCAAGTTTGGAGAAATTCCGGTAGCCGAGATCCCGATTCACCGGGAGGTCCCAACCATCGTCGAGCACCACCCACAGGTCGCCCCTTACTTTTTGATAGAAATTCTTCACCCAGCCGCTGGCGCCAAACAAGTTCTCCTCGTTGAGCTGAAGGGCCGCGAATTTGTCAATCGACGCCACCTGATAGAGGAGTGGGTCATTGGTCTTGGTGCCCTGGCCCTGCATGTAACTCTGGACCGACCACGTGCACCAGTAGTTCGGCGATTTGCCCGGCTCGGCAGGCACCAGATTGCGCGCGGTGGCAAGGGTGGCGGACGCAAGCATGCTGGCGAGAATATACGGAAAAATCCTGGGGGTCATGGTCGTGGTAACGGGGCTCGATTGGCGCGGATTGAACACGGCTGCGCACCGCTCGTTTGTAACAGTAATTGCGCGCTTGTCATGTCGGCAAAACTGCCGACATGACCCGGAGTGCGGTGACTTGTCACCGCTTTTGGACTGCGGTGACTTGTCACCGCTTTGCAGTTGAGGAGCCTTGGCGACGGGAGGGTAGGCGCTTGCGCTCTGACGTTGCTAAAACCTCGTCTGCTCTGCGCCGAGGCGGACAAGTCCGCTTCTGCCCAAAGCGGTGACGAGTCACCGCAGTCCAAGGTAGATCCCCCGCTCATGACTCTATTTCGGGACTGCGTTCGCCGTCGGCAGAGTCACGCGGAAGTCCGCCGGCTTGGTGCCGCTCCTGACGATGACAATGGTTTCTCCCGGTTTGGTGGCGAAGGCTAATAACTCGGCGGTTAGCGTTTCGCTCTTCTTGCTATTCCGATAGAGATCAACACTTTCTTTGCCCCAATAATTGCGCACCGTGCACGCCGCGCCGCGCTGCGACGTCACTTCAATGAAATCCACTTTGCCGGCTTTCATCTGTGAGGTCACCAGAAAATCGCCCTTGGCACGGAGGGTGAAGCTCGCGTCCATGTCCTTGGGCCAGGCGGGAAAGACGCGGATGATGGGCGTGCCGCCGGGTGTCGCAGCACCCGATTGCAGCAAGGCGGCGGACATTCCCTCGCTGAACGTGGCCTCCTGTTGCCAGTCGAGGGCAAAGCCGCCGTCCGGGTTGTATTCGCGGATGCGGTTGATCCAGCGGGTGGGGGCATCCTGACACGTCTTCCAATAGGATTGCTGGTAAACAAAGCATTTCTTCACCCAATCGGCGCTGCCGAGTCTAGCCGCTTCGCCACAGAATCTCGCCAGCGGCGACGCCCCGCCGCCCGCGCCTTCGTTCTTGTTCATCGCAATCCATTTACCCTGTTTCAGACTGTTCAGCGTGTTCATCGCCATCTGCCATTCGTCGGGCTTGGTGAGTTTCGATTCGGTATTCACCAGGTCGAAGACATTGACGAGCATCAGGCGCGGATCGTGGTCCGAACCCGCGGAATTGCCACCGCCGACACCAATAGCAAATACCGGTTCCCCGGCCTTTTGCAGCACGCCCATGGCCTGCGGGGTCGCGTTTGTCGGATAGGGAGCCAGCTTATCGAGCATCTCCTGCCACTGCTTCGCCAACCCGGCATCGACTTTGAGCAATCCCGCAGCTTGGATTGCGACCGAAAAGATCGCGCGGATGGAGGCCAGGTCATTGATGCCGTCGCGGACGTTGTCCCGGTAGGTTTCCGCCCATGACGTGTTGTTGATATGGTATTTGCCGTCGGCTTCCAACTTCGTTCCGGGGTAGCTGCGGTACAATTCGGCGGTACCTTTGAGCATCGGATAGGCCCGGTCCTTCAACCACGCGAGGTCATGCGTGTACTCGTAGCGTTCCCAATACCACTGCGCCGCCTCGGCCGTGTTATAGAGCAGACTGGGACCGGCGCCACCCCAGCGCGATTCCCAATCGCTGCGCGTTTTGGCATTCGGCCGTGGCCGGTCTTTTTCCGGCAAGACCTCCGGTCCATCGAACGCAAAGGTCTCTTGGATCCAGACGGCATCTTTGCCGCAACCGAACTGCTGGATGGCCCCTTGATTGATCCGCGGAAATTGCCGGCTGAGCATGCTGAAGTATGGATCAGCCAATTCCGGGTGGTTGGCCTGTTCGAACACCGGGGTCAGCGTCTGGCGGGAACTGTTAAACCACCAGTACTGCGAACCCCAATACTGCCAACCGTCCTGCACGTTGAAAATGCCGCCGTTGGCATGAATCGGATACTTGCCCAAGTTGCAGGTGTTCATGCCGTAGAGGTAATACAGCCAGTGCTGATCGTAACTCTCGTCGAATGGCCGCTCGTGCGTGGCTGGCAGATAGATATATGATTTCCGCCAGAAGTCATGCCATTGCGCCGTGGTGGTGTCAAATATCGCATTGAAGGGGGTCGCCAGGGCAGCTTTCACCTCTGTGCCCGCCAGCGCCACCACATCGTCCTTGGGCGTCATCGATGCGGCGCTGCCCACATAGATCGTGAACGGCCCCTTGCCGGCAGTGACGGTTAATTGTTTGTCCGTTGCGGTTGCGCTGCGTCCTTTCACGGCGACAATACACGCCGACGAGCAATAGACATCGTTGACCGTTATCCCGGTATCGCACTTGGAGCTGAAGACCTGCTTGAGCACGAGCCTGTTGTTCTGCTGTGATTGCACCGCCGCATTGCTATAGCGCTCATTCACAATCGTCGCCAGCAATCTGGATAGGTCCACCGTGATGGCAGAGGGCGCGGCCCGGTTGTCGGTGATTTCGATGGCAAACACATCGTGGTCGCGCCATGGGACGATGCGCACAGTGACGTCCGCTCCCTGGATACTCTCATAACCGTCATACGCATGCAGGTCCTGATTGCAGGTGCTGGCAAACGGGCTGCCTTGAAAACTGATATCGACATTGCCGATCTTCGAGCCTCCGTCGGTATGGCTCTTGTTGCCCCAATCCGAGGTGGCACTGCCCCGATAGAACACATCCGACCGACCAAAATTAAATTGCAACTTGGAACCCGAGCCATCGATCCAGACCAACGACCCCATCTTGCCATTACCTAACGGAATGCCTTCGATCGGCTTCGTTGGTTTATTGAAATGCAGGTCGATGGGTGCCAGATACTTGGCGTAGTCCATGGTGATCATGGACGAGCCCGCCGGGGCTCCGGCGGCATTTCCCGCATGGGCGTAACATCCCGTCAGCAGGGCGACGGCCGCGAAGGATTTGAGAGTTGTGTATTTCATGTTAGCTGTGGGAATACGGGCAAGGGCAGGTGTTCTAGCTGGTAGAATTGATGGCGACGGGTGTCGGGAGTTCCTGAGGATGAGCTACGCGAAGGCAAGGTTATCGGATCACCGGACTCCTGTCGTTGTCTATTTGCGGATTTTTTGTTGTCGTTTTGCGTCAGGTGGCTGCCGCGTGTCGCGGCAGGGAGGGGTCGCGGCGGTTCGTCGCTAGGGACTCAAGGAGTGGAGGCGTCCTCGCCGCCATTGGCCCATGCGCGGCGCAAGGGGCAGCCGCATGTTGCCATTTCTTGCGCGTCTCATGGGCGGATGTGGGCAAGATACCCACTCTCCTTGATGCCTTGCGCGTCCCATGGGAAGCCAATGCGTGAAGGCATGGCATGTGACCTGACGCGCATGGCCGCCAGCGGGGCGTTCGGAGAATTTTGGGTTTGGGCCGGGTTGAGCTTGCCCGAGGCGTCGACTGAGGCTAGGGAGATGCATCAAACGTCGTTCCTTCAGTTTTCTTCTCGCCCGGCGCTACCTCAATCCCCGCCGTGCGATGCTATCGTCTTTCACCCTCATCTCACTGATCGGGGTGATGCTCGGCGTGCTCGTGTTGGTCGTGGTGATGGCCGTCTATGCCGGTTTGGAGCGCGATGTGAAAGGCCGCTTGCTGGGCTTTACGCCCCACATTTTGCTGCGTTACCAACCTGGCGGGATGGCCGACGGCAGCCCGATGGCCGATTGGCGGGAAGCCGCCGCCAAGGCCAAGACATTGCCCCACGTGCAGGCGGCCACGGCCTTCATTTCGGATAACGTCATTGTGGATGTAGGCTCGAGGCAGCGCCCCGTGCTGTTTCATGGTATCGACACCGCGGACCCTGCACAGGTCGCCGGGTTGGCCAAAATGCTCGATTTAGCGAAATATCCGGCGTCCACCGCCGATCTGGGGATTGACGACCGGGTGATTGTCTCCTCGCTGCTGGCGGAGCAATTCGGCATCAGGGTCGGCGACAAACTGCGCCTCTACTCGACTCGCAATTTCGAAGAAGTCATGCGGGCATATAAGGCGACGGAAAATCCGCCCGTACACAAGGCATACGCCGCGTCCTGGGAAAAAGCCACGGCCACGCTGGCAGCGGCCTGGCAGCCGGAGAAGGACGGGTTTTCGATTCCGACCAAGGTGCTGGAGGCCGGGATTTACGAGCCGTTGTATCGGATTTTTTCGGACAACATCCGCAAGCCGGAGCAAGAGTTGCTCAACACCATTCTCGTCGCCCTGGATCCAGCGATCGATGACCCGGCCTATCACTTCAACGCCGAAGCCAAAGCCGGTATCGAAAAAGCCATTGCCGGGCTCAACGCGAGTGATGCCGAGAAAATGGACGGCGATATTCTCAAAGGCCTCAAGACCATCGTGTTGCCCAAAGAAGCCGAGGTCAGCGGGGTTTATCAGGCGTCGCAAATGGCCATCACGCCCGATGTGTTCATGCCGCTGCCGCTGGCCCAAAACCTGGCCGGCCTGGAGGATGCGGTCCAGGGGATTGCCTTGCGGCTCGACGACCCCTACCTGGCTGAGCCGGTGGCGGCCGCAGCACGCGTATCTCTCGGCCCGGACTGGTCGTTGCTCACTTGGGGCGAACAATATCAGGCGTTCTTCGCGCTGATCAACCAGCAGCGCGTCATGATGTATTTCGCTCTCTCGTTCATCGTCTTGGTTTCCGCTTTCTCAATGATGGCCGTCATGTTCACCGTCACCATCCAGAAACGCCGGGAAATCGGCGTCATGAAAGCTCTCGGTGCCGCCCCAGGCCAAATCGTGCGGGTCTTCCTCTATCAAGGGATGATTCTCGGCGTGCTCGGCGCGCTCCTCGGTGTGGCCCTTGGCCGGTTGGTCATTCTGTTTCGCGGGGAAATCCAGGGCGCGGCCCGCGTGCTCGGCTTCGATCCGTTTTCGGCTTCGTTCACCGGTTTTGGCAAGCTGCCCGCATTCAATAATCCGCTAGAGCAGGCGCTCATTGCGGTGATGGCTTTTATTTTGTGTTCGTTGGCGGCCTTGGTACCGGCGTTTTTTGCCGCGCGCTCAGATGCCGCCAAATCCCTTCGCAACCTCTGAATTATGGACATCTGGATCATCCGCAACGGCGAAAAACTAGGCCCCATCCATGACTATGAGGCCCGCCGCAGAATTCAATCCGGCGAGCTGGCCAGCGACACCCCAGCCTGGCATGAGGGATTAGACGATTGGCGGCCGCTATGTGAAATGGCCATCTTCAAGGATGATATAAACTGGGTCCAGTTAGGCAACCTGGATTCCGGTCCGACCCACGAAGAAGAGGAAGCCGATCTGCTCGCTGCGGCGGGTTCGTCGCCACCGCCGCTGCCCACCTCGCCAGTGTTAGGACGGCGGTTTTGGGCCCGCTGGCTCGATATCCATGTCTATATCGCTGCTTGGTGGCTGTGTATGTGGTTCTCCGGGCGCAATATTGATGCCGTGTTCGCCAACCTGTGGATCATGGCGGCGCAACTCGTGCCGTGGTTCATTGCGGAATCCATCCTCATCCACCACTTCGCCACCACACCCGGCAAGTGGCTGTTAGGTCTGCGCGTGGTCAATACCAATGGCACGCCCCTGAGCCTCAAAGCTGCCACCGTGCGCTCATTCCGCATATTAGTTGGGGGCATTGGATTTGGCTGGGCCTTGCTTGCGGTGTTTTGCCAGGCGCTGAGTTATTTTACAGCCAAGCGTCTTGGCAATGCCCTGTGGGATCACGCGGTAGGTCATCGGGTCGAGTACCGACCGCTCGCTGCCTGGCGCATCATCACCGCCATCTGTATTTTCTTCGTTGCCCTGCAATTGCAGATGGCCGTCATCGCCCCTTACGTATTCAAAAACGCCGCAGAAACTTTTCCTTTCCTGAAAGAGGAATTAGAGAAAAACCCGCCCTGGCACCTTCCGCCTCGCTAGGGTATTCGTCGCATTGTAGCGGCGCGTCACCTCATTCACATCGGCGCTCACAGAGCGCCGCTACACTGCATCTCAAGATGCCTTGCGACAGTTATTATTGCGCGTCCACTAGTCTGAACCTTCTTCCATCCACAGGTTGAGGATCTCGACGGCGGCGGCCTGATCGATGATGGGTTTGTGGCTGCGGGTCTTGCGGCCCGCTTGCTGGAGCTTGGCGGTGGCGCTGGTAGTGGTGAGAGTCTCATCGACAAACACCAGTGGGATGTTAGGCAAGCGCTGGTGCAGCCGCGCGGCAAACGCTCGCACCTTGGCGGCGGCGCTGCCTTCGGAGCCATCCAGGCGGAAGGGCATACCTAACACCAGCGTGCGCGCCCTGCGCCTTTCCGCCAACTCGCCGATGCGTGCGATGGGATCGCGGGCTGCGGCATCAATCGTCTCCACCGGATAGGCGAGGATTCCGAAATCATCCGTGGCGGCAATACCGATGCGTGCATCACCATGATCGATGCCCAGCGCCGGGTGGTTGGTAGAGGAATTTTGCAAAAAATGGGTTATAACAACTCCGGCGGGAGCAGATCGGTAAGTTTTTTGATCGAATCGGCCTCATGGCGGTTGGCGATGAGCAATGCGTCGGCCGTTTGCACGACGATCAGATCATTCACCCCGAGCAACGCGATGCGGGTACCGGGGCGGGCGTTGTATACGATGTTATTATCGGAATCAAGCTGGGTGAACGCTTCGTTGGCGCGGTTTTCAATCGCAGTGGGCTCCAGATACTTGGCGATCGATAGCCAGGAACCGACGTCATCCCAATCGAAATCCGCCTCAATGTTGAGGACCCGCTCCGCTTTTTCCATCAGCGCGTAGTCGATGGAAATGGGCGTGAGCTTGGGAAATTGGGCGGCGATGGTGGCGGGGATGTCGGTGGCGGCTCGGAGGTCGGCGACGAATCCGGCGAGTTCTGGCGCGTGGCGGCTGAGTTGTTGGATGACGGTGGGCAGCGCCCATACAAACATGCCCGCGTTCCATGTGAAGCCGCCGGTGGCGAGGAATTGCGCGGCCAGTTCGGCGTCGGGCTTTTCGCGGAAGCGTTTCACTTCGCATGGCGGATGGCTGCCGGTGAGGCCGGGAATGGCGGCCGGTTCACCGCGCTCTATGTAGCCGTAGGACGGGCAGGCCCAGCTCGGGCGGATGCCGATAGTCACCAGTCCGTCAGAGTGCTCGGCGGTGGCGAGGGCGTCGCGCATCACCGCTTGATAGGCAGTGGTATTGCAAATGAGTTGGTCAGAGGGCAGCACCATCATCACCGCCTGCGGGTTGCGCGCGGCGATCAGCCCGATGCCCAGGGCCACCGCCGGTGCGGTGTCGCGCTTGGCCGGTTCCGCCACAATATTGGCTGCGGGCAACATGTGTGCGATCTCGCGCACGGCCTCCGCTTGCAAGGCATTGGTGAGAATGAGGATGTTTTCGAGGGGGACCAGACCGTCGAGGCGGCGGATCGTTTGCTCCAGCAAGGTGCCCTCGCCGAATAGGTCGAGCAATTGTTTGGGACGCGCGTTGCGGCTCAACGGCCAGAAACGGGTGCCGGAACCCCCGGCGAGAATGAGTGCGTAGGTATTTTCCAAATGGGCCATGATGGCCACCATTATAGCGGGAAAAACTGCGCGGAAAAGCGCGAATCCCGCGCATTTTATTTTCCGTGGTTGTCGGCGGGCCGCAGAATGGCTATAAGTGCTCCATGGAAGATGATCATTCGGACCCAACCCCACAATGGATAGAAATGAGCGCCTTGGCCGCCCCCGCCTTGCTGGGCACTGCCGCCGGCCTTTTGCTCAGTGATTTGATGCACCGCAATGCCCGGCGTGGCGTCGGCGTCGGCCTCGGCGTATTAGGTATTCTGGCGATTCTGCCGTTTGTGGTCGATGGGGTGGCTGATTTGGTCACTGGTCCGCGCAGCCGCTACGGGGTGCGCCGCCGAATCCAGCGCATTCGTGACGGTGGCAACGGATTGCCCGATGACGACGAGGTGACCGAGCAACTCCGCGAGCAGGGTTTGATCTAAAGCAATGGGTGATCGTCTCGAACTGGCCTTGCGCGACGGCACCCCGGTGATCGTGCGGCCATTGCTCGAGGAGGACCGCCCGGCGGTGGCCGAGGCCTATCGGCGCCTCTCGCCGGAGGGCCGTTACCAACGGTTTTGGACGCCCACCGGTGAGTTGTTAGGCGCGGCAATGCTCGACCGGCTTATCGAGCAAAACGTGCAATCCCACGTGACCTGGGTGGTCTTGGATGCGGCTCGCGAGTTTCCCGGCATGGGTGGGGCGAGTTGGTGGCGCAACCCCGCCTACCCTGCCGAGGCGGAAATTTCCGCGATGGTGCTCGATGCCGACCAGTGCCGCG
>JBAXOP010000148.1:0-12366 GCA_037133195.1 Verrucomicrobiota bacterium | reverse complement strand
GGCTATCATGGAAACGGGTGTCCCGCCCAATACTGTCAGTTTGGAACAGATAGACGCAGGTTTGATTGTTGATCGATGATGTGACGGAACACCTGCCATTTCAAAAATCATCAATTGGAAATTATCAATCGGAAATCAGGGGACCCCCATTCTCTTTCGATGCCCACCCCTCCCGCCACAGGCACCGCCACCGCTACCACCCCCCATTCGGTCGCGGTGGTCATCCCGATATACCGCGGCACACCCACCCCCTTGGAAGCGATCTCTCTGGTCCAATGCTGCGTGCTGCTAGGCCGGCACCCACTAGTCCTGGCCTGCGCCGAGTCACTGGATCCCGTCCCCTACCTGCAACTCTGCGCCCAACACGGCATCACGCCAACCGTGGAACGATTAGAATCCCACTCGTTCGCCAGTATCACATCCTACAACAAACTGCTCCTCGATAGTTGTTTCTATCAGAGGTTTATAAGATACTCATATATTCTGATTTACCAACTGGATGCATTTGTGTTCCAGGACACGCTTGCGCACTGGTGTCAGCAGGGTTATGACTATATCGGAGCCCCATGGTTCGAGGAGTATGACGCATCGACAGAGGCGGACCCGATGCAACAGAGCGGGGGGAATGGCGGCCTCTCACTGCGCCGTGTCGAAGCATTTCTAGAGGTGCTGACCCCGCCGTATCCCTACGCGCGGGTCAAGAGCTGGGATGACATGTGGCGAAAATACCAGGACATGTCGCTGGTGGGCAAAGCCTTTCGCTATTACCGGTTGCTGGTTAGATACCGGCGGAAATCCAACTTGTATGGCAATTTCCTCGCGCAACCGAAAATGTTTGAGGACGAGTTCTTTTCCAAGGTGGTACCGAGGATTTTTCCACGCTTCAAAGTGGCACCGTCAGCAGTGGGAATGTGGTTCGCCTTTGAAAGCCAGCCGCGCCGCATGTTCGGCCTGACAAAGCAGCAATTGCCGTTCGGCTGCCATGCTTGGGAACGCTACGATATCGACTTCTGGCGACCGTTCATCGAAGCGTTCGGGCATGCCATCCCCACCCGCTAGCACCAGAACCCAGAGTGCGGGTGTGGAACATTGAGTAACTGCCAAATATGTTGGCGCGTCAGCCATTGTTAATTCCAGCTTTCAGCTTTTCCGATTTCCGCTATATCTGACTGCATGCTGACCATTTTCGCCATACCCAAGCCCTTTGTCGGCCACATCGGTGTGATCCAACGCAATGCCATCAGCTCATGGCTTGGCTTGGACCCGCGGCCTGAGATCATTCTGTTAGGGCGGGAGAACGGGGTCGAGGAAGTGGTGAGGGAACACAGCCTTGGGTGGATCCCGGACATAGAAACCACGCCCTACGGCACGCCGTTGCTAGGTGATGGATTCCGCAAGGTATGTGCTCGCGCCAGATTCCCGCTGCTGGCGTATGTGAACTGTGACATCATGTTCGGCCAGGATCTGATCGATACATTGGCAAGTATCTCTTGTCCCAAGTTTCTGGCTGTAGGCAGACGCACCAATATAGAGCTGACGACCGCAGTCAGCGCCGACGACCTGCTGGATTCCTCGTTTCTGCCGCGTTTGGCTGCTGCCGGCTCGCTGGAGACGCCCTTTGCGATTGATTACTTTCTGTTCCCGGCATGCCCAGAGTTATGCAATATTCCGCAGTTCGCCGTGGGACGACCGGGGTGGGATAACTGGATGCTCTATAACGCACTGGCGCATCACATGCCACTCATCGAGACCACTGCCGCAATCCGGGCACTACATCAAAACCACCATTACCATCACGTGCCGATGCAGCGCGGGGCGGCCTGGGAAGGCCCGGAAGCCGATGTCAACCGAACGCTCGCGGGCTCACCGGATCGCCTTCAGTTCTCACTTCTGGATGCGACCCATCACGTGACCTTGCAGGGTACGGTGACTGCCAATCCAACAAGCAGCGCGCGTTCTATCAGGCTGCTGATAGCCGGGCATTCCATGCTCAAATGGCCGTTAAAAATCCTCGGCTTTCCGATTCTCTTCACTGATCGCAGGAAACGCCGCCGCGCCAAGAAATCGGGGTATAAATAACGTAAGAACAGTCACCGGGCTCCCTGCCTCTTATGAACGATCTCAAGAATCCTGAGAATGTCTGAATTCGCAACTCTGAGGACCCGATAATCCACCGCTCTAAATTTCCCGAAAAAATCCTTGGCAAAACTGACTGATTAGGTATTTTCGTGCTTGAGGAGATTTCCCATATTTCTGACGAAATCCTCCTTTAACCCACCCACCGGTCCGGCCACCGGCTCTTCCAACGGCCATCACCTAGAAAGCAAATCCCCATACTTAGATTGAAAACATGAAAAAAAATATGATGAATAAAATTATTTTGGCGGCAGCAACAGCCCCGCTTATGCCCCTCGGTCTGCATGCTGCGGATTTGTTCCAGATCAATGCTATCTCGCCAGGCCAGTCGGTAACCGTCGGCGGGTCGAACTTGATTGATCTGGTCAATAATGCAATCGACTCGAAAGACCAATTTGCCAAATTTCAAAACAAGCAGACGACGCTCTCGCTCAATTATGCGGGTGTGAAAGATGCCATTGTTTTCACTGTGAATGCCGCGAATACGCAGGCGACACTCAAACTCCCGTCATCCAGTTTACAGACGTTTACTGGCACATCCCGCGATGACCTCCAAACGCAGATCGAGGACTTTTTGAAGAAAGAAGGTTCTGCCCAATATTCCGAGCTGCTGAAGGAACTCGCCAACAAGACCCCTGTGGCAGTGACGGATGGCAACCCGAATTCCGCGACGGCAAAAGTCGCGCTTTCGCTCTTCCGCAATTATGGAGCGATGACGGCACCGGCTTCCAGTTCGATTGAGCGGAGCAATCCATCCGACTACGAGTTAGTGGGTGATATCGGTGCGTTCAGTGCTGGCGATTACAAGGGGAACACCTATTTCGTGCCGATCACGATGGACATACGCTTGAGTGATAACATTCGCCTCGGTATCGATATACCGTTGAGCTATTCGACCGTTGATTCCGCCAAGGTTTTCGATGCGGGTCTGACCTTGAGCCTGCCGGTTCGTATAATCAACTCCAGTGCTGAGGCATCCCCACCGAGCGTCGATGCACAAACAGGAAGAACCGTGAATGTACAACCCACGGAAAATCCACAGCCATGGACATGGCAGATCACCCCGACCGTCGGCGCTGTCGCTGCTGGTTCGGTAGAATTTCTAGCTGGCGGCGTGATCGGTTATGGTTCGCTGACAAACATGGTTGCCTACAACTTCCCAAGTTGCACGGTGAGCATGGGCAATCAGATCAGTTTCTTCAAAGGCCAATCAATCTCCTTTGGTGACTACACCCTTGATTCAGGCACATCGCAGCAATTACTCAAAAACGGGTTCCAAGTGTCCATCCCTATCGGGGAACGTTACTTGGTGGATGTTTATGGCAATTACTCGAATTACCTGCAGGACGCCGCAGTTTCTAACTGGTTCACGGTTGGTATCGATGCCGGAGTTCGTCTTTTCGGTTCGTCCTCCACGATGTTAAAGGTCGGCTACTACTCGGATCTCGGCAAGGACTATACCTCCTATGTAGGCCGGGTCGGGTTCGGCTGGCGTTTCTAAGATTCTAGTATCTCTCAAATGGGGTTTCCACGGCAGACCGTGCGGACCACCAGAGGGTGATAGCTTATATGTCTATCCCTCGTTCCCAATCGAGATTGGGAACGAGGGATTTTTTTTGTACGCAAGCGGGGTCCCACGTCCATGGGACGAGCAAGAGAGTGGTGCCGGGCGGCTGGATTTGCTCTGTACATGGGCCATGGCGGCCGGAGGTCACCTCTCCTTGATGCGCTCTATCTCCTATCACCGATCTCGGCCATTGCGGGCTCTTGGCCGGTGAAGATGAGCGCTGCGGCGTGTTGGATCGCCTCATCGTTCACAGCCACCAAGCGGTCGCGCCAATGGGTTAGGGACGGGATTTGATCGAAATCCAGCAACCCTTCACCGGCCCAAGCGGCGTGGGCGGAGGTGGTTTCGAAGGCGAGTTTGCTTTGGGAGATGGCCAGGCGCTTGGCGCGATCGAGTTCGCCGGGACGAGGGCCGTTGGCGACGATGTCGTTGATTTCGCGCAAGATGCAGGCGAGGGCTTCCTCGCGAGCATCGGGGTCGAGGCCGGCACTGATTTCGAAGGCACCGGTTTCGTGGAAGAGCGTCACATCACTGGAAATTTGATAGCAAAGACCGCGATCCTCACGCAACTCCTGAAACAACCGCGAACTGGCGCTTTCCCCAAGCATCAGACTGAGCAAGCGCAAGGCGTGGCGGAGCGGATCCTGCCGCCCCGGTGTGTGCCAAGCTAGCGAGAGTTGGAGTTGTTCGGTATCGCGGGTCTCCACCACCTGCAACGGCGGACCGGCGGGTCTGACAAATGCCGGGGCGCGGCCGACCCGCAGGAACGTCGCGGGCAAGCGCGGCTCGATTAACGCCTGCACCTGATCCAAGGAGAATGGACCGGCGGCGGCGATCACCAGATCCTCGCGGAAATGATGTTGGTCGCGGAAATTGAGCAATTTTTTGCGGGTGATATGTGAGATGGATTCGAGGGTGCCGGAGATTGGGTTACCTAACGGATGTGATGTCCACAGAGCGCCGGAGATCATGTCGGCGATATGGTCCGAGGGGGTTTCGCGGTACATGGTAATTTCCTCGCCGATGACTTCGCGTTCGAGAGCGACGTCTGCGTGGGCAAAGGAAGCATGCCACAGCATGTCCGTAAGAACATCAACCAACACAGGCAGCAGGCCAGCCTCGCCGCGGCCTTCGTAAACCGTGTGGTCTTCGGTGGTGCCGGCATTGAGCTGGCCCCCGCCATTTTCAATTTCCAGACTCAATTCGCGTGCACTGCGCCGCGCCGTTCCCTTGAATACCATGTGCTCGACAAAATGCGCCAAACCGGCCGGCAACCCACCTTCATCGCGGCTACCTGCCGGCACGTAGATCGATAGAGCGGCACACTCGGAATGCGCGAGCGTGGCCACCGTCAAGCGTGGACCGCCGGGCAATTGCCGCCATGCATAGGTTGGGGAATTCATTTGGTTGTTAGAGCGGCGATGGCCAGTGCCAGATCGGCCGGCCGGGTGATTTTGGGATTCGGGTGGTTAGCCTCGATAAATTTCACGGGTTTACCGATGGCTTGAACGGCGCTGACTTCATCGGTCACCTCGATTTGGCGTGCGCAAACCGCTGCATAGGCCTCGCGCAACAGGGCAAGTTCAAACACCTGAGGGGTTTCCATAAACCAGAGTTGGTCGCGGGCCAGCGCCTCAGCGCAGAAATCCTCGGAGTCGGAGCGTTTTAATGTTTCGGTGACGCGCCGAGCCAGGCTGGCCGCACCAAACACCCCGGCTGCAGCCACACAGCGGGAGATATCTTCCGGGCTGACCAGAGGCCGCGCGCCATCGTGGACGGCCACCCATGACGCGCTAGCGGACACCGCCGCCAAGCCGTTAGCCACCGACTCCTGGCGGGATGCCCCGCCGTCCACCCGCCGCAACGGTTTGGCGAAGCTGTAGGAGTTGGCATTTTCTAGCAAGTTCCAGCGTACTGCGGAACAGACCACGATGATTTCATTGATGCAATCTGCTGCTAGAAAAGCATCGAGCGTGCGTCGCAATACTGATATGCCAGCCAAGGGAGCGGCGAGCTTATCAAAGCCCATGCGCTGGCTGCTACCCGCGGCAACAATGATGGCGGTGGTGGTGGTGGTGGTCATCGGGTGGTCACTCTCTGACGCGTTGGACGTCCGCCCCTAGCAATAGGAGTTTTTCGTCGATGTGTTCGTAACCGCGATCGATGTGATAGAGACGGTTGATGGCGGTGGTGCCCTTGGCTGTTAGGGCGGCGAGAACCAGGGCGGCGGAAGCGCGCAGATCGGAGGCCATGACGGGAGCGGCGGAGAGTTGAGAGACGCCGCGGATGACGGCGGTGCCGTTGTCCACGGTGATATCTGCGCCCATCCGTTTGAGTTCCGCACAATGCATGAAGCGTTGCGCGAAAATCGTATCCTTGATGACGCTCAAGCCGGGGGTGGTGGCCAGTAGCGCGGTCATTTGCGCTTGCATATCAGTCGGATAACCGGGGTAGGGAGCGGTGACCAAATCACAGCCTGTGGGTTGCTCACCGCGATGCACGGTGCAAATATCACCGGCGGCATTGAATTCCACCCGGTGGCCGGCTTTCACCAGCGCAGCGGTGATCGCCTTGAGGTGATCGCGGCAAACGCGCCGCAGGGTGACGCCATCGCCCGCCAGTGCGGCAGCCGTCATGAAAGTGCCCGCTTCGATGCGGTCAGGAATGACCGTGTGCTGAGTACCGTGAAGGGCTTTCACGCCTTCGATGACGATGCGGCGGGTGCCCGCACCCTCGATTTTCGCGCCCATCGCATTGAGGAAATTTGCTAGATCCTGCACCTCGGGTTCCGCTGCGGCGGACTCGATGATGGTGACGCCTTCGGCCAGCGTCGCGGCCATCATCACGTTGTCCGTCCCTAACACCGTAGGCCCGTGCGTGCCGCTAAGGTCCACTTCAGCGCCACGCAAACCGTCAGGGGCCGTTAGGATGATATTGCCGCCCTCGAATTCCACCTTGGCACCGAGCGCCTGGAAGCCGCGCAGATGGAGGTCCACCGGGCGGTCGCCAATCACGCAACCGCCGGGCAACGACACCACGGCGCGGCCTTTACGAGCCAGCAGCGGGCCCATAACGCAGATAGAGGCGCGCATTCTGCGCACCAATTCGTAGGGGGCCTCGACCGCCAACTCGCTGCACGAGATACGCACGGTGCCAGACGAGCGCTCGACACTGGCTCCGAGCGCGCTGAGGATCTGAATCATGTAATTGGTGTCCGACACATCAGGCACGCGGCCGATGATGCAATCCTCGGCGGTGAGCAAGGAGGCGGCCAAGATTGGCAGCGAGGCATTTTTGGAGCCGGAAATATTGATGGAGCCGCGCAGGGTGGCGCCGCCGTGAACGAGCAGTTTATCCATAGGTGATAGAGGTAGAAAGAGGCATCGGGTGGGGTGAATGATGGAATGGCTCGCCTAACTCGCTGGACGGCGTGCAAAAGGGAAACGGGCCACCCCGGAGAGGTCGGTTTTGATTTCGAGGTTGCTGAACCCGCAGCATCCGAGGATTTTGCCAACCTGGGAAGCCTGATCGTGGCCGATTTCCAGAGCCAGCCAACCGCCGGGCCGTAGCCGCGCAAAGGCCTCCGGGATGAAGCGCGTGAGAACTTCCAGCCCATCCGGCCCGCCGAACAGCGCCAGCGGCGGGTCGTGTAATACTTCGCGACTCAAGTCCGCTCGCTCGGCTTCGGCGACATACGGCAAGTTGGCGACGATGCCGTCAAATGTGCCCTCAATGGCCGCAAACAAATCGCTCTCGCACCAGTGTAGATTGGCAATGGCGAAGGTGGCGGCATTTTCCCTGGCCAGAGCGAGGGCGGCGGGAGATATATCGGCGAGGGTCACCTGCCAACCGGGGTTTTCGGCGGCCAGCGTCAAGCCCAGGACGCCCGACCCGCAGCCCATGTCCAGCACCGCTAGATCGGGGGGGAAACTCATACCAAGCAGCCAATCGGCGAGTTCCTCGGTTTCTGGCCGGGGAATGAGTGCGCGGGCGTCGCTCTTGAATTCGCGGTTATGGAATAGGACTTGCCCAAGCAAATGCTGGAGCGGCACCCCCTCGCCGCGTAACTTCAGGCTTTCCCGCAGCGGTTTCAGGTCCGCTTCGCTCAACGGACGGTCAAATTGCACGTAAAGCTCCATGCGGCTGCATTTCAGCTGATGCGCCACCAGCAATTGCATGTTGCGCCGCGCATCCGCTATCTCCCGTTTTTCCAAGTAGCGGGTGCCTCCGTCCAGGGTTTCCAGAACCGTGCGGATTTTTGGTAACTCATTCGAAATCAACATATAAAATTAACATCAGATTGCTTTCCCCCAACCCGCCTTGAGGTCTTACCGCGAAAATTCCGGCTTTCGTTTTGCGTGCAACCAGCCATACCAAGTGCGTGGCCAGATGGCAAGTCCGGCAAATTTCCGGCAAATTTCCGCAGGCAGAGTTGGGCCTCGTTTTTTCAGCAACAGAACCCGGCGGGCTGAGTGTGGAACGTTGCCCTAAATTTCTTCAATCTGCAACCGCGTGACTGAGACTGCAAAATTCATCAATTGCTGTTCGGTGTGATCAGTGGCAATCACTGTTTCAGGGGGGACTTTGCCACGAGTGACCTCAATTTTTGGGCGGATTTTCGGGAATTTTCGGACTTGCAGGAGGCCAAGCTTGACTGTAACTGTACGCAGGTATCTGTGCCCAGCCGGAACCACAAATTCCCTATCTCCCAGCCATGAAAACTCACCATGTACAGCAAATGAGCCAGTGGATGCACGCTTGTCGCCGCGCCATGTCGTGGAACGGGTGCCTCCGGCTCGGCGTTTGCCTCATGGGCGTGGCGGCCATGGTCCCGGCCGCAGCCGTTGGCGGCCAGCAATTGCACGGCCATGTGCCGGCGGCGGTGGCTGCATTGCGGCCGGTGGACCGTCCACCCGCCGCGCAGCGCCTGCACCTGGCGATCAGTCTGCCTTCACGTGATCCGATTGGACTGAAGAATCTGATCGAAGATCTTTATAATCCGGCCAGCCCCAACTACCAGCATTACCTGACACCGGCACAGTTCACCGAAAAATTTGGGCCGACCGAGCAGGATTACCAGACGGTCGTGGATTTCACGCGGGCCAACGGTTTAAAGGTGACCTCGACCCACCCGAATCGACTGCTGCTGGAGGTGGACGGCGCGATCCCGGATATCGAAACCGCCTTTCATGTGACGCTGCGCAATTACCAACATCCGCACGAAGGGCGCAAGTTCTACGCGCCGGACACCGAGCCGTTACTCGATCTGGCCGTGCCTATTTCATCGATCAGTGGACTCGACAACTACTCGATCCCCCACCCGAACCACAAAATCAAACCACTCAACGCCACAGCAAGCGTTACCCCCAATGCCGGCTCCGCCCCGGGTGGGGCGTATGGCGGCGGCGATTTCCGAGCCGCCTACGTACCGGGCACCACGCTCACCGGCGCGGGCCAAAGCGTCGGCCTGCTGCAATTCGACGGCTACTATGCCAGTGACATTGCCGCCTACAAGACTCAGTTCGGTTTGCCGGACGTGCCACTGATCAACGTGGCGGTCAATGGCGGCTTCCCCACACCGAGCACCGGCAACGGCGAGGTATGCCTGGATATCGAAATGGTCTTAGCGATGGCTCCAGGCGTTTCCTCCATTTATGTCTATATGGCGCCCAACTCCACCAGTAACTTCTTGCCCATCCTGAACCGGATGGTCAGTGACAATAAGTGCAAACAACTGAGTTGTTCGTGGGGCGGCGGCACCAACAATGCCGAGACGATCTTCCAACAAATGGCCACCCAAGGACAGTCATTCTTCAACGCCACCGGCGACTCCGACGCCTTCACCGGGGTCGTTCCATTCCCGTCGGATAGCCCGAGCATCACCGAGGTCGGCGCCACAACTTTATCAACCACGGGAGCGGGCGGCTCGTATGTCTCGGAAAAGGTCTGGAACTGGGGACTGCAGGGCACCAATTATATCGGTAGCAGTGGTGGCATCAGCACCACCTATTCTATCCCGAGCTGGCAGACGAGCACCAGCATGACCACTAACCAAGGTTCCACCACCAAGCGCAATCTCCCCGATGTGGCTCTCACCGGCGATAATGTGTATGTTCTCTATAACAATGGTGGCTCCGGTGCCTTCGGCGGCACCAGTTGCGCTGCTCCCTTGTGGGCCGGCTTCACTGCTCTGGTCAACCAACAGGCTAGCGCCAACGGCCGCTCAGCCGTCGGCTTTCTCAATCCCGCCCTTTATGCGCTTGGCAATGGCGCGAGTTACTCATCCACGTTCCATGATACCACCACCGGCAATAACTTCTGGCCCTCCAGTCCCACTAAGTTTTCCGCCGTGACCGGATACGACCTGTGCACCGGTTGGGGCACCCCTAACGGCACCACTCTGATCAATGCCTTGGCCGGCCCCCAGCCATCCACCACAACCGTAACGTCATCGCTAGGTAGTACGGGCGCTTACGGCAACGTGACCTTTAGCGCCACCGTCACGGGGCCCGTTGCAACCGCCACCGGCACGGTGACTTTCAAGGATGGTTTGAGCGTGCTTGGCACTGGCGTACTCAATGCCTCGGGCGTCGCCACCTTCACTACCAGCACACTTGCGGTGGGCAGCCATGCGATCAACGCCAGTTTCCCGGGTGATGTCAACTATGCGTCCAGCACATCAGCCAGCTATAGCTACACGGTGAGCCCGAAACCGGTGACTATCATCTCGGTGGTTGCTGCTAACAAAGTATATGACGCCACCACCAGCGCCGTTCTAACGGGTGGCACCGTTTCTGGAACGGTCAACAGTGAGACAGTTACCGTGGTTCCGGGCAGCGGCAGCTTTGCCAGCGCGAATGTCGGCAGCCAAGCTATCACTGCCACCGGTTACTCGCTCAGTGGGGCCAGCGCTGCAAATTACGTCCTCTCGGCGCAACCCAGTGTAGCCAATGCAACCATCACGCCGCGGCCGGTCTTGCTGACGAGCACGCGGGTATATAACGGAACGACGGCAACCGGCAGTCTAACGGCAACCAATAATATGGATGGCAGCAACCTCACGGTCACGGGTGCCGCCAATCTTGTCAGCAAGGATGTGGGGGTACAGGCGTTGGTGGCCACTGTTCCCACGCCGGCGGTGCGGGTGCAAAGCGCCACCGGCAACACCGGCGCCAATAAGGCCACCACCATGAGTGTGGCCCTGACCAACACGCCTGTAACCGGCAACACGCTGGTGGCCGTAATCTCCACCCACGCGACATCTACCAGCACGGTCACCAGCATCACCCAAACCGGCGCTTCCTGGTCGCGCGTGGCTCAAGCCGCCAATAGCAGCGGCAGCACCACTGAAATCTGGTATGCGCCCAACATTGCGGGCGCGGCCAAGGCCATCACTATCAGTCAGGCGTCGTTGCGCTCGGCTGCGGTGGTGATGGAATACAGCGGCGTTCTAAGCGCCAGTTCACTGGACCAGACGGCCAACGCCACCGGCAGCAACACCGCCTCGGTCACCGGGACCACCGCCACGACCCAGCAAGCCAACGAGCTGTGGATCGGCGGCATCGGATATGCCAGCAGCACGCCCACGCTTGGAACCCCACTGAACGGTTTCACTTCGGTGGCCAACGTTCAAACTACCAGTGGTACGGCAAGCAGCAACGCCAAGGTCTATGCCCTCGAACTCTTCTCCAACCCGGCCAGCACCGCCTCATCCGGCGGCACCCTTAGCGCCTCGGTTGCGTGGTCCGGCAGCATCGCAACTTTCAAGACTATCTCGGCCAGCTCCCTCGCGCTGGGTGGATCGGCCGCCGGCAACTACACGCTGGCAGGATCGAGCGGAGCCGTGACGATCACCACCAAGGCACTAACCCTCACAGGCGTGACCGCTAACAACCGGACGTATGACGGCACGACCACCGCTAATCTAACAGGAAGTGCGGCGTTGCAAACTGCGGAAGCGGCCGGAGCCGGTTCCAGCAGTGACGGCCTACCCTACACCGGCGACACCGTGGCGGTGAGCGGCACGGCAGTGGCAGTGTTTGCGGACAAGCATGCGGCCACCGGCAAACCGGTGACGGTGACCGGCTATACCTTGGCGGGCGCGCAGGCCGGCAATTACTCGGTCACCCAGCCGGCCGGTCTATCAGCCAACATCGCCCCCCTGCCCATCACCGTGACCGCGGTAACGGCCACCAAGACCTATGATGCGACCACCACTGCGACAGGTCTCCCGACCTTGAATCCCCCACTCGCATCCGGCGATACCACAAGTGTTCTGACGCAGGCATTTCAAGATAGCACATCGGGCACTGGCAACAAGGTGATCATTCCAAGCATCACTATCAACGATAACAATAACGGGGCGAATTATGCCCCCACCTTGGTCAACTGCACCACCGGCACCATTCTCCCGCTTCCGGCCACCGTGACTCTCAGCGGATTGGCGTTTACTTATGATGGTTCACCCAAGCTGGTCACCGCCACCCCCACGCCAAGCGGTCTCAGTGTAACCGTCACCTACGAGGGTTCCACCAGCGCGCCGAGCGCGGTGGGCAGTTATGCTATCAGCGCCGTTATCAATGATGCCAACTACACCGGCAGCGCCTCCGGCACACTGGTGATTGGCAAAGGTAACGCCACCATCGAATTGGCCGGGCTTACCC
>JBAXOP010000147.1:0-12423 GCA_037133195.1 Verrucomicrobiota bacterium | reverse complement strand
GAAGCGTGCCTTCATTGTTGTCATCACGGGCATAGAACTGGCCGTCTTCCGGCTTCTCGTCCTTCTCCGGAATCCGCTGTACCCATGGATCGTTCTTCGGTTCGGTCACCTGGATCGGGGCCGTGGCAATCGTGGGCGCACCACCATTGTCGACCACCGCCTTGACGGTGATCGGCCCGGTGTATTGCGAACGTTTGAGAATCAATTTCCCAGAGGCAATTTCCTTGGTCACGGCACCACCGGAGATACTCCATTGGTACCGCAATTCGCCGGCACCTTTGGCGGTCATCGCCGGGAGGTTGCGAATCTCTGGCACCACTTCGATGGTGTCCCGGCCATTCCAATTCGCGGGTGCTTTCAGGGCAAGCACCGGTTCGGGGATCGCTTCCTTGATCGTCACCGGGATGTCCTTGGTCTTTACCTCATTGGCATACACCGCCTTTAACTGCAGGGAATACGAGGTATCGCCCACAACGCGTCCGGCGTCCAGCGTGTATGAGTACTGGTCCACCGCGGCAATCGCCTCGGAGCCATCCTTCTTGAGAATCCAGTAAAGTTTCTGAGCGCCACCTGCCTGGGCCGTGACGGTCACACTCTTGCCTTCCTCAACCGTGATCGATGCCGGCGAAACTGCAAACGCATTGCCTGTTTGCACCAGCGGTCCGACCAGTGTTTGCAGCGGCTTCTGGTTCTCGTATTCCATTTTCACCCAGTCGGCGGAACGCGTCACCTTGGAAACCCGCACCTCATCCATATCACCTTTGAAACAACCAAGAAAATACCTTCCATATTCGACCCCGATCCACATCGGCTCGGGGGTGACAATATTCATCGGCGTGCCGCCGGTCGTGGTGCCATCGAGAACGCCATTCACGTAAATCCGGCCTTCGCCCTTGTGATAGGTATGCACGACATGATACCACTGGCCCATTGCAATCGTGTTCGTGCCCGTGACGCTCGCTTCAGAGGCCCAGCAATCCGTCCAGAAACGGAAAGGCGGGGTAGAGTATAGAAGCTGGATCGGGCCCAGGGGCTGGGAGCCGTATCCCCACATGATAATCCGGTGGTTCCCGCCAAACGGCCTGATCCAGGCCTCGGTGGAATGCGGATTGGAACCGGTGGGGAATTTCGCGGGATTCACTCCGCATTCGATCCCGCTTTTCCCGTCGAAATGAAGACCGTTGCTTATAGGCGCAGGGCAAGCCGTGGCGCCGACATTCTTGGGCGTGAGCGTGCCCACGTCGTCTTTCGCGGGATTGGCCGGATCGCTCATGTGCATGGCGACCACGTAGCCGTTGGACTCATTGAACACGGCCGGCCCTTTGGATTCCGCCGCCGCATCGGCCTTGCCCCAATACAGCTTGATCTCCTGGCGCGCGTTGCCTTTGATGACCGGGATGCGCACCCAAATGCTGGCGGTCCCCTTGACCGCGTCCCAATCCTCGATCTGATAGGCAAGCGGTTTGCCGTCGGTACTGGCGAAACGAAGGTCATCGCCGTTGGGCTTCGCCTGGGCGAAATCGAACCAGTCCTTGTTCAAGCGCACCAGCATCGGGAAGTTCTCTTCCGACGCCGTGGCGGGCAGGTTCGCACCTTCCGGTGTTGTCAGAACACAGAGCGAACCCGAGTGTCGCCACCCCTGGTATTGGGCCGAGGCCGACGCCAACATGGCGAAATAGATGATTGCACGGATTGTCAGTTTTCTTGTCATGGTGTTGTTAGGTTGAATGAAGCGCGGAATAATGGAAGATGATCAAACACAATTGCAGCGGCTCTATGAGCATCAATTGTGGCGGCACTCTATGAGTGTCGCTTCTTGTATGGCCATTGGAGATTGTAGCGGCGCTCTGAGAGCGCCGATGCCAATGATCGAGCCGAATCGCATTTTCATAGGCGTTTGCGGCACGCGACAAGCGCGGGGCCGCCGGTGCGCACCGACGACCTCGCTGTAATTCCAGAGAAAACCCATTAACTCCGGAAAGGCTCGGGAAAATTGTGGATTGTGAATGATGGATTGTGGATGGAACTTGATTCTGAAAAAAGATGGGTTGGATGGGTCATTTTCGGTCGGTTGGCTGGCGAAGAGGAGCACTGTAGGAATTTCCCCGGAACCTGTCATGTCATAGGTTTATATGACATGGCGGGACGCCTCAAGGATTGCGGGTGTCCCACCCGCATCCGTCATGGGGGGAGAAAGCTCCGCGCTTTCACTCGTTTCTTTCACTTTCCATGGCCCTGGTGGGCGGGACGCCCACCCTCCTTGATCCATGCCAAACTCCGCGGTTGGCGGTTTTGCCGGTTTGGCCGTGGTCTGGGAGCGGGAATGGCCGCGCGGTTTGCTCCCATTATTTCGTCTTGACCGTGAAGGTGCGCTTCACGCCTTGGATGGAGACCTCGGCGGTGGCGGATTGGCCTGCGGCCGGATTCGCTTTCATGCGGAAGAACAGGGCGTCGCCCCGGATGACCTCGGTCGGCGCCGATGACCAGGCCGATGAATAGATCCGATACTCGCACCCCTGCACCGTGAGCTTCGACGTCTGCCGCTGTCCGGACACCAGCATGGGCTTTGATTCAACCGGTTGCCCCGGCTCGGCGTTCTCGACCGAGGGGATGACAAACCAGCCGAAGTCGTCTGGGGGCAGATTCACCTGGACTTGCTTCAGGTTGGTGGGCATCACGGATTTGCCGGTGGGTGCCTTGACCGTGGTCTTCGGCATATCGACATGGGCATCGGCCGCGACCGCCACGGTCTTCAGCGACACCGAGGCTTTGCCGATCCCCTCCAAGCCCGGCATTTCGGCAGTGATGGTCATCTTTCCTGGTTCAAAGGTGGATCGCACAAGGATGATGCATTGGCCGGCCATGAACTGCGTCGGATTCTCGCCGACCAGCAGCCCGGCCCCTTCGATCGAGAAGTTCACCGGCTCGTAATTGTTGACGATGACGGTCCCGTTCTTGTCGACGAGTCGCAGGAGCACGCGGGTCATGTCGCCGCCGTCGGCCGTGATCTCGCTGTGGTCCACGCTGAGCTTGAGCGCTGCGGGTTCGCTCTGTCGGTGATAGACATGGCTGCTGACCACCTTGCCGTTCACCAAGCCTTCCGCCTTGTAACAGGTCGTCCATTTCGAAACAGTGGCATGGAACGGCGGATGATTCAGCGCGAAACCCTTGTCCGGCTCCAGCACGCCGACCTCCTTGAAATCCTTGCCACCGATGCTTTCCGACAATCTAACTTTCTCGGCGTTGCTGAAGATCACGACTTTGCTGTCCTTCAACGGATAGAGATAAGTGATCGGCTCCTTGGCCAACTCGGCGCAGTGCCAGTAGTAACTGAGCTTGGGAATGCGGAAGATATCGCACACGCCATGCGGTGCCTGGAAATACGGTGCCCCGTAATGCGGCGTGTTGTAGTCATACATCGCCCAGACGGCCAGGCCGGAATTGTCCACCTTCTTGTAGGCGGCGTCGGTATGTTCCCAGTGACGTTGGGCAAGTTCATATTCCCGGTATAAGTCCTGTCCGCGGAAGGTGTTGAACGTGTGGCCCGTGTGCTCAATGCACAATGCCGCGTTACCGCTGATTTTCAGGTGTTCGAAGTTCATCGGGCATGGGACGGTGTCCTGGCCGCGGGCGCGGGTCGGATCCTCCTCCGTCGCCGCCTTGACCAGCTTGTCATTTCCTCCCTGATGATTGACACAGCAGTTCCAGATGATGATCGACGGATGGTTGCGGTCCCGCCGGATCATGCTGCGGAAGGCGGTGTCCAGATTTTTCATCCATGTTTCGCTCGGGGTATGCATCCAGGTGGGCCCCTCCTCCAGGGCCATCAGTCCGAGTTCATCAAGGTCGTCCAGAAAGGCCGGCGAGTGCGGGTAGTGGGAAAGACGCACCCAGTTGATCCCCATCTTCTTCATCTGCTCGGCGTCCGCACGGTGCAGTCTGTTAGGGACCGCGCTCCCGATGAAGGGCCAGGCCTGGTGGCGGTTGGCACCGACGAGTTTGAGGTGTTTGCCGTTGAGGAAGAATCCCTTTTCCTTGTCCCACTCGCACCAGCGGATGCCAAGCCTGGTATTGACCTTGTCCGTCGCTTTGCGGCCATTCATCACCGTGGTTTCAACAGTGTAAAGATACGGGCTGTCGGGCGACCAAAGGTTGGGGTTGGCTATCGGTTCCGTTTTCTGGGTGATCACAGCGTCGCCTTTGGCGTCCAGGGAAACTTCATCTGTGGCCGTCGCCACCGCCTTGCCGGCTTTATCCAACACTCGCGTCACAACAGTACACTTCACCGCCTGGTCCGTATCATTGCGAAGCGCGGTCTCAATCCGGACCACCGCCTGCTCTTGCGAGACTTCCGGCAGGGTCAGCCGGATTCCCGCCTTCGGGCCTTCCCAGGGAAACGTCACGTGAGGCGACCCGGTGAACACCAGATCCACGTCACGATAGAGGCCGCCAAACAGGACGAAGTCACACATGGCGCCGTCAGGTGGAATATCCTTCTGTACGGTATTATCGACGCGTACCGACAACATGTTCCTGCCCGCCTGGAGAAGTGGCGTGATGTCAAAATGGAACGAGGTATATCCACCCACAAGGCACTCGCCGGCGGGCTTGCCGTTGACCCACAGCTTGGTGGTCTCCATCGCGCCCTGGAAGACCAGAAACACCTTTCCTGATAAAGCCGTGGCGGGGATGTCGATGGTGCGGCGATACCAACCGACCTTGCGCCCCGGGAAGGCCACGTAGGGCTCCTTGACCTCATCCTTGCCACGGAAATTACTTATGTCTGCGGCATAGAGTTCGTGCGAATGTGGCAGCGAGACAAGGTCCCAGCCGCCGTCATCGAAATCCGGCCTGGACGCCTCCGCCGGATCGCCCAGGGTGAAGCGCCATACCGGGTTGATGTTGAGCCTATTCCTGGGGGTCTCGCCGGCGGTCACGGCGGAACCGGGCAAGACCAGCAGGCCCAGGCTCAGCAGCGCCGCTCTGAAAACTTTATTGAAGAATATCATGTGTGTATAGTTTGTTTTCATTCATTTCACTTCTCAATAAGTTTGATCATCTGCGGGATGATGGCTGCTGCGAAATTCGCTTGTCCCCGGTCATTCGGGTGCAGGCCTCCCATCAATCCGTTGGGGGCTTCAAGATTTTTGGCAACTTCGGGTCCCAGGTCGATGATGGAGATCCTGGCATCCGCGGGACGGGCCTTATTGCGGGCCTCGACGGCATCGTTCAATTCCTTGGAGAAATACTGGCCAAAGGGGATGAGAATGATGATCCGGGCATCGGGTGCACTGGCACGCAAGGCTGCCAGGCATTGCGTGATGCTGGCAGCGACGTCGCTGGGGTTTGATTTGTGCAGAATATCATTGGTCCCATATTTGATCATGATCAGCGAGGGTTCCTGGCCGGTTTGACCATAGGCGCTGATATGCCCCCGCGAATCCAGCAGGGAATGGTTGTTGCCGTCGATCTTGTTCCAGCGGCTGGCCGCATCGTCATATTGGCCGCCGATTCCGTTAGTGGAATTCCTGATCGTATAATAACCGGGAACGTCTCCGGGCGGGGCGTCGCCCCGGTTGATCCAGCCGCTCCACCCACAGGCATTCAAGCAGTATTCGTAATGCAGTGTCCGGAGAGCCTGTCCTACCAGGTGGGAATAACCCGCAAGCTCGCTCGCTCCGTTGCCCTCGGTGATGCTGTCACCAACGATCATGGCCCACTTGTTTCCCGGAGTGGCCGGAACCGGGGTGCTGGCCGCATCGACTGACAGGCCGGTGACCCGCACCACGTTCAGGCCGCTTTTCCCGGCGCTGCCCCAGCGCTCCTGTTGCCACGTCCCTTGCTGCACATAGACAGCCAATTCGTGGCGGCCGGCACCGGTGATTCCTTCGATGGCGATCTCGCCCGCGCACGGGGTATTGGATTTCCAGATGCCGTCGATGGCGTAAGCCAACAGCGGTGGCTTGAAGCTTGGCTGATAGGTGGAGATGTCGAAACGGAGCTTGGCCACGGGTTGCGGGTTCTTGCTTTCCCAGGTCACACGGAAATATGCCCCGGGGTTCCACGTCTGAAGGAATGCCTTGCCCGCGCGGCCCGCGTCGCAGGTCCAGTTGCCCGGCGAAAAGACGAAGGCCGGCGAGTCAACGGGGATGGTCATCAAGGTTGCGTCTGCGGCGAAACAGTTCGGCAACCCGGACAGCAGACAGAGAATAGAGATAAGTGTGTTTTTCATAGTTTCCCTTTCCTTCGTTATTTGTGCAAATCCATGCGGTCAACGGGCCGCAGCGTCACTGGGCCGAGCAAGCCGGACTCGACGAGCGGATCATCTTTCTTCCAGAGCCGCCAAGAGCCGAAGGTGAAGCGCCCGGTCGGGCTGGGCTTGCCTTGCTCCAGCCATTCCGGCCATTTGTTGAGCGCGCGGTGATCATTGCGGTCGCTGTCCTCCGGCAACTGCTCATCGCCAATCTGCCGGTTGATCAAGAGGTTGACCACTTTGAGTTCGAGCTTGTTCTCGCCGTCTTTCAACGCCTCGGTCACATCGACCCGGTACGGCGGTTTCCACAGGGTGCCGAGTGGTTTGCCATTGAGTGTCACGTCCGCCATGACTTCGACTTTTCCAAGATCGAGATATATCTTCTGCTGACTTCTGACATCTGGCTTCTGACTTCTGAAACTTGTCCGGTACACCGCTGTGCCGGAGTAATATTTGATGCCGTCCTCGGGGCGCGTGCTCCAGTCGTCGAGTTTCTCGAACGTCACCTTCGCCGGGCCGCCCCATTTCGGATCGAAGCTGACCTGCCACGGCCCGGCAATCTCCTGCGGCGCGGGCAAGGCAACCTTCAGTTCGCGTTGCTGGCCGGTGGCGCTCTTGAAGACATAAGTGCCGCTTTGCCGGATTTCGCCACTCGAAAAATCAAGGGCCTGAGGTTCGTCAAGCATGGCGAGCGACAAAGGCACTTGGGCGAGTTTGAGGACCTCGGCATCGGTCAACGCGCGGTCGAATTGTTGCAACCCGGCACGCTGGCCCTTGAACGGTGGGACCTCGCGCGTGTGGCTCACGCCGACGCTTCCATGAACAGCTAGCCCGCTCTTCAATCCCGTGTGCGCCAATTTGCCGTTGAGGTAGAGTTGCGGCGTGCCGTCACGATAGACTATGGCGATGTGCGTCCAATCGGTAACCGGCTTTGCGCACACCAGCACCGCAGCCATGTGGCTCCCGCCGTGTTCGACCACGGTGACGCCGTTGCGGCCAACGGCAAGACCGGTGCCCGCAGCGGGGCCGGTCCACACTTCGTGGCCGGGCACCGGATAGACGACATAATTGTTCGTTAGACTGTGCGCGCTGACGCCGCTCTTGGCTTCGTCGGGCAACGCGGTGTCGGCACCGGGCTTGACCCAGACGACGATCGTAACGGGTTTGCTGGCCTCCGGCGCTTGCGGCGTCGCTGCGGCATGCAACGGCAACAGTTCCTTGCCGTCGCGCGTGATCGAAACGATCTGTTTCGCCGCGTCAGCGGGCTTCCGGAACACGACAAACAGGGAGTCGCTCGCTTCCAGGCTCAAGGGCACCCGCGTGACGCCGTCTTTCTCATCGAAGGCGAGTGCCGGCACCGTGCGGCCGGTAGCGGGCCACCACAGCTCCGGCTGTTTGCCGGTGACGCGGAACGATGCCACCGCCGCAACATCGGACGGCTGGGGGTTGGCAACGAAATACACTTCGGCATCCCCAATGGTGCGATGCGTGTAGCGCAACATCGGCGTCGCGCTGAAGTCCGGTTTCACGCCACGCTCGCCTAACAACTGGGCGGCATTCTTGCCGGTAACGAGCTTCGGCCAGAGTTCGGCGCCGAGTTTCTTTACCTCGGCATCGCCCGCGCCCATGTCGGCAAGGCTCGATGATTTCTCCGGCGGCCTGCCTCCGCCGATGACCGTCGCACCGGCATCCACGAGTTCCTTGATCTTTCGCAGCAGTCGCGGCGTCATCGTCTCACAACCGGGCATTACCAGCACCCGGTAACTCATCCCGTCCGGCAACACGAGCCGTCCGTCCTTGACCTTCAAGCGCGTGGACACGACTTCCGGCGGGCAGCCATCGAAGTTGTAGCCGCCGCGCATGCGCGAGGCGATCTCCGCTCCTCCCGGCGTGGAGAACCGCCGTGCCGCACCCTCGCCTTCCAGGTAAAGCACGTCAGCCACGAAGAGGCCTTGCTGAAGCAGATACTGGCAGCGGGCGAGGTATTGGTGCCACGCCTTGGATTGCTCCCACCACGATTGCGTCCGTTCGTAGTGAATGCCAAACGGTCCCATGCTCATGCCGGGCGCAACGTTGGTCCACGGCTGCGCGGCGTAGCGGTGAAAGACGAAGCGGTTGATGCCCTCGCAAAACGCCCAGTCGCCCAGTTCCTTGATAGAGGCGGGATGCTGCAGCCACTTCTCCGTATCCATCGACGTGAACGCCTCGGCACCGAGAATCTTTTTGCCGTACACATGCGCCGCGGAAGACATCTCGGTGCAACTGTAATCGGTGTTGCCGCCGACCTTCCAGAATTCGCACATCGGTTCGTCGGCCTCACCGGCGTATGCCATTTCGCTCACCGGCGCTCGGTCATAAGCCTCAATGGAGAGCCGCAGCCCGTCCTTGTTAGCCAAGCGGCGGAACTCGCCGGCATAGTTCTCGACGATCAAATCGGAAATCGTCTGGCGCAAATCCCACAAGAACCGTTCCGTCACCTCGGCGCTGTCAATCACGCGCCCCGTGAAGGCCGGCAGGAATTTTGTCAGATCGTACCCACGCCGGTTCTTGAACTCCCCGCGCATCTTCAGCGTCCAGTTCTGTGTGCCGACTTCCCAACTGTCGATGTGCGTCGAGACGAGCACCTTGCCACGGCCGACAAGCGGCTTGTTATCGGCAATGATCTTACCCATCAACCCGTTGTAATGCGCTGCCGCCGCTTCTTTGCTGAACTTGTCGCACTCCAAACCTCGGCCCGACTCCGGCGCGGGTTGATTTCCCCAGCCCGTGGTCGTGTGACCGAACCGGATCACCAGCCACTTCCCTGGCGGCGGGTCCCATGTCAGCTTGCCGGTAGCATCCATCTTTGCCGACACGTCCACGACTTTATCCCGCGGAATCAGCGCGTCCTGAGGCGCCTCCGGAAAGTTCGCGGGCGATTGGTCAAAAAACACCGTAATATCAAGCGCGGACTTGCTTTCAAATCGTTTCGTGCGAAACTTATCATCGCTGGGCGCGGGCATCGCCAGCACGGCGATGTCCTGATAAAAACCCTTGTTCGCCTGCGGTTTGGCGAGCACACCCTCAAACGGTTTCCCGCCTTCCACAACCGTCTCGGTCCAGACGACGATCTGCATCGAAAGCTCCGGAGTGATCCACGGCCCGCCGCTGCCGCACCAGCCCGCGTCGTTGTTCATGTTCATTTCGATTCCGAGCCGGTTGGCTTCCTTGCAGGCGTGCTGGATCATCTCGCGCCACAAGGGGCCGGCGAAATCCGCCTTGCCCTTGGGTGCGCCTTGATCCACTTCCATGTAAAGCACGCCGCCAATGCCGACACGCGCCATGGCTTCGAGGTCGGCGGTGATGCCTTCCTTCGTCAGGTTGCCGCTCAGCACAAACCAATACACCCACGGTCGCGCCGAGGCAGGCGGCGTTGCGAAGTTCTTCGCCAGATCCCCGTCTGCCAGCGCAATGCCGGCGACCCATCCATATATCATCAATCCAACTGTCAGAATTCGTTTCACTGTTCTATCCGTTCTTTTGATTTCACTTAATCCCGAGAACGATCACCGTATCCACCGGGTCCCATTTCACATCCTCGGGCAGCGACAGTTCAACAGCTTTTCCCGACTGTTTGAATTTCACTTCATTGCCACCGAGCAGGAGCGAAGCTTTGAGGATCTTCCGGCCATCGGCGAGCGCGGGGAGGCTGATTGATTTTCCGGCCGGCGGGATCAGCACATGGACATACACGGTTGAACCATCGAGAGAGTCTGTCGCCACCATCGGCCAGGGCACGGCCTTCTGCTCGATCTTCAGGATCGTGCTGGGTTTGGTGTTGAGCAGCGACACCTTGCGCTCGCGCCACAGTTTTCCGAACTCAGCCATCATCGCCCTCACCTTGGGCGCATAGCCGGTGGCGTAGGGTGTCAACCCAATATCGACGCCGCACTTCTTGCCTGGACACCCGTTGTGCCTAGCAACCGCCCGGAAGAGTTCCTCCACCGGCACCACGACTTCATCGCTTTGATACCACCAGTCTTTCAACGGAAGCAAACAATGCTGGTCATCTGCCCCATGCGCAAGCTGCCCGCCCTCGGGGGCACACCAAGCGTCCTCAAGGGAGAGTCCGGCCGGGACGTAGGCGCCCGAGTTCTGCCAGATCACCGCATCCGGGTTGCCGGCCCGCAAGGCCACGGCCAACCGTCCGGCATCGGGAAACAGCTTGCCTGTATGCTGATCGATCCAGTATCCAGAAACCCGTTTCCCATAGCGCTGGCTGATTTCCTTGAACAGCCCCAGCAAGAAAGCATCCCATTTGGGATTTGGCCAGAGACCCAACTTCGGCCCCGGCAGACCGTTCACTTCCGGCCCCCAGCCGAACAGCGCCCGTTCCTCTTGCGACAGGTCGTGCTGGTCGGTTGGATGGACGTAGAGGCACAGCGCGATGTTGCGCTTGTTCAGTTCGTCTGCAAGGTCGCCAATCATGTCGCGCTTGGACTGGTGCGTGGGCATTCCGATGTCGACCATGACCTTGCTGGGCCCCAGCAGTCTCATTGCCGCATGAAAGGAGGTCATGATCACATATTGCGCCCCCATATCCTCGACCGCGTCAGCAAAGGCTTTAACGTCAAAAGCCTCGGCATGCGCATCCAGATCCCAGGGCTGTGGATTGGGCTTGCCGTACGCGAAATCGGACTGGCCCGATCTATAATGCACGAAAATGCCGATCTTGGCGTTCATCATGAACGCGCGCCCCGGATCCGTCGGGTGGATGGCCCGGGTGGTGCCTGGCTTGGGAGTGGATGCCTCGGGTTCAGCGCCCAGGAGGGTTGTTGCAGTGAGCAGCGCGGCGAGGCCGGCAAGCAGGGTGTGTTTCATGGGGTGTTACCTTTTCTCTTTTGTTTCACTTGCGTGACAAGTCGCCGCCGAGGCGGACCACCGTCCCCGGTTTCATCTTCAGCTCAACAGTCTTTTCACCGTAGCGTACCTGGCAGACCTTGCCGGTAACACTGCGCACCGTCACCGAGGTCAGCTTGCCGTCCGCCCACGCCATGTCCACCTCGAAGCCGCCGCGGGCACGCAGGCCCTTGACCGAACCAGTGGGCCAGGCGTCCGGCAAGGCCGGCAGCAGATGCACCTCGCCCGCCTGGCTTTGGAGCAGCATCTCGCAGACCGCCGCCGTGGCGCCGAAGTTGCCGTCGATCTGGAACGGCGGACACGTGTCGAACAGGTTCGGGTAAATATTATTCTTCAAAAGCTCGGAATACATCTTGTACGCATGATCGCCATCCAGGAGGCGCGCCCAGAAACTGATTTTCCAGGCCTTGCTCCAGCCGGTGCCGGCATCGCCGCGGGCCTTCAGCGACACCTTGGCCGCTTCGGCAAGAACCGGCGTCTTTGTCGGCGAAATCTGGCGACCCGGATGCAGGGCAAACAAATGCGACATGTGGCGGTGGTCGTTCTTCGGGTCGTCGCGATCCACCATCCATTCCTGCAACTGCCCCCACTTGCCGATTTTCGGCACCAGCAGTTTGTCACGCATGGCCATGACCTTCTGGCGATACTCCGGATCGACACCCAGCGCCTGCGTGGCTTCGATAAAATTGGTGAAGAGATCCCATACAAGTTCCTGGTCGAACGACACGCCGTCTTCGCGCGGCCCCTGCTCGGGCGAATATCCCATGGGCGCCACCAGGGTGCCATCGGGCAACGCCTTGAGCCGGTCCTCCCAGAACTCGCACACTTCCTTCATCACCGGATAGGCCACGGTCTTGAGATAGGTCTTGTCACCGCCGAAGGCATAGTGCTCCCACAAATGCTGGCAATACCAGGCGCTGCCGGGTGTGTTCCACTCCCAACTCGATCCGCCGAAGATGTTGTTCTCCGTCTGCACGGTCCACCCGCGCTTGGACTTGAACTCGGCCGAGGTCTGCTCGGTGCGCACCTCGCGCAGACTGAAGATGTAATTGAGCAGCGGCTCGGCACACTCCGGCAGGTTGGCGGTCTCGGCCAGCCAGTAATTCATCTGGATGTTGATGTTGGAGTGATAGTCGCAGCGCCACGGCGGGTTGTTGTTGTTATTCCAGAGGCCTTGCAGATTGGCCGGCAATGCGCCACGCGACGAACCAAGCAGCAGATACCGTCCGTATTGAAACAACAGGTTCTCCAATTCCGGATCCTTCGCGTTG
>JBAXOP010000146.1:0-12500 GCA_037133195.1 Verrucomicrobiota bacterium | reverse complement strand
GGCCTTCCTGACGGCCTTCCTGACGGCCTTCCTGACGGCCTTCCTGACGGCCTTCCTGACGGAGTTGTTGAGCGATAGTCATGGCAGAGGATTGGATTTGCGGTTGGGTGATGCGAAGAATCTTACGGTCAAAGGCGTCTTTGTCAACGCCCGCGTCCAGAATGTAACGGATGATAAATTCGAGAATTTCACGCGGGAGAAGGCTCATGAGCGCCTCATCCCAGACTTGGTCGTCGAGGAGTTTTGCGATACGTTCGGCCTTCATGACCCGCAGCGTTATGATCCCTGCCGGGGTTCCTAGGATTTTATCAAAAGGCAGGTCCGCCAACTGGATGAGGCGGAAGGTAAAATCGGGAATAAAGGGGCGGGCTTCATCAGCCAGCTCGGCGGGAATATCCAGAAGGGGTAAAAACTCCGGCGACAGTTTCCACCGCTTGGCATTTTGCGCCAGTACCACCGGCACGATGACGGGCAATTGGGTCGCCTCGGGCTGCTCGCGCAGGAATTCCTCCCAAATTCTAACCATATACCGCAGCAATCGCAAGGCCAGCCAGCGGTCAAGTTCGCGTTGGTGTTCGAAGAGCACATAAATCAGGCAGTTCTGGCTGTGCAGCGCTGCGGAAAATAGCAGGTCGCTCTCGCTATGGCGGTAGCGGGAATCAATGAAACTACCGGGTTCGAGTCGGAGTTGGTCCCAGGCGATCGCCGCAGATAGGCCGGTCGGAAGTTCGCCGCGCAGAAAGCCGGTGGCGTTAGCGGGCTCCCCGAAGGTGCATTTAAATAGCTTGTCGTGGGGCTGGTGAATGGACGTCTCTGCCATGATCAACAAGAATGCTGAGATACATGCTGCCAAGCGTCAAGATCCTTTCACCCGGTGAATAACATACGAGTGCCATGCGCGGTCCCGGTGGCTCTTCTTTGCCTTGTCTTGGAGCGCAGCGGTCTTCTGTCTCCGAAGTTACTGCCTGCTCCATACTCGCCCCGGATTCGGAGCGTGCCATCTTGTGTCTTGCCGTCTTCAAGGAAGCGGGCGCCGTGGCAGCAAGATGGAAAACAGGTCCATATCGATGGCTTGCGGCTGCCCCAGGAAATCCATCAGGATTTTCACCCGCTCTGCCGCCGGAGCGATGGACAGCACCACCCCGCGCATGCCAGCCAGCGGACCGCTGGCCACCTCCACCTCATCGCCACACTCGACGGAAGGGACGAGCGTGAGGATTTCATTATCCGGGGAGGTACGGCTGCGAATCTCATCGCGCAACGTTTGTACGAAGGTGTCGGGAACCGCTGGAATCTCCGGCCCGAAGCGCACCAACCCGCGCACCCCCTGGCAATACGTCACAGCCCGCTCCAATTCCAGCAGATTGAACTTGGCCAGCAAATAACCCGGAAACAATGGCTCCAGCCACCACACGGTGCCTCGCCGAGTCGCCTTGCGGTACCTCAGGCGCGGGCAAAATACCTCGATGCCCTCCATCTCCCGCAATCGCTCCGCGGCAATATGCTCCCGCTTCGTCTGCGTCCGCACACAAAACCACGCTGCTTCGTTTAAATCGATTTCATTCATTCTCCAAGAAGTTGTTGTAGCAGCGGCAGCACCCGGCCACTGCTGCGCATCCAATGCTCGACGCGCTCCAAGCGCTCTGTAAGAAATTCCCGCCGTCCGGCGTCCACCTCCACCTGCACGGCCTCGCCCAAGCGCCCGATTTTCACCTTACCGCTATCCAGGTGGGGGCGGATTTGCTCACGGATGAAGCCGCCGACGAGGCGTTTGAGATCCACAGCTGGTTCGAAATACGTGCGCCGTTCCTCGCCACGAACTGCCTCACGCACTGCCCCGAGCACCTTCAACGTCCGGAGTCCCTGGCTAGCCGACCCCTTGCTGATGCCCAAGCGCATGACCAAATCATCCAGCGCCAGCGGCTCCTGTGAGATGAATAACAACCCGTAAATCTCCCCGATCGAGCGCGGCAAGCCCAGCACCCTCACCCCATCCACAAAAAAGTCCACCACCTGCCGCTCCAGTGCGCCAAGCTCACCCACATCCCGTAACTCGCTATCCGCCAGGCGGCTCATCGCGGCGACTGTACCTACCGTCACACTTTGTTCAAACTTTTTTGAACAAAGTACCCACAAATCCCCTCGCTCACTGCCTTCTGGGGCAACACAACAGAATGTGCGGCAATATATTCAAAATTACGCACCGGCTGAAGCCAGCGCTCCATTGAGCAGGCAAGTAACTCAGAAAACTCAGCGTTTGAGCAAGGCGCGGCGAACGGAGATTTCCGGGTAATCTTGCGCCAGACGGTGAAGCTCGGCTAGGCCGGACGCGTCGGCCAACCGACCGGCGGCGATGGCTGCCGCGTAACGCGTGTCGGTGGCATTTTCGAGGTTGGCGATGAGTTTGAGCAAGACAGGCAACGCCCGCGCATCGCCGAGACAGCCTAATGCCCAAGCCACCTCGGCGCGCCAGCAAGGGGTTAGATCGTTATGCAAAAATAGCACGCCAGGCCCCAGCGGATCGGGCCGGCCAGCGGCCGCCTCGGGTGCGGAGGATTCCAGCAATGCGATCAACTCTGGCACCGATCTGGCATCGCGCAGATTGCCGAGGGTTCGTGCCAGGAAGAACGACACCCAATGGCGGGTTGGCAACTTGTTGACCACAGGGATGCCGGTGTCGAAGACGCGCGGGATATCAACCGGTAGTTTGCTAAAGCGTTGCAAAGCAGCCCGGAGGCGCGGCTCATACGCCGGGTCGCGGCAGACGAGCGAAAGAATCTGGGCCGCGCGGTTTTGCACATCGGGAGTGCCGGCCCAGGCACCGTGGACGGAAGCGATGGCTTTTTCGATATTAGGCAGGCGTCTCGCCTGGGCATCCCCGAGGATAGCCAGACAAGTATCGCTCACCGCCGCTTGCTGGCCGCCGCGCCGGAGTACCCGGCCCACCAGCGTTTCATAATCATCGTTGGCAGGCAACAGCGCCCGGTCCGGATCGGTCGGCACCGAACGGATGAGATTCTCCAAAATACCGCCAATATGGGTGGTGCCGGCGGCATCCAGCGCCTCTATGATTGCTGCATGCACCGGGGAGGCATGACAAGCGATCAGGGCGTCGTGATCACCATACCAGCGGGTGTAAGTCGGGTACTCCGGCAATTTGGCAAAGGCCTCGAGCAATACGGCAATGGCTTCTGGCGTGCCGATGCGCCCGAGGGCTTGCGCCGCTGCCTCAGCCAGGAACAGGTTGGCTTGACGCGGGTCCACATTGCGGCGCAGCGAATCTGCGAGCATGGGCAACGCCTCCGAGTCGCCCAGCCAACCGAGAGCGCGAACCGCCGCCTGCAAGGTGCGCGGATTGACCGCCTCCTGCGAGTTGAAGCGGGCATTATCGCCGCCATGGCTCTTGCCCCATTCCGGCAAAGGATTGCGCTCACGTTCCCGCAGCACGTAGTCCCTCAGGCCCTTGCGGCCCGCCTCACCGCCCACATGCCCAAGCGCCACCGCCGCCTTGCGGACGTCATCCCGGTCACTGCTGGCCAGACGTTTGACTAGTGCGGCTTCCTGCTTGTCCCACGGGTTGGCTTGCTGCCAAGCCCGCCATACCTCGGCCCGGTTGGCTGACGGGTCCGGAGGCGGCACGTTCGCCGTTAGATTCTGCAACGCGAGCGCCGCAGCTTGGGCGACGAGAGGATCGGTGTCTTGCAAGGCATCGAGCAAAGGCGGAATGGACTCGCGGGAGCCACAAGCGGCGAGCGCCACAGCGGCGGCCACGCGCACCTCGCGTCGGGCATCGCGCAAGCACAGCGCCAGCGCCGGGGCGGCAGATTTGCTGCGGAAAACCCCGAGGCGTTGAGCGGCGCTGATTTTCATATCGGCTCCAGCCGAGCCTAACTCGACGACGAGAGCGGCGACCTCCTGGGCACCCGTCGCCAGCGCGTCGGTGGTGTCGCTATGCCGGTTGATCCCGGCGACCTCCCGGTAGCGGTCAAACTGCAACTCCATCAACCCCGTGACGGCAGCATTGTTGCCGCGAAACCGGTTGGGTTTCCCCTCACCTAGCAATTTCAAAGGTTTCACTTGCATGGCAAGCACGCCCTTGGTTGGGGGTGTAGGAGCATCCTGCCTAGGCTGGTGGCAGCCGACACAGCCACGGGTTTCACCAGGGCGGACGAAGATCCAAGACATTTCATTGAGTTCTGAGCGACCTTCGCCATCGACGGCTTGGAAGGCGATCGGGGTATCGGCTGGCACCTCGACGGCGAACGAGCCATCCGCGAGCAACGGGACAGTGCCCAGTTCAGTGACTTCACTGCCTGCGTGGACGATATAGGAATGGGACGAGCGGAGTGTGAGACCCTTGGCGGCCAGCACGCGGATTGCCGAGACGTGGGGCCAACCGGCGGTGGTATTTTTGGTGAAACGTGCGTTTTGGCACATGAAAACCCCGGTCGGATTCGGCTCGGCGGCGATGGTGGCATCCACCGTGCCGGACAAAATTGGCGGCCGCTGGCGGGCTCCCAAAAACACCGGCGAGTGCAGCGGTGCTTGCGGGGAATCCAATACCAGCACCGGCTTGATGTTGCTTTGGGCGGGATCAACGACGGCCAACCGGGTATAACTTGTACCATGGGCGACGACAGCGGCTTTTCCAGAATTCCTGGCGCTGCCGGAGCGCCCCGGCATACTGCACAACAGGCGCCCGTCGGGCAGCGCCGCCACATCGCCGGCCGCCACCTCCAGATGCCGCATTTCCGCGGCGGTGGATCCGGGGCGGCCCACCGCGATACCCGATTCGGTGAGGAAGGCGACCCTGCCGTCGGGCATGGGAGCGGGACTGCCGCAATTGAACGCACGCAGCCTGCCGCCGTATTCCGGGCCCAGATCCAGGCCAAACTCGGTCAATCCCGCAGTGCCATCCGGATGAATGGCGTGCAACAACGTCTCTACCTTGCCGCGTCCGAAAAAATTGTCAGAGCGGATGAAAAGAATCCGTCCATCCGCCAATACCTCGGGCTCGTTATCGAAAACAATGGTGTGGGTCAGCGCGGTGATATGGCTGCCGTCGGCGTGCATGGTGAACAAGGCACGCGACGGTGGATTATGATACTCCTCGAAGGTTCCGATGCGCGTCGAGGTGAACACCAGCCTGCCATCGGGCAGTTCACATGGGTCGATGTCATGAAACGGACCGTCGGTGAGTTTCTGCGCCGCCCCGCCGTCTGCTCCGATTCGATAGATATGGTAAAACCCCTCGCCGCCGGGTGCCATGGATAGATAGATCCAGCGGCCATCAAAGGACACTGATGGGGAGCCCAACGCCCCGCTGCCGGCGTCGAGCAGTAGTTGGGGAATGACGCCCGGCTTGGCGGGTTTAAGCAGGTAGAGCTTATGGCCTACTTTCATCGGTGAGGGCAGGTCATGCTCGGGAAAGGCCCGCGAATCCCGCGGGTTGAACACAGTAACCGATAGACTGTCGTAGCTGTTTCCCAGTGCTCTAACTGGCCTATAGAGACTGCAATCGTCGCCGACAAACACCAGCGCCTCGGGCCAGACATAATCGGCGGGCGGCGCGGGCTCACCGCCGCGCTCCCGGTTACCGGCCGGCTCCAGCTTCGCGTCGAACGCGAACTTCCCCCACGGCAACATCCCGCAAGCACCCAGACTCATCGCCCCCGGCCATGCCTGATCATTGAGATCGGGTTGCTGCCAATTGGGTGGCTCCTCGTCAGTGCATTTCCAAGTCGCATTGGTCGTCAGTTCGGCGCTCTGCCCGTCCATCAACTCAACGACAAGCCGCACCAGCAACCCGGCCGGGCCCGGCACGGTGTTGACCGCCTCGATGGCGATGCCGTTGTGTCCGGCGGCCAGCAACGGCGCGACATCAAAGCGTTTCGGGTGATTCCAGGCGTTCGGGTCCGCTGAACTTGCACCGACATACCGGCCATTCAAATAGGTGGTGTACAGGTTGTCCGCTGCAATGAGTAACTCAGCCTTGCGTATCCGCGCTTTCTCCGACACATCCAGACTGGCGCGAAACCACACCGTCCCCGCCGGCTGGTTCAAGACAGACTGGCCCGCCGGAGCGGCCATCCATATCCATTCCGCCGCGCCAAAATCCACCTCCGCACCCAGGACACAGCCTACCCCGGCGTTAATCACCATGATACATGTTAGAAAAACGAGTCGGAGTTTATTATGCATGAAAAAAATGAAATGCGAGAATCGGCGGCGGGTTGCCTGGTGGGTCATCCGCCTATTGGCAAACGGGCAAAGTCGCGCTATTTATCAATTAATTGCGCCTCAGTGGAAAAAATCGTCACGCCACCTCCGTCAAAATAATCGTTCATCGGGAGAATTGACGCTTGCCGATAATGGATGAGTTGCTTACTGGGTGTGCACGTCTGGTCCAAACTCACTGCACAATCAACAGTCATCAATTCACGTCGCATATCGCCTGCTCTGAGGCCCGGCTTCGCTCCCTCCACGGTTTTTCTCCCATCAAGAGTCCCTCCCAAATATGCCCATCATGAATACAGCCTCACCCCAAGTTGCCTATCTGCAATACCTCCTCTCTTGGCTGGCATGCGCCGCACTCGGCATCGTCACCACCAGCGCCCGCGCCGCTGATGCGCCGCCTGTCGCCAACTCGCCGAGCGCGTCGGTGTGGTACACGACCGGTCCGCTACCGGCCAGCGGATTGAACGAGGCACTGTTTCCCGAAACCGGCGTGGATCTCAAAGCTACCTCCAGCGATGGCAAGCCGCTGTGGACTGCCAAACCCAAATGGCGCGACGGTTCCACCCAAGGCCTCTCAACCCTCGACGACTCCACCACCTACCTATTTCGTACGATCCAATGCCGCGACGCCGCCAAATTGCCCGTCGGTTTCGGCAGCGAGGGCGGCATCGAGGTCTGGCTTGGCGGAAAAAAAATCCTCTCCAACAAAGGCCCTCACGCCATGGTGCCTAACCAATTCAAAACCACCCTCGACCTGCAACCGGGCTCCAATGACTTGCTCGTGAAAGTGTACTGTCACACCGGTGGCTGCCGCCTGTTTTTCTCCGGCCTCGCCTCCCCCAGCCACGCCCTAAACTCCCCACCCAACGCCTTGCGCCTGTCCATCCGCGAACTCCAATCAAAATTTGGCTCCAAGTACCCGTCCGCCAAGTCCTTCCTCGAACAACTCAGCACACTCGAAACCGAGTATGCCACACTCGACACAGACGCTAACAAAACCGCCGCTTGGCAGGCACGTTTCGATGCCCTCCAACGCCAGGCACTGGTGACCGCCAACCCCTGCATCGACTTCAACGAAATCCTCGCCGTGCGCCGCGAACGCAAAAACCTCGGCCTGCCACAAAATTGGCAGGGCAATTCCAGCATTAAACCGCGCATCGATAACGAACTGGTGCGCTTCGAGGTCAAAGGCAATGCCGCCCCCACCACGGTGTACAAACCGGCTGAGCCCTGGTTTGTTGGTGATATTAACCTACATTTCAATGCCGATCGCCTGCTATTTTCCTCAATCGGAAATAACAACTGCTGGCAGGTTTTCGAGTTGAAAATAGGTGATGCCACCCCCACGATCGTCACCCCGGACAAGGACCCGGATATCGATAACTACAACGGTATCTATCTCCCGGACGGACGCATCCTCTTCGATTCCACCTCGTCATTTGTCGGCGTACCTTGCGTCGGCGGAAAGGATTCCGTGGCCAATTTGCACCTGCTGAGTGCCGACCGAAAATCCGTCCGCCGCCTGTGCTTCGAGCAAGACAACGATTGGTACCCGACGCTCATGCCAGACGGGCGGGTGCTTTTCCTGCGCTGGGAATACACCGATTCAGCGCATTACTTCAGCCGCGTGCTGATGTCCATGAACCCAGACGGAACCAATCAAATTGAGTACTATGGCAGTAATAGCTATTGGCCTAACAGCACATTCTACGCCAAACCGCTCCCCGGCCAAACAGGCAAATTCGTCGGCATCGTCTCCGGTCACCACGGTGCCCCACGTATGGGTGAAATGGTGTTGTTTGATCTAACCAGCGGACGCCAGGAAAACTCCGGCGCGGTGCAAACCATCCCCGGCTACGGCAAACCCGTCGAAGACAAAATCCAAGACCAGCTCGCCGGCGACTTCTGGCCTAAGTCGCTCCATCCGTTGCCCATCGCCGACAAGTATTTCCTAGTGGCCAGCCAACCCCGCAGCAATGCCAACTGGGGTATCTATCTGGTGGATGTGTTCGACAACCGGGTGCTGTTGCGTGAAGAACCCGGCTACGCATTCCTCGAGCCCATCCCGCTGCGCAAAACGCCCGCCCCACCGGTTATCCCCGACAAAGTGAATCTCGCGGAGAAGACCGCCACCGTGTCCATCCAGGATATCTACACCGGGCGCGGCCTGCCGGGCGTGCCGCGCGGCACCGTCAAATCGTTGCGTGTCTATCAATACGAATATTCCTACCGCAACATGGGCGGCCATTACTGCATCGGGATGGAAGGACCGTGGGACGTGCGCCGGTTGTTAGGCACGGTACCGGTCCAGCCCGACGGCTCGAGTTATTTCGAGATTCCGGCCAACACCCCGGTCTCGTTGCAACCGCTAGATGCCGAGGGCAAGGCGCTGCAACTCAAACGCAGTTGGATGGTCGGCATGCCCGGCGAGCACGTCTCCTGCGTCGGTTGCCACGACGAGCAAAATAGCGGCGGCACCGCCCCGAAGCTCACCCAAGCGGCGCAACTGCCAGTCGCCAAGCTACAGCCCTGGCATGGTCCGACCCGCGGATTCAGTTTTATCCGCGAAGTTCAACCGGTGTTAGATAAGTATTGCGTCGGTTGCCACGACGACAAACACCCGGAGCGGCCGCGCTTCGATGACGCCAGCGGTCATTTTCCCAAGTCATATAACGCATTGCATCCGTATGTGCGGCGTAATGGCCCCGAAGGCGATTATCAAACACTCATGCCGTTGGAGTTTCATGCAGATACCAGCGACTTGATCCAGATACTCCAAAAAGGCCACTATAACGTGAAGCTGGATGCCGAGGCATGGGACCGCCTCATCACTTGGATCGATCTGAATGTGCCGGCCTTGGGCACTTGGAGCGAGGTCGGTCGCATTCCCAAGGATTTCGAACAACGCCGCCATGATATGCTTAATCAATACGCCGCCATTGACGAGGATATCGAAGCTATCCCCAATCCTTATGTGAAAACCGAGAAATTTATCCAACCGGCGCCGATGCCGCCCAAGCCACCCATGCCCGCCGTGGCGAAGTGGCCATTTTCTGCCGATCAAGCGGCCCAAATGCAGAAATCCCTGGGCGCGACGGAAACCAAACTCGATCTGGGCGATGGCTTGATGTTAGAACTCAAACGTATCCCGGCGGGCGAGTTCGCCATGGGCGATACCGACGGCTATCCCGACGAATATCCAGTGTCCAAAGTCGCCATCCGCAAGCCATTCTGGATGGCAACCACCGAAATATCGTTAGAACAGTACCAACAGTTCAACGCCCAACATGCCAACGGCTACTATGACATGCACTACAAGGATCAGGTGAAGCCTGGCTATCTGATGGATTTCCCCGAGCTACCCGTCATCCGCGTGACTTGGAACGAGGCCATGGACTTCTGCCGCTGGCTCTCCCAACGCAGCGGCAAAAATGTCACTCTGCCCACCGAAGCCCAATGGGAATGGGCCGCCCGCGCCGGCAGCACCACCCCGCTGTGGTACGGTGATTTGGATACCGACTTCTCACAGCTCGCCAACCTCGGCGATGTATCACTCAAAAAACTCGCGGTTAGTGGCGTGGATCCACAGCCTATCAAAAAACCCGGCAAGGACGTGGATTTTGTTCCCAAAGACACACGCTTTAATGACGGAGTCCTGCATCTGGCACCCTGCGGCCACTATCAAGCGAATCCTTGGGGCCTCAAGGACATGGCCGGCAACGTCGCCGAGTGGACGCGCAGCACCTATCTGCCATACCCGTATCAAGCCGCAGCAGACGCGCCCACTCCTAAGCCGGCGGCCAAAAAATCCGTGCGCGGCGGCTCGTGGTATGACCGGCCGGTGCATGCCCGCTCCGGCTTCCGCCAAGCCTATCCGGCCTGGCAAAAAGTCTCAAACGTCGGCTTCCGCGTGATCGTCGAAGACTAACCCTCCTGCAACGCGTGGTGGACCTGGATGGCAGCGTAGGCGTCATTGGCTGCATATAGCAACTGGCGCTCGCTCAAGTCCCGCGCGGCCCAATTGGAGGTGGTCACCGATTTGGATTTTAGCAATTTGCGCTTAAACAGTATGGCAATGGCGGACTTCGCACCGACGGCATTGCGGTAGCCAAGCTTTTTAAATGAACGGTCCAGATCGACGATGGCCGCCGGGCGCAGGCCAAAGCGGTCGGCGATCTGCCGCAAATCTCCGCTCAAACCAAAACCAATCTTTACCAGCGCAGTGGAACGCAGTAACTCGATAATGACCGGGTGGGTATCGCCGAAACAAGCTTGGAAAATGAAGGCCTTGTCTAAAGTAGAGAATTGGAGCACATGCGGTCCCTCGGATTTCTCGCCTTTCCGAAAAGTAGGCTTCGACTCCGTATCGAAGCCCACGGTTTCTGCCAGCATGAGTTCTTCCGCGGCGTGACGCGCTTGGCTCGCGTTGGTCACCACAAAAATGCGCTCCAATCCGAGCCCGACGAAAGGCTCCATTGCGGCAATGTCGGTCTTGGGTGGTGGCGTCGGGTGGGCAGACAGTGGCATGCCCCGGATACGTCCGAGCGCCGCCCCATCTTTCCCCAACATCTGCTCCGCCAGAAGCCTACGGAGCGCAGGTGGCCGCGACTCCCCATGATGGATTTAGGCCCCCGGTGAAAGTCATGAAAAATTCCCATGCCACATGAGATTTCATTTGCATGATAGGCCCTCTGGCCTATCATCGCGCTTTTGCGTTAGCCAACACTCTGCCATGGGACCCCTTGGAATGCCTGAAATCCCCGCGGGAGCGCGGGCTGCGGTCCGCCCGTCCCGCACGCCGTCCCATGCTTTCTTCGCGGCTCTGGCTTGTGTTCTCGCCCTGCTCACCACCTCTGCCTGCGGCAAAAAACACCCCTCACCAACGTGGAATCCACCAGTCGAATCCACCCCATCTACCTCAAGCCGCCCCTCCACCACCCAAAAATATCCTGTAACTAGCGACCCAGCCGCGCCCGGGCTGCGATTCATTGCCTACAACCTGAACAATTGGCTAACCATGGAGCGCAGCATCAATCACACGCAAACGAAAGGCATTTCTAAGCCCGCCGCGGAAAAGCAAGCTCTGGTCCAATTGCTCATCCGGCAGGCACCCGATGTGCTCGGAGTGTGCGAAATCGGCAGCCGCGAGGATCTGGCAGAACTGCAGGCCGCACTACTCGCCGGCGGCGTCGCCTTGCCCCATGCGTATTACACCGGCGGCGGCGACCCGGTACGCCACCTCGCGTTGCTCTCGCGTTTCCCTATCACCCACACCGCCACGCCCGCACAACTCGATTTCAAACTCAATGGCAACGCCTACACCATGAGTCGCGGTATCCTCGATGCCTCCATCCAAGTCCACGACAAAACCTATCGCTGGCTCGGCGTCCATCTTAAAAGTAAACGCGAAGTGGCCGATGGCGATCAGGACGCCATCCGCCTCTGTGAAGCCAGACTGCTGCGCCAACACGTCGATACCATCCTCGCCGCCGAGCCCGACGCCCACTTGGTCGTCTATGGCGATTTCAACGATACCCGCGGCAGCGCGGCGCTCAAACTCATCACCGGTAACTTTGGCGAGGCGGGCTTCCTTACCGCCCTGCCTGTGCAAGACCAACATGGCGAGCGCTGGACACATTTCTGGGAATTGCGCGATATCTACTCGCGTTTCGACTTCATCACCGTCACCTTGGGCGTCAAGCATGAGGTGGACTTCAAAACTTCCCGCATTATTGACGACCCGGAGTGGCACGCCGCTTCCGATCACCGGCCATTACTGGCCGTTTTCAACTGATCTCACCTAACTAAAACAACACCAACCCCACATTACCATGTCAAACAAACCACTCAATGTCGGTCTCGTCGGAGGAGGCAAAGGTGCCTTCATCGTGCATCCACATCAAAAGGCCATTCATATGGATGGCACCCGCCGGATTATCGCCGGGGCACTGTTTCCGGATCCCAAAGTCGCGCTGGAAGAGGCCGCCAACTGGCCCTATCCAATCAAGGGCTACGGTTCCTACGACGAGATGATCGCGGCTAACGCAACGGCTCCCGCCGCCGAAAAACTCGACTACATCCTCATCGTCACGCCCAACTTTGTGCACTATGATCCGGCGATGAAAGCGATGAAAGCCGGCATCGCGGTTTTCTGCGAGAAGCCACTATGCCTCAACCTCAAGGAAGCCGCCGAACTCGTCCGCACCTCACAAAAACTCGGCGTCCCCTTCGGCGTCGCTCATACATACGTCGGCCATTGGACC
>JBAXOP010000145.1:0-12534 GCA_037133195.1 Verrucomicrobiota bacterium | reverse complement strand
ATCACCAATCTAATGGAATTTGTGCTAGGCAGTGCCCCGATGGTGGCCTCGCAGTCCAAGCTGCCGACCCTCAAATCCGTCAGTGGCCAATGGCTGTTTGAATATGACCGCAATCGCGCGTCGTTGCCACCCGCCACCACCCAGGTCGTGCAATACAGCAGTGATATGAAAAATTGGACTGACATCCTGGTGACGGCAAACAATTCAGGAGCGGTTACGGTGACGCTTGGCAGCGTCTCTGATCATGTGGCCGTCGTCATTCCGTCTATCAATCCCCAGACCTTCGTACGGCTCAAGGTTGCTGAATAAGCAGTTGAAAAAATGAAAACGTTATATCGTATCACCCTGCTGGCCGGACAGAGCAACATGGAGTATCCGCTACAGAAATCCGATGGAGAACCTCAAGTCCGCCGGGGTTCCCATTGCGGCTCAGCGCAACGACTCGGGGTCGCTGGCCGATATGTTTGAAATCTACTTGGGTGAAAAACCCAAAACCGCAGGAGTCATCGATCGAGGAGAGCACGGCCAGTTGGTCAACGCGCTCAAAGCTGAAGATCTGAAACGGCGCATTGATGAGGCGAAGTCGTTGCTCAAGGTCAACGGAATACTTACCGGTAACTAACGATTGGCTGTATCAGGCGCGGATAGATCATTTCACGATTTCCTGTGGGCGGCCCCATGAATGAGCGCCAAAGGTTCGGATCAGGGTCGGTCCTTCCGCAGGACGACAGTAAGGTTGTCGCTCCCTACAGCCATGGCGACTATTTCTCTGTCCCTGAAAAATAAGCCAGTTCCCTGCAGAAGAGGCACGCGCGGCTCACAGCAGCGGCAAATGCGGGTGGATGTCCCCGTCCAGCGGCGAACTCTCACCAGCCAAATGCCTCAGCAGCGCCGCAAAACCAATCATCGCCGCGTTGTCCGTACATAAGCACGGCGCGGCCAGAACCAACTCCAAACCGGCCCGCTCGCAGGCTTGCGCGAATGCCCCGCGTAACGCTTGGTTGAGACTCACCCCGCCGGAAAGAGCGATTGTCCGGCGGTCGCAGCGTTGGGCTGCGGTGAGGGTTTTGGCAACTAGAATATCAATGACTGCTTGTTGGAACGAGGCCGCTACATCGGCCACACTTATCTGGCCGACCTCCCGCTGCAACGTGTAGAGCACTGCGGTTTTTATCCCGGAAAACGAAAAATCCAGGTGGCCGTCGTGCAGCATCGAGCGTGGAAATGCGTACGCCTCCGGGTTGCCGCCGCGGGCGCACATCTCTATCTCCGGCCCCCCAGGATAGGGCAGACCTAACATTTTACCCACCTTGTCGAACGCCTCGCCCGCAGCGTCGTCCCGGGTACCGCCTAGTTTTTTGTAGTGGCCGGCACTGGCTGTGTCTAACAATAATGTATGACCACCGGACACAATCAACGCCACATGCGGCGGCACTTGGGTCACCCCAATAAACGGCGATAGCAGGTGCCCTTCCAAATGGTTGATGCCCAGAAACGGCCGCCGCGTCGCACAGGCCATCGCCTTGGCAGCAGTGCTGCCGATGAGCAGCGACGACGCCAAGCCGGGACCGGTGGTCGCCGCGAATGCATCGATATCTCCCACCTTCACGGCGGCCTGCTGTAAGGCTTGCTGGACGAGCGCATGCAAATGCAGCGAATGGTTGCGCGAGGCAAGTTCGGGCACCACGCCGCCGAATTGCCGGTGCAGGTCGATTTGCGAGACGACCACCGAGGCGAGCACTGTGGCGGCATGACCGGGTTCGCCGCGCACAATCGCCACGGCTGTTTCGTCACAGGATGATTCAATCGCCAATATCATGAAACTCAGTCGGGCTGGGTGGCGAGGGCGCGGAATTCGTTAAAGCGTTGGGTCCAAGCCTCTTGGAGTTGGGTGGCGCGTGCGGGTTGCTCGGTAGCTAGATTGTGGGTTTCTGAGCGGTCGGCGTGGAGATCGAACAATTCCCAGGGTTTGTCGTGATCGGCAACCAATTTCCAATCGCCGAGGCGGATGGCACGGTTGCCGTCGTGGTACCACCATAAATACTCGTGACTAACCGAGCCATCCTTGGCAAACACCGGCAGCAAGCTTTTGCCGGGCGGAGCAGGCACCGGGTGGCCGGCGACGGTGGCGGGCCATTGACCGCCGGCGAGTTGCAGAATAGTGGGGGCGAGATCGATCAAGTGGCCCGGGTTGTGGCGCAGTTCGCCGCGTGCGGCAAATCCGTTAGGCCAATGGACGATCAGTGGCGTGGAGATGCCGCCCTCGTGGACCCAAGACTTTTGCAGGCGCAGCGGCGTGTTGGAGGCGGTGGACCATGCGGGACCGAGACCGAGAAATGTTTTGGCTGAGCCGGCCGGGGCGCTTGGGTCGTGGCCGTCGCCACGGATGATTTCCTCGGCACTGGCACCATTGTCTGAAACAAAAAATATCAAGGTATCATCGAATTTTCCGGCGGCCTTGAGTTGGGTGATGACGCGCCCAATCTCGATGTCCATGCGGTGAATCATCGCCGCATGAATCGCCATCTTGACGGGCTGGAAGGCGCGTTGATCGTCGGTTAGGCTATCCCATGAATCGGCGCGGCCGACCTCTCCCGGGCCGATTTTGGCGTGTTGTTCGGCGAGCGACAGGTTATAGTTAGGCCAGACTGTGGGATCGAGTTTGGAGAGGGCGCAATCTAGCAGACCGAGTTGTTTCATGCGGGTGTAGCGCTCCTGGCGCAATACATCCCAGCCAGCCAGATAGCGCTGGCGATAGACGGCGATGTCCTCGGGCAGGGCGTGGAGGGGAAAGTGTGGAGAGGTGAATGCCAGATAGAGGAAGAACGGCTCGTCACGGTGATCGGCCTGGTGGCCGGCTAGCATGTCGATGGCGTGCTGGGCGATGGCGGTGCTCGAATAATAGCCGTCGCCGGGCTTGACCGGCGGCAATGGCTTATCGTCGAGCGTGTGGGCTTTCGGGTTGAAATAGCGATCGTGGTCGTTGAGTGAATACGAATGATCAAAACCGTTTTTAAGCGGTTGGCCGTCCACATGCCACTTGCCGGAATGATAGGACCGGTAGCCGAGCGGGCGCAGCATATCGGGTAGCAGGCGGGCCCATGCGGGGCGGGTGCCGTTGTTGCCGCTTTTGATGCCGGGCAGGGAATCGCGGCGCACTTGCTGGGCGTAGTAACCTGTTAGGATAGCCGCCCGTGATGGCCAGCAGCGACCGGTGTTATAGAATTCGGTGAAGCGCAGGCCGTTGCTGGCTAGCCGGTCGAGGTTAGGCGTGTGGATTTCGCTGCCGTAGCACCCGAGGTCGGAATAGCCCATATCATCGGCGACGATGACGACGACGTTAGGTTTTTTTGGTGGGGCCTCGGCGGCGGAGGTGATGCCTAGCAAAGGTATTATGGCTAACAAAAGATAGGGAATTTCCATACGGGAATGGCAATGGGGAGGGCCTTGAGTTCTTGTTAAGTCTTGCGTCTTCATGTCTTGCGTCTTGGGTCTGACGCATGGGTCATGGCGCATGGGTGGAGGATCGTTGCTTGCGTGGAGCGCCGGGTTCGGGGCCGTCGTTATCGTCGAGAATACCGCCGCCCCAGAGAGGTTTGGCGAGCGTGGCGCTCCAAGCGTCCCACTTGGTTTGGAGTGCTTGCAATTGGTCCGGTTGGCTGGCTGCCAGGTCATGGGTTTCGCCGGGGTCGCTGGCGAGGTTATAGAGGCGAGGAGGGGTGGCGGGTTGGTCGCGGCCGGTGAGGGTATCGGCGTTTTGGTCATAGCGCACGAGTTTGAAGTCGCCCATGCGGATAGCCATTTGGCGGCCGAGGCGCCAGTAGAGAGCGGTGTGTGGGGCGGCGGTTGACTTGCCGGTGAGGAAAGGCAGCAGGTCCACGCCATCGAGTTTCCATTCCGGTTGGATAGGCAATCCGGCGGCGGCGAGGGCGGTGGCGGTGAGGTCGAGTTGGATCGCCGGTTGGGTAAACACGCCGGGTGTGAGCGTGCCTTTCCATGATACGAGGAAAGGCACGCGGATGCCGCCTTCCAGAGTCGTGCGTTTGGATCCGCGCAGTGGGAGGTTGCTGGAACCGTTGATGGTGGTGCCTTTCATCGTCGGGCCGCCGTTATCACTGATGAAAAATACCAGCGTGTTTTCCTCCTGCCCTGTCTCTAGCAATTTTTTACGGACTCCGCCGATGGCATCGTCCATGGCTAGCAACATGGCGGCGTAGGTGCGGCGGCGTGGGTCGGATATGTTGGAAAATTTAGCCAAGCGCTCGGGGGTGGCCTGCAACGGTGTGTGAACGGCATTGAAGGCGAGATAGAGGAACCACGGCTGGCTTTTATGGTGTTCGATGAAGGCTTGGGCTTCGCGTCCGAACGCGTCGGTGGTGTAGTCTAATTCCTTCACTTGTTCATTGCCGCGCAGAATCGCCGCAGGGTCGGTATAACTGTGCTGGCCACCTATAAACCCAAAAAACTCATCAAAGCCACGGTGTTGCGGGCGCATCGTCGGCAAGCCGCCAAGGTGCCATTTGCCGACCAAACCGGTGACGTAGCCGCCAGCCTTGAGGCGTGAGGCGAGGGTCGTTTCGCTCAGCGGCAAGCCATCGTTGCCGCCGTTCACATTGAATTCATGGCCGAAGCGCTGTTGGTAGCGGCCGGTCATCAAACCGGCCCGTGTCGGCGAGCAATACGGGCCGCTGACGTAACCATTGGTGAAGCGCACGCCTGCCGCGGCAAGCCCGTCGAGATGTGGGGTGGGTATGTCCTTGCAGCCCTGGAAACCGACGTCGCCGTAACCCATGTCATCGGCGACGATCATCAGAATGTTCGGTTTGCTAGCGGCGGTGGCGGTGACGATGCCAAGTAAAGGCATCATGGCTAACAGAAGCGGGAGTGGTTTTATGTGCATGGCTGCGTTTAGAATGGGCGATAACCCGGGACAATGCAAGCGTGGAGCGGTGCCGGGGACGTTCTAATCATTCACACACGGGCAGTCGGCCGGGCCTCAAGGAGAGTGGGCATCTTGCCCAATACTTTCAGGTTAGCGCATGCTTTCGTTACAGAAGGATCCGGGCAGGATGCCCGGTCCACGTGGCGCGGGCATCCTGCCCGCCGCCTCTTCTTCAGTCTGCCACTGCTTTAACAAACCTGCCAGCATTGTGCATCTTGCCCACATTTGCCCATGAGATGTGCAGGAAAAGGCCGCCGGGCGGTTGGTCTAGCTCTGCGCATGGGCCAATGGTGGCGGGACACGCCACACCTTGAGGGTATTGGGCGGCACGTCCGTTAGCCAATGAGCCGGCGGGCAGAGATGGGTCCACCCCTACCACTCGCTCTGGACGAGTTCAGGTACGGGTTCAGCGGAAGTAAGCCCGGCGAGGTGCGTTGCGATAGTTAGAGAATGGCCGGGTAGGATAAGTTCGGGGCGGATATCAGCAAGAGGTTGGAGAACGAAGCGGCGTTGGGTGAGGCGCGGGTGGGGGATGTCCAAGCCGTCGCCGGCATGGGTGGCATCGCCGAAGTAGAGCAAGTCGATATCGATGGAGCGCGGGGCGTGGCGGGTGCTGCTGCGGGTGCGGCCGTGGGTTTTCTCGATAGCCTGGGTGTGCAGGAGCAATTCCCCGGCGCTGCCGTCGTAGTCGATTTCCACGACCGTGTTGAAAAAGTCCGGAGAGCCGGCCGGGCAGGCGAGCGGCGCGGTTTGATAGATCGGGGCCTGTAGCAACTCTGCACCCGGGCGGGCGAGGTGGCGCAGCGCCTCGCGGGCGGCTTGCAAGTTGGCCAAGCGCGGACCCAGGTTGGAGCCGAGGGCGATGCCGACGCGTGGCATGTTAGGATTTAAGATTGAAAAGGTGGTCGATGCCGCCGGCTTTTTGGACGCGGGCGTTGGCGTCCTTGACCTTGTCCGAGGGGATGACCAGCGGCCGGTTGGAGCCGAACAATTGGATGACCAGAAACTCTGGCGGGTCTGCTGGATAGAGGAGTTCATAGGCATGGGCGAGGTCGCGCACGCTTACGCCGTTGATGGTGTCCACCGCGCAACCCGCAAACCCGTCCAGCTGGCTGGTGACCGGATCGCTTTCAATTCGGGTGAGCACCACGATGTCCTCGCGTTGTTGGAAAATGCCCTTGTTGACGTAGTTGGTGTAGAGGCGGCGGACGTTGACGTCGTCGAACTTCTGGCTGGTGAACAGGTTGGTATCGAGGGGTTGGAAAACCAAGCCGGCACAGACGATGTAGCGGGGTTTGCTTTCATAAGCGATGGCGAACATGCGCGACCACTGGAGGGGTTTGAGGTCGATTTGCACGTCCTGCCACTCACCCTTGCGCAGGAGTCGCAGGGCAATTTTGTCGCCGACAAATTTGCGTTCGATGATTTCGTGGAAATTGACGTTTTCGCCAGCGATGACGACCATGCCGGAGCTATCGATAGGCAGGCCTTCGATGGACATGAGGATATCCCCTGGCAGGAGGCGGCCATCGGCGGAGCTGGTGGCGATGACGTCGGTGACGAGAACGCCTTGGTTATCATCGGGGCGGCCGAGGGCCTTGCGCATGGCGGGATTGAAGAGCGGAAATTCGGAGCAGCCTAATTCGGCGTAGTGATCGTAGGAGCCGTCATCGATGTCTTTGAGGAAACGTTTCACCACGGGCGTAGGAATGATATAGCCGGTATTGTCAGCTTGGCGCAAGCCTTGGAAAGCGACCCCGACAATCTTGCCATCTTGGATGCACGGGCCGCCGGAGTTGCCAGGATTGATCGCAGCGTCAATTTGCACGATGAGATGGGAATCGGCCCGTGAGTGCGCATAAGGTTGGAAGTCAATCCGCGAAACCACCCCGCGGGTGACCGACAGGCGCTCGCCACCGATCGGATAGCCAATGACGCGTACCTGGCTCTCGAGCGCGGGAACGTCATCAAACTCGAACGCCGGAAACGCCGCAAAATCGGTGAAATTTTCCACTGAGAGTAAGGCCAGATCGCAATCGTGGGCGATGAATTCGACCTTGGCGGGGTATTTTTTTGGGCTACCGTAGATATTGATGAGGATGCGGCTGGCGTTGGAGACGACGTGGGCGTTGGTGAGGATGCGGTTATGGCCGATGATGAAGCCGGTGCCGATGGCACCACTGAAGCGCCCGGCGTTCCACGGTGTGCGATAGTCGGGCGTTTGGGTGGCCACCTCGATGCGCAGCACGGATTTATAGACATCGGATGGCAGGGCCGGTTTATCCGCGGCAAGGGCGGAACCGGCGAGGACGAGCGGCAAAAGGATGGCGCGGAAGCGTGGCATGGCTGGCCGAGCATAGGGCGGAATCCGCCGGCGACAAATGAAATCCACTGGGATGAAATCCACTGGGAAATGGGCTTGCGGACGGGGCAGGGATAGGTGAGCCTCCGGGCATGGAACATCATGTGTATTTTTGGCTGAAGGACGAATGCAAGAGTGCGGCGGACCGAGCGGTGTTTGAACAAGGGCTCGCGTCGCTGTTTGACATTGCGCTGGTGGGCGGCGGTCGCTGGGCGGTGCCCGCGGCGGTGATGCCGCGGCCGGTCATCGACCAGTCATGGGATTACGCGTTGACGATGCAGTTTGCCAGCGTGGCGGAGCAGGATGCCTATCAGGTTCATCCGCAACACCAGGTATTTGTGGACACCTTCAAGAGTTGGTGGGCACAGGTGCAGGTGCGCGACTTGGCGTGAGCCTGGATAGGATGAGCCGCGGACCCACGCATTGATCCGATGGCACGCAAACCCATAGTCAAGCCGCTGGAGGCCGGGGCATTTTTGCCGATGTCGCGTGCCGAGATGGACGTGCTGGGCTGGCGCGAACTCGATGTGTTGCTCATCACTGGCGACGCCTACGTGGATCATCCGTCGTTTGGTGCGGCATTGATCGGACGCGTGCTCGAGGCTGATGGCTTGCGGGTGGGCATCGTCGCCCAACCGGATTGGAAAAACTTGGAGGCCGTCATGGTGATGGGGGCTCCGCGTTTATTTGTCGGAGTTACGGCGGGCAATCTCGATTCAATGGTATCCAATTACACGGTCGCCAGACACAAGCGTAAACTCGATGTCTATAGCGCCGGCGGAGTGCCGGGCCGCCGGCCTAACCACGCGGCAGTGGTCTATGCCCAACTGGCACGGCGGGCGTTTCCCGGCGTGCCGGTGGTGCTCGGCGGAATCGAGGCAAGCATGCGGCGGGTCGCCCACTACGACTATTGGGAAGATAAATTGCGGCCGTCTATCCTAACCGACTCGAAGGCGGATCTGCTGGTGTACGGCATGGGCGAACGCGCGGTGCGGGAAGTCGCTAGGCGCTTGCGCGACGGGGCAGGGGACTTGAGTGGTATCGCGGGTACCGCTGTTCTGTTAGGTGCGAAGGCAAGCGCGGCGGCGGATTTTTCCGGCTGCATTGTGTTGCCATCATGGGAGGACCTGCAAGCGGATGTACGGTTGTTGCTGCCTCTCACAAAAGTGACTGAAGCCCAGCAATCCCCGTATTGCGGCAAGCGCCTGGTGCAGATGCACGGCTCGCGGGCAGTGGTCATGGAGCCGCCGGCGCTGCCGGTGGACGGGCCGGAGCTGGATGCTTTATATGCCTATCCGTTTCAGCGGGCGCCGCATTTTTCCTATCAGGATCCGGTGCCGGGCTTTGCGACCATCAAGGATTCGGTGATTGTCTCGCGGGGCTGCGCCGGGGGCTGCACGTTCTGCGGGCTGGGCTTGCACCAAGGGAAATTTCTATCTAGCCGGAGCGTGGCCTCGGTACTTGAGGAGGTGCGGCGGTTGGCCGAGCAGGCATCATTCAGCGGCACGGTGTCTGACCTAGGCGGGCCGACGGCTAACTTATATGCTGCTAGAAACGGTCATGTGGAAGCGTGCCGGGAGTGTCACCGGCCGAGTTGTCTGTGGCCGGGAATATGTCCGCATTTTGAGATCAATGAAAAGCCAGGGCTTGAGATATTGCGCGGGGCGCGGCTTGTGCCCGGGGTGAAGCATGTGTTTGTGCAAAGCGGGATACGGATGGATGTGGCGTTGCGCACGCCGGAGTATCTGCGCGAATTGGTGCATCATCATGTGTCCGGCCACATGAAAGTCGCGCCGGAACACCTGCATGGCGACGTGTTGCGGCGGATGCGAAAGCCTGCCGCAGATTTTCCCGCATTCATGGCTAAATTTTCCGAACTCAGTGCGGCCGTGGGCAAACAACAATATCTCGTGCCCTATTTCATCTCCAGCTTCCCAGGATGCACCGACAAGGAAATGGGCGTGGTCGCTGATTTCCTCAGACAGGAACGCTGGAATCTCCAACAAGTCCAGGATTTTATCCCCCTGCCCATGACGGCTTCCACCGCCATGTATGTCACCGGTTTGGATCTCAATAGCGGCCAACCGATCCCCGTCGTGCGCAACGCCGGCGAGCGCGAGAAACAAAAGAACATGTTGCGGCCTAATCAGCTGCCCGGCTCAAGAAATATCCCGGCCAATCTGGACGCGGTGGAGTGAGGGGGGGGTGCGTCACCATGCCTTCACCTCGATCCAAGTGGTGGCCTGGGCCCCCGTGGCGGCATCGGCGGCGAGGATGACGTGGCGGCCCTCTCGGATAAGCATGGCGGGGCCGGCGGAGCTGGTTTTGAAGGGAAGCGAGGGGCATGTCCACCGCACTTCGCCACCTGCTTCGGCACGCAATGCAATCCACTGGCTGTCTGGCGGAAGATCGGCGTCGAGGTAATAGATACTGCCGGGAGCGGGCTGGAGGATGCGCAGTTGCGGGGCGGAAGAGGCGAGAGTGACGAGGCTGCCCAGAGAGTTCTGGGAACTCGCAAGCCAGGGACCGTACTCGGCCGCTAAGCGCACCCGCCCGCCAACGTCATAATCGTCGCAACGCGCCGACTCGGGTGCTTGCAGGCATTTCTCGTCGATGCCGCCGGGCCGGCCGGCAGGCATGAGCCGACCTGTTAGTGGATCTATCATGAAGGAGGCGATTTGCTGGGGCTGTGCGAACCATGAGGTGCCGAAGCGCGTGTGGAGGTGTTCGACGAGGGCGTGCATGACAGGGGCGGCACCGGTCACCCCGGTGATGTCGCGCATGGGGGTGCCGTCGGGATTGCCTACCCACACTGCTACCGTGAACTCGGGCGTGTAGCCAACGGTCCAGTTGTCGCGGTAATCCGAACTGGTCCCCGTCTTGCAGGCAACAGGAAAATCGAAGCTCAGCCACGAACCAAGCCCGAAGGCGGCGGCGCGCGCCGCATTGTCCGAGAGCATGTCGGCGAGCAGGTAAGCAGCACCGGCATCGAAAACACGGCGGCCTTCCCTAACAGGCTGGACGTCCAATACTGTTTGTTTAGCAGCAGGCTTGGTAAAAGACGACTCCGGGCAGGATGCCCGGGCCACAGTGGCGCGGGCATCCTGCCCGCCGCTATTCTTCCTTTCCTTTCCCGTGTCAATTAAACGAAGTGTATTGGGCTCGACGCCTGTCGCCCGGTTCGTGAGCAACCGATAGGGCCGATACTCGCCGAGCCGGCCGAGGGTGGCGAAGGCATTGGCCAGTTCTAGCAAACGCACCTCGCCGTTGCCCAGCGTGAGACCCAGTCCATAATAATCCGCCGGATGGCTGAGCGTGGTGATGCCCACGTCGCGCAGTGCCCGATGCAGGGATGGCGGGCCGCCCGCGAGTTCGAGCACGCGGATGGCGGCCACGTTGAGCGAATTGCCCAGCGCAAAACGCAGGCTGACCGGGCCGTGGAAGCGGTGGTTGTAGTTGTTAGGCTGGTAATTGCCGGTGGGCGTGGCAAAGGTCGTCGGCACATCGGCCACGACGGTGGATGGCTGTGCGCCGTGTTCCATGGCTAGCAGATATGTGAATGGCTTGAGGGTCGATCCGGACGAACGCGGCATCCAAGCACCGTTGGTTTCGCCCGAACCGGCTAGAGCGAGCACATCGCCGCTGTGGTTGTCGATGACCACGACGGCACCGCTGGTGGCGTGTTTATCGGTGAGTTTTTCAAGATTTTCGGCGAGTGTGCGTTCGGCGAAATGGTTCAGGTCGAGGTCGAGGGTGGTGTTTACAGGCCCGCCATCGGGCGGGATCAATCCGCGGCGTGTGAGCAGCAGATTTACGAAATGTGGGGCCTCAAACTCATGGGCACGCGGCTGGAGGCGGATCGGTTCGTCGCAGGCGCGGGTGTAGGCGGCGGCATCGAGGTGGCGGCAGGCGAGCATGCGCTCGAGCACCCACAGTTGGCGGGTGCGGGCTGCGGCGAAATGCTCGTGAGGGTTGAGGCGGGCCGGGGCGTTGGGCAGTGCGGCTAGCAGCGCGGATTCGGCGGCGCTCAGGTCTGATGGCGGTTTGCCGAGATAATGCCGACTGGCGGACGCAATGCCAGTTTGCAAATCCCCGTAATCCAGCCGGTTGAGGTATTCCGTTAGTATCCGGTCTTTGCTCCACTTCTGCTCGAGCGCAAGCGCCTGCCACATCTCCCGCACCTTGTTGCCGAACGTGCGTGGCACCGGTTGCGCCAGTTTGATGAGTTGTTGGGTGATGGTGGACGCCCCGGACGCCGGCCCGATCCCCCGGACCGCATCGCGCACGGCACGGCAAATCGCCAGCGGGTCCACCCCCGGGTGCGACCGGAACCGGGCATCCTCGGCGCCGAGGGTGGCGGTGATGAGCGGTGCCGCCACATCCGTTAGTTCACATTGGCGGGCGAAGCGGCGCTCATCGACGAGCAACGTCCGCAGCGGCCGACCGTGACGATCCAGAAACTCAGTGCTTGCAGGTGGCGCGGAGCCGAGGGCCGCAGGCAGCGGAGTGAGACGCAGCGCGAGTTCCAGCGCGATGATTCCGGCCACCAGCACGAGCACGGCGCGGCGGCAACGTTTGCGAAGGCGTTTGTTCATTCCTAGTTATCCTTCGTCATTTTACCAAATATGTGAATGATCAGACTTCAAACGCCATGTTTATTAAATCAGGAAACGCGTCCGCCGCACTCATTTGCCGATACAAAAACGGCTGAAAATTTCCCCCAATAAGTCTTCGGTATCAAGGCGTCCGGAGATTTCGCCGAGCGCATCGAGGGCATCGCGGAGGTCGATGGCGGCGAGTTCGGGATCGGTGGACGGGTTTTCCAATAAGGCGAGCGCCGCGAGCAATGCCCGGCGGGCAGTTTGCAGGCACGCCTGATGACGGGTGTTGATGGCGATGGCGTGATCTCCCCACTCGGTTGCGCTGAAATGCAGGGCATCGCGGATGGCTAACGAAAGCTCGGCAAACCCCGTGGCGTCGGCGCATGACAGCCGCAACGCCGCCACCCTGTGCCACGACGCGTGCTCGCCCAGATCGCTCTTGTTTAGCAACAGCATGTGCGTGGCAGCGGTCGCCGGTAATGCTATGGCGCGTGGCCGCGGCACACTGGCGTCGGCTACTTCCAATAATAAATCTGCGGTCTCGACTTGGCGCTCGGTGCGTTGGATGCCGACGGCTTCGAGGTGGTCGGCGGCTTGGCGCAGACCGGCGGTATCGATGAGCACCACCT
>JBAXOP010000144.1:0-12543 GCA_037133195.1 Verrucomicrobiota bacterium | reverse complement strand
CCGCGCCAGACCGTCTTTCAACTTGCCGCCGATGCGCATGGCGGCGGACTTGGCTACCGGTACCGGAGCTGCCGTTGCCGGTGCGGCGGCACCGCTTGGCCGCATGGCCAGTGAGAGATCGCTAAAAGTCGTAATGGCATTGGCTGTTTCCTTATCTTTCTGACGCTTCAACTCATCCGACCACCCTTGCTGGCCGGCTGCGGCTTCGAGAGCACGACCGCGCAGTGCGGTTTCGAACAAGCGGTCTTGCAGCCCGGGATTGGGCGGCACCAATTCCCAAAGCTCGCGCAGGCTGCGTGCGGCGTTGGCCGCCTCGCCCTTCAGCCGCTGGCCTAGCAAGGATCGCTCGACCACATTCAACCTCGCATAGGCGGTTGGCAGAAGGTAGCTGGCAAGCTCGTTTCCTAGCAGGAAATCGTCCATGAAGGTTTTGTCCTTTTTGTTAACTAAGGCGGGTTTGACGACCTTGGCGAAAAACACGGCGTCCTTGCGGGCGAGGAAGAAATTCAACTCGTGGCAGGCAAACTCGGAATACTTGGCGAGTTTTTCATCATCCTTGAGTTGTGGCCATTGGAGGATCCATGCAAACTTGGCCAGAGTCGCATCCCCGCTGAGCGTGGTGAACAAGGCGTGGACGCTGCCGAGAGTATCGTAGGTTTCCATTTCGCTTGTTAGTATATCCGCGAGTGTGAGTGTCTTACCTTGCTCCAGCACACTGACCTCCTTGCGTTGGGTGAAGGGTTTGGCCGGGTCGAGGTTGCGGGCTAGTCGCTGATCGGCAAATGGGGTCGGCACCTCGGGTAGAGCGAACGACTGCCAAGCCGCGTTGGCCAAATCCTCGGCATATATCTGTACATGTTGACGGTCGCCCAGCGCCTTGCGATCGAGACGCACGACGCCTTCTTTGTCGGGCAGCAAGTTATAGATAGCCGGTTCACTGGTGGCGAGGAAGTCGAGGTTGGTGTCGGCCGCTGCGCCACCAGGGGCGGCATTGATTGGGGAAGTCTGCCCTTCCGCCATGGCAGCAGCGCGGCGCTCACCGCGCCCGCCAGCGGTGGCCGCTGCCTGTTGCATGCCTTTGAGGGCAAGTTCGTCGAGGCCGGTATCGCGGACTTCCCAAGGATTGAGCAGTAAACCCGGGCGGGTGAGCATATTGCCCGGATAGAGTTTGCCGTAGCGGCGTTCGAGGATATAGCGGTATTCATCACCTATCTGGCGGCCTGCGGCAAATAGGTTTGGCTGTTTGGCTGGCGAGCAGGACGCCTCGCCAAAGCGTGCAAAACCACCCAGCCCGACGAAGAGTCCCCTGCCCGGCTCAAAACGCGAGGCGGCAACATGCACGCGGGTGAACAGGCTGGCGTTGGCCAATTTGATGGTTAGAACGTCCTTATGGGTGGTGACGGCGGTGATTTGGAGCGGCGCGGTGTTCTTGAGTTCGAGGTTGCGGTGTTTGCCTAGCAACCAACCGGCCACCTGTTTTCCCTCACTCACCTTTATGGAAAAATCACGTTCCTCGCCGCGCAAGCGCAACGAGAAGTCGCCAGGTGTGAGTCCACTAATTTCGATAAAACCCTCCCTGACGGCCAGTTTCGCTGCGTGATCCGCGGTGAAGGTACCCGCCTTGATTTCAAGCAGGGAAAGCCCGCTTGGAGAACCCATCCAAGGCACTCGCAGCACCTCACCAGCTACCGCATGCAACTCGGACGACCAGGTGCGTTCGTTGTCATCGAGTTCCCAATTTGACTCGAGGCCGTTGGGAGATTTCGCCAGAACGCAGGCGATGCCGGGCAATGCGCCGAGGGCAATGCGGCCTTTGTCATCGGACTTGAGCGCCACGTTTCGCGGGTTGGCAAACCCGCGGTGACGAAAGTTGAAGACCACCTGCTGGTCAGCGACCGGCTCGCCGTTTTTTCCTAACAATTCAAACACATAGTTGTCGGCAAATTTTGCCAGATGGCCATCGTTGGTGGCATCGGTCTTATCGATGCCATTGAGCGACCAGGTATGTGAGGCGCTGAGTTCACGTTTTTCACCACGAGCACTGAGGACCTCTATTTGGCCGGTTAGGGTGACGGTGAGTTGAGCGAGCCGTTCGGGCACGTTGAGCGTATGGGTGAGCACGCTGCCGGCGCTGAGCTTGAGGTCTTTCACCTCGCGGGTGGTGGCGATGCCGTCTAGGGTGGTCGAGGTGATCGTGAGTTTTGGCTCGGTGATGAGCGCGGGGTCGAGGTGCGACTCGCCTAGCATCAGTGTGCTGCGCAGCGCCAGGGTGGCATCGCGCCTGGCGAGCAATTGCTCGCGCTCAATGTGGAACTGGGCGTCAAGGCGGTAGTCCTCGGCGTGATGCTCGAATTGGGTGAGTGTGGCAAAAGTGCCTGCCGGATCACTCACGACGAGTGGGCGCAGACCCGGTTGCGCGGTGAAGGGCACCACGATGCGATCGAGTTTTTCATCGCGGGTGTACTTGCGGCCATCGAGCCAAACCACGGCATCCCTGACCGGTTGGCATTTCTCATCGAGCACCAACAACAAATCGCCGCTCGGGCCGGTTTGTTGGAGAACCTGCCATTGGCCGACGCGCAACAGGGCACGGCTGCTGCGACCGGTGCCGATGAACTCAATGATCCAGGCACCGCGCCGCCCCTTGAGTTCGGGAAATTTAAATGTCTGACGAGTGCGCTTGAAAGGGCCGGCGTCGATGCTGTGGGTCTGTTCGCTGTTAGCCACCAGGCCATCAAGGTTCAGATCGGTGTTGAGCTGGCGCTTTTGGGTTAGAAAAAAGTTAAGTGCGTTGAGTTCATAGATTTTGACGATGAGCTTGGGCGTGTTTTTGAGCACCACATCGAATTGGGCGGCCTCGCCGGGTTGAAACAGAGGCGGATTGGTCGCCGGGAACTCAATATCCACCCGCTCCTTGAGCGCTTGGAAAGCACTTGGATTGAGCAGCGACGCCCAGCGCTCGGCATCACCATGGCCACCAACGATGAGAGCTTCGGCCAGCAGCGGCTTGAGCCATGAATCCAACACATAACTCGTGTAGGGTGCAAGCATCCCTTCGCCAAGGGCCGCCGGATTGGCCTTGGCTGCTTGGTCGAAGAGAGCGAGGAAGTATTCGCGGACGAGCGGCTCGTCGTTAGGTACTGGCCGGTGAACTAGCAACGCGGCGCTGAGGTCGGCATTCAAGTCGCACTGCGGGTCATGGGCTTGCGCAAGTTTTGCCATCCATTGCGGGTTCACATAACCAAATCCGCGCGGCAGTTTGATATATTCGAGAAAGCGGGCCGGGTCATACACGCCTTTCATGCGGTCGTGATCGAGGCGTTGATAAAGCAATTGTGCCTTGAGCGAGTTGAAGGCCGGGGGCAGCGTCTTGGCGTAGGCCCACAGCCGGTCCAACCACGCCTCGCGTTCTGCGGGATCGAAGGCGACATCGACATCCTGGGAGGGGGCAAGTTTGCGCAAGCGGGCGTACACGAAATCCGAGTTGGTGGCCAGAGCCGGGATGGCCTGAGCGAGCGCGTCGAGCTGAGCGGGCAACAAGGCGCGATGGATATTGAATTCACCGAATCCGCGCGATTCCGGCGTTTTGAGGTCGGCGATGACCAGTTCGGGCAGGTTGGGCACATCCGGGCGTAGGAGTTTAGATAGCAGAGCGCGGCGTTGCTGGGGGGTGAGAGCGGCCTTGTTGCGCACCAATATTTCAAGGGCGTTTTGTGTCAACCCACCGAGTGCCTGATCATGCGTGAGGGCCTCGCGTTCGAACACGTCGCGGCTCACCAGCTTGGGCTCCAGCGTGCTTGGCAGGTTCGGCTTTTGGTCGCGAACTTCCTGCTGGTGATGGTGGGTCACGCCGAGATGGCGCTTCAAATAATCCAATGTCTGTTGGGGCGTCGCATCGTAGTCAAGCAGCGCCTGGCGGTTTTCTATGATCCGGCGGCGGGCGTTCTCGTCCGGAAATCGCTTGCGCCACTGCTCCATGAATTCATTGAATTTAGCCGGGTTGCGGCTGCTCTGATAGTGCAGGCAATGATAGAAATAGTAATCCTCACTACCGGGCACCAATTCACCCAGCGCCTTTTCTCGGTCAGCGGCGAGGGCAAAGCGCTCGATGAAACCGATTTCATTTCCCGCGTGCAGGGCGAGCGGATAGGCGATGGATGCGGCCACAGCGGCGGTGGCGAACCAAGAGACAATTGATGGGCGGAGTTTCATAATGGGTGGTTGGTGCGGTAATGCGCAAAACGACACTGTAACGTGCTTCACATCATAACGACACACGGCGAGCCAAATTCCTAGAAAATTTAAGTACAGGGTGACAAAGAACTCAACATGTAGTCACCACCCCCCCCTGACACGGCATTGTGTGTATTTAGCGTTTGGCCGGCAGCGTGGCGATGGATCTAACGACCACCTCGCCACCCTCCGCAGGCTGATCCGCGAGCCACACGGTGAATTGAGTGATGAGCCCCTGATATTCCGGATGCGCGGCGAGATCCACCTCCACCGTGGCGGCCTTGCCCTGCGGTGGGATCGGAAAGCTAGCGCTCAGGGGATTAGCAGGCTTGTCGTTACCCTGCTGCTTCCAGGTCACATGACCCGTGCCGGCCAGGCCTTTCCATGTGCCTGTGATCCGGAGTTTGGGTGCGGTCTCGGCGCGGAAAGGATGGATGGGGCCTTCGATGCGAGGCTTCAATCCCTTCAAGGTTGTGAGGCGCAGCCCCTCCCTGATGGGCCAGCCTGCATCGGTGCAGTCCATGGGAACCCAGTGCTGGCGGTCCTTGGCGAAGTCCCAGGTTGGCGGCGTGCGCTTGGACATGATGGCCGTGAAATAGTCCCGCAGGTCGCTGAGTTTTCCGACCCGCACCATCAGATCAAATTCGAAGATGATGTCGTGATCTAACACATCCGTTGAAACCGGGCTGATATACATGGTGGGACCGTCGGTGGAGACACAGGAGTTCTTAGGGCCGCCATGCCTGCCGCCGAGGTAGTTGTAGATCTCCGGATTGCACACACCCATGCCCCATTCATCGTCACCCACTGCGGCCACCCAGCCCTCGGTGGCGAGAAAGCGCGTCCAGGGAAACTTCTGCTTCCAGTCATTCTCGATGCGGGTGAGGGCGCCGCCGCTGAACGGCCTGTCACCGGTATAAGTCATGAGGCGTGTGAGGCCAGTCACGGTGTAGACCGCTGGCAACTCCTGGTTGAAGCCGCCGTACCAGTTGGTATCAGCGCGCTGGTTGAGCAGCTTATAATGAACCTTCAAACTAGGCCCATCGAGGACCAGGCGCGCCTCGCAGCGGCAGTCGCCGGGAACGTTATTGAGTGCCCATTGCATGGGAATGCTCGTAAGGCGTATCTCGGTACCGGTGTTGGTGAGATTCACCACTTTGGCCCGGTTGCGATATACGTCGCCGGACTGGATAGGGTTCCAACTCCAGTTTTTCCACGCCGGGTGTGCCTTCTGGCCGCCCGGCTCAAAAGGACGCGGACCGGAATAGAATGAGAGCTGTATCTGCCGGCCCCAATCCGAGTTGTTAATCAGGTTGTCGTGCCCCGGTGCCGACAGCCAAGTGATCGCACCACCGAGATCCTCATTGACGCCGACCTTGATCTGGCCGTTGTCTATGAAGCTGATGCGCTCCGGCGACGCGGCACACATGGCTGCGCCAGCAAGGAGCAGGACGGCGTGAAAAATGGATATTTTCATTGCGATTCCTTTTTCAGCATGGGGAAACAAGTGAACGGTTCATCCTGGACTTCCCAATAGGGTTGATACTTCATGGGGGAGTTGCCCACGACCTCAAAATGCAAGGGTTGGCCGGGAATGGCCCGGAGCACCTGCGACAGTTGTTTGGGACCCGCGTTCACTGCGTTCTGGCCTCCGGCTTTCCCAACCAGGGCCATCAAGATCGGGCCGTATTCCAGAGCGTAATGGGATCCATCGTTGAAGCCCGACTGCGCCCCACGATAACAGGTGGTGCGGAAACCCATCGGCAAAGTGAAGGCAATGACATCGCCGACACTCCATTTTCGGTCCAGCGTCACGTAGGTGCCGGGCTCGCCGGTCGCGGCTTCCTTGTTATTGATCCTGACGGCCATTTTGGCGGCGGCCCAGGATGGGATACGGATGCGGATTTTCGCCTGAACGGGCTTACCGGTCATAACCTCGATGCGGACCTGGGGATCATATGGGAACTGAGTGGTTGTTTTCAAGCCCAGCGAATTCCCCCCAACCTGGAAATGGATAGTCGAGGCGGCAAACAGATCCACATAGATTCCGTCGGGGGCTAACGAGTAAATATGTTCGGGCAACGAGCCGTACAGCCGCGTCCCCTGGCCTTCGCAGCAGGTGTTCATGCAATGAAAATACGGGCCATTACCGGCGTCCTTGTGATCCACGAGCCGGGCATGATAGCGAATACCGCGTGAGCCGATCTGGTTGGCGATGGCTGAGTTGTAGATGGATTTCTCGATCTCCGCAACATACTTTTCCTCCTCGGGATGGAGCAGATGGAAGCGTTGGTTGAGCCGCACCCAGAAGACGTTGCCGCACAATTCGCCCGTGTCGCGATGGAGGAAATTGGAGTCTGGCGGATAGAGGTCCGTGCCCTCGGAGATCGCGATAATTCCGCCGATATGCTCCCAGTGGTCATGATACAAGTCCCAGCCACCGAGTGCTGCGTCGAGATACTTCTGAACGCCCGTGGCGCGGTAGAGATCCAGGTAGGGTTCAATTCCCGTGACCAGATAGTTGTGGGGCCGGTCATACGGATAGAGCCAAATGGCTTTGTCCTCGCGCTTGGCGAGTTGATCCATCCAATAGTTTTCCTGGAAATACCGCTGAACCACGAGGAGGTCCTCGGGTTTGCCAACGGGCGTGAAATACATCCGCGTGCTGGGGATGATCCCCTGAGTCCCCTGCCCTGTCCGCCGTAACAATTCCGGCAGATAACAGGAGGCGTTGAACCAATCATAATAACCGCGCAAGAGCGGGAAAGCCTTGGGATTGCCGGCATAGCCCGCTTCAATGAGACCCTGCGTCACCCAGGAGCGCACATAGGCCCCGTTTTCGCCCTTGAATGTCTCATTGCGCGGGTAACCCATGATGAAACCGTCGGCGTCCTTGCACTCATCTATCACGTCCACCACCTGGTTCATGCGTTCGCGCAGCGCGGGATTCTCTATCCAGCGCAACGAGTTGCCGGCACCCATGAGGAAGTGACCCGCTTCCGAGCCCGGCAGCGTGTTGAACCACTGATCGTTGCGACCCTCCGCCAAGGGGGGGGCGGGCTTGCCGGCCCGCTTGAGGAAATGCCGCGTCATATCATTGAGGGTCATGCACGTGAGCAGATACTCGGCGTTGTTTTCCATCACCTTTTTGAACAATCCCTCGCCCACCTCAATCCCGCCCAACGGTGCCTTGGCTCGATAGGGCACCGGTTGCCAGCGGTTAGGCGCAATCACGTTGCCCGCATTGTCCGTGACCACGTATTCGCCTTGCGGACGCGGCGGACGGGTCAATACGTTAGGCCCCAAATCGCCGGACTCGGAATCGGAAACGCGACCGCCTTCGGCCACATCCCGTCCCCCGGAAAGAACGATGAGTTTCGTGAGTGCAAGCTGGTTCTGGCGGAGCCGGCTGGCTGTTAGCCGCACATATCGCCCCTGAACCGCGCTGGCGCTGAACTTGGCGACGGCATCCACGGGATCTGGATAATCCGCTTGCGAGCAGTCGGCAATGAGCGTGGTGGAGCCAAAGCCAGGATCAAGCGACGCCTCGAGCTTGAAGCGGACCGGGAATCCCTGCGACTGGCAGTTCCACCAAACGACCATGGGCAAGAGTTTCACCGCCTCAATCTTGCGTTCCGCTCCCAGATCCACCTGCACCCAGCGGGTTTCGTCATCTGTCTTTGCCCGTTTCGATACATAAACGGGCGTGAACAAGCGGGCGACCCGCTCGACTCCCATCCCGGCGGCCTTGCGCGCCTCTTCCACCGCCGCGCCCGCCGCGCTTGCGGCCCCCATCACCACGGATAGAGCCGCGATGGCGATGTGAATGTTAGCGATCCCCGCGATTCGACGCAGGGCGGTGATGAATGTGTATTTCTGTTTCATGAGTTATGCTTTATGGTTAATTGTTAGTTCCACCGCGGTTCGATTTGTTCAGAGTTCCATTGATCCCAAAGGGCTGACATCTGCTGCACACGGGCCGGTTCCTTGTCCGCGAGATTAGTGGTCTCGCCGATGTCGTGAGTAAGATCGTAGAGCTGCCAGTCCTTGCCCTCGCGGATGATTTTCCAATCACCGCTGCGCAGGGCGTTCTTCTTGCCCACGCGCCAGAACAACGGGCGTTCAGGCGCTTCGGTCGTCTTACCGGCCAGCAAAGGCATGAAACTCACACCATCCGGTTTCGCCTGGCCCGATACTGCGCCGGCGAGTTCGAGCGCGGCAGCCGTCGCATCCATGGAGACTACCGGAACATCCATGACCCGGCCTGCCGGGATGCGGGTTTTCCAGGAGACAATGAAGGGCACGCGAATACCGCCATCCCAGAGATCACCCTTTCCCCCGCGCAACGGTGCATTGCTGGACGTGAGTTCCTTGGTCGGCCCGCCATTGTCGCTGAGAAAGACCACGAGCGTGTTTTCCTCCACGCCGCACGCGCGGAGTTGTGCGAGCACCTTGCCCACGCTGTCATCGAGATGGGCGAGCATCGCGGCGAAAATCCGGCGCTGGATGTCCTGGATGTGCGCAAATTTCTTCATAGACTCATCCGTGCCCTGCATCGGGCTGTGGACGGCGTTGTAGGCGAGATAGAGAAAAAACGGCTGCGCGCGATGCCGCCCGATGAAGTCGCAGGCTTCTCGCGTGAAGGCATCGGTGAGGTTCGCTTTCTCATCCACCGGCTGGCTGCTGCGCAGCAGCGGGTTGTCGGCGTCGTATTCATGTTCATTGCAACCGAGATGGGTACTCCACACGATGCGGCCATCAGGTGAAGTCCAACGGCCCTGGCCGCCATCGGGCAGGGTCTTGCGGCGCAGCCAGGTCGTGACGCCCTGCCACGGCGGCGGCACATAGTAATGCCCCTCGTTCAGAAAGCCGAAGAACTCATCAAAGCCGCGTCGCTGCGGATGAAACGGCGCGGTGCCCCCGAGGTGCCACTTGCCCACCAACCCCGTCGCGTAACCCGCATCACGCAGGCGGTCGGCGACGGTCTTCTCGCCCAGCGGCAAGCCGATGCCGGGCACCGCATTCTTCGCGCCGATGGGATTGAACTCAAATCCGAAGCGCGTCTGATAGCGCCCCGTCATCAACGCCGCCCGCGAAGCCGCGCAAAACGGCGCGGTGACATACCCGCTCGTGAAACGTGCTCCACCTGCCGCCAGCGCATCGAGGTGCGGCGTTGGAATCCCCTTCCCGCCGTAACAGCCGAGTTCGCCATAGCCGAGGTCGTCAGCGACGATGCAAACGATGTTAGGTTTCGCCGTCGCATCAGCGGCGTGGAGTGCAACCTGCGGCGTGAGCAGCAGGAATACAAGGAGTTGGGTCGTGTGATTCATGGCTGTGGTTTCGATTAATGCGCAAACGCCTGCAGTTCCGAACACGAAGAGAAGGCCTGGCCCGGCTTGAAGCCACCGGCCGGCTTGCCGATGACGCGCACGGCGACGGCCATCACGGGTTTCGCCAAGTCGCAGGTGAACATTTGGCCATCCGTTAGCCCGCCAGGGTTCTCGGCCGTGGTCTTGGGATAGTCGCCGAGTTCACCCACGGTTTCCCAGACCCCGTCCTTGACCAGTTGAACCTGCACTTTCGGTTTGCCGGCGCTGGCATCGAACCAGCCGCCATCTGGATAGTTCTGGCCATGCCCGAAGGCCACACTGCCGATCGTGACGGCTTCCTCAAGGGTCACCGCGAACCAATCCTCATCAGCTGATTTGCCGCCGTAGGTGCAGACAAAAGTGGCGAATTCGCCGTCATTGATAGAGCCGGCTCGATTCCCTTGACGTGATCGGCTTTCCTTGCCCGCCTTGAGCAGATTGACACCGCGGGAAATCGCGATTTTCGACCAGTATGCCATTTCACCACTCCAGCCCGATGCCTGATTCAACAGCTCCAGCTTCACGGTTTTCCCGGAAAATTCCGTTAGATCCACCATGACTTCCATCCAGCCGTCCGGCGTGGTCTGCTTGTCCACGCTCATCTTCAAGAGCTCCTTGCCATCCGCCTTGACCCGCAAATCCCAGTCCTCGTTAGGACGATGGCCCACGTCCATGCAGAGAAAACTCTTTTTCCCGGCAGGCAGTTTCAGTGTTTTGTAAAGAATACAGGGGGTGGTTTCATTCAGCGGATGCGTCTGCAACACGTTATCCCGGCCAAGATACTTCTTCGTTTGATCCACCGGCCCCCCACAATCCTTGACCTTCCAGCCCGGGGCGAACATCTCGATGGGACCCATCATCTTCGCCACTTCCTCATCGGAATACTTCACCCCCGCCACCGGTCCCGGTTCCCACGTCTTTTCCAACGGCCCAGGCTTGGCAGCTTGCACCAAAATCACTAACTGCTCCCGCCCAGCCGCATCCTTCTCGATCCGGCCGCCGTAATTGACCACAACCTGGCGGGCGAGCTTTTCATGCACCCGGATCATCTCCGGCCAATTATAGGTGGACGCAAAAAAATGCGCCTTCTCATCCAGGGCCGACTTGAACCGCTCCGGCATGGCTGTGAAACCCAGGATCGCGCCCAGGACCCCACCGGCATTGGCGGGATTGCAATCACTGTCCTGACCACACCGCGTGGATATCTGGATGGTCTTTTCCATATCCCCTTTTCCGTAGAGCAGGCCCATGAGGATGTAGGCACCGTTGAGTTTGACCTCGATGCTCTTCTCCGCGTAACGGTGATGATAACGCGTGTCCTTGTGATACTTCTCCTCCACCAGCCCCCAGGTCTTCTCCCAGTTCTCCGCATCCGCCTTATGCCAACCGAGCATGTCGCGGACCATTTCGGCATACTGGGACCCGGCCGGAATGCACTTCAGGCCGGCCTCGATCACCTTGATCACATCCTTTTCAAAATAGGCCTCCGCATACATGCCTCCTACAAACTGCCCCGCGTATACCCCGTCACCATAACACATCATGTGCCCGAACTTCTCACCCAGCGCGATCACGCTGTTAGGACAACCGGGGGAGATAAGGCCCGAGAAGTCCGACTCGATCTGGTAATCGATCAGATCGTTGGCCGCGTGCGTGAAGTGGGGATGGCCCGAATCGGGCGGAGCGATCCCGCAGCGGACATTGTTGCGCCCGATGAAGTTGGCGCAAAAAAGGCTGAACCCGGTGTTGGCAAAATCCATCCCGGCCTGCTTGGTGGAAACGTCCAGACCGTAGAGCTCCATGCTCCTAACAAATGACAGCTCGACATAGATGTCGTCGTTGCGGTGCTGGTTGACCATCTTGAGATCCCAGGGCGGCATCTCCGACTCCGGCAAAATCCGGCTATACGCTTTCAGCTCGGTTGGAGAGCCCCAGCCGACGCCCGCCATCTGGCCGATCCAACCGCCCTTCAACCGGTCGCGGAATCCGTCCACCGGGAGCCGGCGGTACTGTTCGTTTGCCGCCGCCTGCGCGCCAAGCGCCAGCCCGGCCATGGTCATGATTGCCAATACACTCTTTTGCATTTCTTACTCCTTTTTATCTAACTGACATTCCTTTGCAAATGATAGATTTTCCTCAATGCAGCAGATTTGCGGCCGGCAGTTGATCGAACTGACGCGTGATCGTGCGCTGGCGCAGATGCAGATCCGCAAAATCCAGAATGGCGTCCCAGTCTTCCGCAGCGAGGAGGTGGCCGCCGGCGCGAAACGAGATGCCGAGATGGTTAGGCACACCTAACAGCCCGTAGGCCGGTTTTGCAGCCAGATACGCCTTGGCCAGGGCATTGCCGTTGGTACACCCGTCGCTCAGGCCATCGGCCGGAATGCAGAGGCGCGGTGCCACGAGTGACAGCAACCAGTGCTGGTCGAAGGGCAGCTTTTCCACCTGATTGCAAAACCCGGACATGCGCGGCCCGAACCACTGGGGAAAGTTTTTGATCGCATCCTCCAATCCCTCCTTGCCTCCACGATTCTTGCCGTTAAAGCGATAGGCACCCGTGCCTCCGCAACCGGAGCCTGCGGGTGCTGTTAGAGCGAAGCGTTCATCAAAGGCCCCGGCAACCAGTGCCGCCTTGCCCAAGCGTGAATGTCCGACGGCAAGGATCTTTGTTGGGTCGGCAAACGACTGGGTTAGCAGGTAATCCACGCAACGCGACATACCCCAGGCCCAGGCAGCCAGATCCCCCCAGTCGCAATCCGGATAGGCGGAGAAGAACCCCGTCTGGCGGTAATCCGCTTGCCGATCCGCTCCACACTGCTGGTACCAGAAAGCCATGACGGCCATGCCGCGCCGGAGGGGTTGCGTAAAGGTTTTCGCGATGTCGTTCATGACATCCGTCGTCTGGTCCCTGGCCAGTTTGGCCTCAAACGATGGATGCACG
>JBAXOP010000143.1:0-12553 GCA_037133195.1 Verrucomicrobiota bacterium | reverse complement strand
TTCAACTTGCTCACACCAAGCCCGCGATGACCCTCCGTGCAAAAATCCGCCCTGATAGCGATCAGACAACTGGCCGCTAGGGCGAGTGCGCAAATGAGCCAAGGGAAGAACCAGCCGGCGCGGGTGAAGAAGGTGGTGTCGCTGCGCAGAAAGAGGGCGGTTTCGAGAATGCCGTCCTTGAGGATGGGGAGTTGGGCGACGCGGTTGCCGTGTGGATCGATGGTCTGGGTGAGGCCGGAGGTGGCGCAGACAACCATCCAGCGGCCATTTTCGAGGGCCCGATGACGGAAAAGTTCGGCATGTTGCAGGTGCTGGCGGGCGGGCCAGCGGGCGGCGTCCATGCTCGGCACGGCAAATGCCTCGGCTCCGGCGGCGGTCATCCGGCGGACGCATTCGGTGAAATCGCAATCAAAACAGATGGGCGTGCCAATTTTGCCAAAGCGGGTGGCCACCGGCAGAGCCACGCGGCCCGGCACGCCGTCGCTCATGAACGGAACTGGGTGGTTTTTGTAATGACTGCCGACAACACCGCCGGCTTCGAGGGTGAGGGCCTGATTGTAGTGGGCATCGCCGCCGAGGGCTTTTTCGGTGCCGAGAATCAAGGTGGCGTCGCGCTCGCGGGCGAGGTTGATGGCCATTTCATAGGGTTTTGGGTCGTTTTGGAGGTCGAAACTTGCCGCGTATTCCGGCCACAGAACAATCCCCTTGGAAAACGGCCGCAGCGCCGTCATTTCGTAACAGCCGTAAAAATCGCAATTTTCATTTTGCACTGCGAGGACTGGGATGGGTGGAGTGGTATCGGTTACCGGCGGCGGGCGGAAGCATCCCAAGGCCAGCAATGTGAGGGCGAGGGCCGCGCCCGCGAACCCTTGGAGTTTACGTCCGGAAACCAACAATCCACCCGCCAGCACCACCAAAAACCCTGCACCGTACACGCCGATCCACGGCGACAGCCAGGTCGGACCGAGCCCCAGGCCGTTCGTCTGCCAGGGAAAGCGCAACCAAAATACCTCCGAGCGCACAAACTCCACCGCCGACCATACCAGCGCGGCATAAATCCCCAACCACGGTGCCCGCGGATGCCTCGCCGATACCTCACCGATCACGGCCCCCGCCAGCCAGCTAAACAACGCCAGAATCAACCACAGACCCCACGCGGCTTGCTGGAAAATACTGTCCATCCACGACATGCCTACCCCGTAGTACACGATCCCGTGCACCAAACCCACATACCTGCCATGCCGCTGCCCGGCCCCGCGCAACGCCACCAACAACACCGGCCAAGCCACCAATATCAGCGGCCACCACCCCAACGGCAGGAACGCCACCGCGCCCAACAGGCCGGAGCCCACTGCAAGCATGTAACGCATTCGGATCGGCATGCCTCAACTCTCACCAGTTCTCATCTCGTCGGCAAGCGCAATCACCTGAGGTACGGATCCCTGATGCTGCAAGGCCATGCGCAGCAGCTGTGCAGGATGCAGGGCGGCGCGACCGGTGCCATCGTGGATCTGGTGACGGCAACTGGTGCCCGGCGCGACGATAATTTCATCCAGAGTGATATTGCGTACTGCGGGGAACAGGACGAGTTCGCCAATGTTCATCGCTACCTCGTAATGCTCGGCCTCATAACCGAACGCGCCGGCCATGCCACAACAACCGGACGGGATGAGCGTGACGGTGAAGTTCTCCGGCAGGCTCAGCATCCGCACCATGGACTCCATCGAGGCAAGCGCCTTCTGATGGCAATGACCGTGCAGGTGAATGACCCGTGCCGCGCCGGTAAAGAGCGAGGCGTCGATTCGCCCGGCATCAACTTCGGCGGTTAGAAATTCATCGAGCGTCAGGCAATGCGGCGCGAGTTGGCGGGCGGCCGCACGCAGCGGGGGATCGACCAACACCGGGTATTCGTCGCGAAAACCAAGGATGGCCGACGGCTCAATGCCGATGAGCGGCTCGCGGGCACTGACGACGGGTGCGAGAAGTTTTACGTTTTCATTGGCAATGGCTTTGGCTCGCCGGACTAGGCCCTTGGAGAGCGACGCGCGGCCGCTTTCGGCGTGGGCTGGCATTATCACCTGATAGCCCAGTAATTCTAATAACTCGACCGTAGCAATGCCGACGTCGAGGTCATTGAAATCAGTGAATTCGTCGCAAAACAGGTGGACGCGGCCGATCACACCGCGGGGTGAGGCCAGTGGGGTGCGCTTGGCGAACCAGCGGTGAAGTGGTGTGCGGTTGAGGCGCGGCATCGTACGATCCGGGTGGAAACCCAGCAATTGATTAGCAAGGCGACGCAGTGCAGGCGTTTGGAGAACCGCGTTATAGAGCCACGGTGCGAGGGATGCCAGACGGGCGCTGGCGGCAAAGCGGGCGACGATCCACGAGCGCAGCGGCACGCCGTGGGCATCGTGGTAATGTTGCAAAAACTCGGCCTTGAGTTTGGCGATATCCACGCTCGACGGACACTCAGACTTGCAGGCCTTGCACGACAGGCAGAGGTCCAGCACGTCCTTGATTTCCGCACTGTCGAATGGACGGGCGGCGTCGGCCGGGTGGTTGAGGATTTGGCGCAGGATATTGGCACGGGCTAGTGTGCTGTGTTGTTCCTCGCGGGTAGCCATGTAACTCGGACACATCGTGCCGCCGGCGGTGGGCCCCTTGCGGCAATCACCCGAACCATTGCATTTTTCCGCCGCTCGGACCACCCCGCCCACCTCGCTAAAATCAAACACCGTGACAACCTCCGGAGTGGCGTGCCCAGGCTGGTGGCGTAGCATGGTGTCCATCGGCGGAGTATCAACGATTTTACCCGGATTGAAAATTCCTAACGGATCAAACAACGCCTTCACCTCGCGCATCAAACCATAACAATACTCGCCGACCATCAGCGGGATGAACTCACCGCGCAGCCGGCCATCACCGTGCTCACCACTGAGCGAACCACGGTATTTTTTTACTAACAAAGCGATATCCGTAGCGACGTCTCGGAACATTTTCAATCCATCCGGTGTCTTGAGATCGAACAAGGGACGGGTGTGCAGCTCACCCGAGCCGGCATGCGCGTAATAGACGCAGCCGATGCCGTATTTGGAGCGCAACAGACCGTCGAACTCAGCGATATAAGCCGGCAGATCGCGCACATCCACGGCGGTGTCCTCGACGACCTCACGCGGCTTGGCATCGCCAGTGACGTTGCTCATGAGCCCTTGACCGGCGCGGCGCAGGTCCCATACCTTGTTGCACTCGTCATTCCAAAGCACCGGCGTGGCATAGCCGAATCCGGCGCTCTGCCAATCCGCAATCACCGCGGCCACCGCTGCCTCGGCGGCGGCACGGGTGTTGCGGCGGATTTCCACCACCAAGATTGCTCCAGGATCTCCGACCACGAAATCGCGATTGCGCATTTGCGCAAGGTTCGACTTGGTGCATTCTAGTATATGACGATCGATCAACTCGCAGGCACTCGGATCGTGCGGCAAAGCCAATAAGTTAGCCTGAAGTGACTCGTTGATTGACATGAAATGGCCGCAAACGAGCGCTGCATGTGGCGGCGGCAGCGGCGAGCAATCGAGTTCTATCTCGGTGGCAAAAAATAGCGTGCCTTCCGAGCCCGCGATGAGCTTGCATAGATTGAACGGCAACCTGGAGGCTGGTTCAAATACCTCCGCGTCCATCAATAAGTCTAACGCATATCCGGTATTGCGCCGCGGAATCGAGGCTAACGGGAAATTCTCACTGATCTGCCGACGATTCTCCGGGTCCGTCAGCAGGGCGCTAATTCTCTGATAGATATGGGTTTCCAGGCTATCAGGCCCCGCGCATTTAGCTGCGAACTCGTCTCTGGTGAGCGGGCCAAAGGTGGCTTCTGAGCCATCGCTGAGGAATCCGCGCACGGACACCAAATGTTCGCGAGTGCTGCCATAGACGATAGAGTTAGATCCGCAGGAATTGTTACCCACCATTCCGCCGATCATTGCGCGATTGGCGGTGGATGTTTCGGGACCGAAAAAAAGCCCGTCGCTGGCGATGGCATGGTTGAGTTCATTGCGCACCACGCCGGGCTGGACGCGGACGCGACGGGTGCCCCGGTCCACGGAGAGAATCCGTGTGAAATGCTTGGAAATATCCACGACCAGACCGTTGCCGACGCATTGGCCGGCCAGCGACGTGGCGGCAGCCCGCGGAATGAGTCCGAGGTTGTTGCGCTTGGCGAAGCGGATGATTTCACGCAAGTCGGCGTCGTTTTGAGGGAAAACCACCCCGGCGGGTAGTTCCTGATATTCCGAGGCATCGGTGGCGTAGAGGCGGCGCAGGGTACTACCGGTGTGGAGATTTCCGGCGATGCGCGATGCCAGTTGGCCGAAGGGTGGCGTACTCATATCCGTCAGCTGTAACTCATCTTGCGGGTGCTCAGCTGCAAGTCCTGCTGGAGCGAACGCTGCGGCTCGATACCCGTATGCTGCATGACTGTGTGATAGGCCTTTACCCCTTCTATCGGAGAAATACCTCCATCCACCACCCAACGCAGAAATTCGATGAAGACTAGCGGGTTTTTAAGGACATTTTTCTTGATTTTCGCATGAGCGGACATTGGTAGAACATTCAATTTATCTTTCATCCTGTAATCGATCAGGGTGCCTGCGGTTGGCATGGCGTATCTAACATCCATTGCACCGCCATGTCGAACTCGGCTTGGAAGCGTTCACCCGCACCGTCCATATCGTGAAGCACGCCGGGGATGCAGATGAGTTTGTGCGGTACACGCGGGCCGAGCGATTCTAACCATGTGGCGTCATCCAAAGGATCCAGCCCAGCGGAAAACTGCGCGACGTGGATCCCTTGCAGCGCCGGAGCCAACTCAGTTAGAGCAAAGGACCCCGGCCCGGTGGATGGCAAACCTAGCAAATCCTCGCTGGTGATCCCGTAACGGCTGCGCTCGCCGGCCGCGGCGGGCAGCACGCCTATCAGGTGTGGCTCGCGCTGCGGGCTGGCTGCTGCAGCCAGCGCCCATTCGGCACCGGTGGACCAGCCGGTGTACCAGACCGGGCAAGTGGCGGGGAGTTTTGCGCGTTGGCGCACAGCGGCCACCGCGGCATTGAAAGCCTCCACCAGTTGGGCCTGGTTGAACGTGCGGGTATCGGCGAATTTCCTGCAATCCCAGCCGCCTACCGCATAGCCGGCGGCGAGGGCACGCAGCGCCATGGGCTCTTCCCATTGCCCGGACCAACCGCCATCGCCGGTGGCGACGATGAGAATGCCCCTGGGGTTGGCCGCTGCGTAATAGGTCGTCTGAAACGCGCCACTAGTTAAATTCAATGGCAGTGTCTCCGCCGTGGTGCTGGAATAGTTGCGGGGCATCAGCAGGTGATAGATGAACCAGCCGATCGGTAATAACAGCAACAATTGGATGACTAGCAGCACGCGCCGCAGCCACCGCCATTTGGTAGTACTCATGGTGAAGGTGGGGGTGAAAAATCCGCTTCGGGGTGGGTGGTGGGTGGCTCGCCCGGAGGACAGGCATCCTGCCAGTCAGGGACGACGGGCTTCCATCCTGGCGTTTCATGCGCAGACAGGCGAGACGCGCCTTCTTCCATCACAGGCGCGACACCCGTGTTCCGCTCAGAGCGCGCTGAACTGGCGACCGTACCGGGCGGCGGGGCGGCGGCCGGTTTGCGCGAGCGCAATGACGGCTTGCCGATGAGTGTGGTGATGTCGAGAATAACCGCTGGTAAATCCCATGCTTTGGATATCGCGAGATAGCGCGGTTGCCACACTGGCTGGAACTTGCTCTTCCATGCCCGCAGGCCGTTGAAATTATAGAACGCCTCGCCGCGGTCATAGATCAAGCCGCCGATGCGGCTCCAGAGCGGCGCGAATTGGCGGGCGGCCAGGCCTGACAATGGAGCCATGCCGAGATCGAACCATTGATAGCCTTGCTGTTTACCCCATAACATCAATTGAACAAACAGGCAGTCCATCACCCCGTTAGGTGCATCGGGAAAATGTCGCATCAGATCAGTGGACAATTCATCCTTGCCATTGCCTGGCCACAAGTTACCGAAGGCGACCACCCGTTCGTCAACGATGAGTACGGCAACCGGCAACCGACACAGGTAGGCCTCGTCGAAGCGACCTAACGAAAACCCTTTTTCGCGGGCGCCGGTGTGAGCCAGCCAGGCATCGGAGATAGCGCGCAATTCGCCGATACGTTCGGTCACTTGAGCGGGTTGCCAGATTTCAAAGCGCCAACCTTCGCGCTGCATACGGTTGAGTACCTTGCGGAATTTTTTCAATTCGCCGGATGCCAGATCAAACGTGTCGAGCGGCACCATGGCTTCCTCACCGAGTTTATATACGCGCAGGCCCATCTCCACACAGGTGGGTATGAGGGCCGCACTTACTTGATAGAATGCAACCCTCCGCCCCTCGTCGTGGGCTTGCTCGCTGAATCGCCAATACAGGGCCTCGAATTTCTCGTCGTCACCCACCGGATCGGCCAGCGCCACCCGCGTGCGGCCTTGGTCGCCATACATTAAAAACGCGCTCTGGTCGTAGTTAAACAGGAATTGTTTGTCGCCTACCAACGCCAGTGCGCTGCTGGAACGGGCCGACTTGGCCACCAACCCGGCGATTTTTTCTGGATCGGGTAATGGCCATGGGGCGCGCGGTGGGGCTGGGCGCAGCCATTGTGTGAAGGCGACCAGCAGCACGATGAAGGCGCTGCCGGACATGCCCCGCAGCAAGCGGGCGGTGTCATTTTCAAAGGAATACTGCCACCATAAGTCAGACTCATAACCGACGTGGCGGCTGCTATAAAACCCAAACCAGATAGTTACGCCGACGATTGATAGAATCAGCGCCCACCACTGCGGTGTGAAGCGGCGGGTCCAGATAGCGGCGTGGCGATGGAATTTGGCACGGAACGGCAGCAAGGCACCTAGAAACACGCACAACACCACCGCCTCCTCCCAATCAAACCCCTTGAGCAGCGAAAATACCACCCCGCCTCCGGCCATCAACACCGCGATCCACCACGCGGCATACACCCGCCTCAACAAACCGTTAGCCACGATAATCATGACCGCTCCAATAATGCTGGATAGAAAATGCGAGGCCTCGACAAATGGCAACGGTATGAATTCTTCTAGCAAAATCCGCCGGCTTGCCTCCATCGGTGTGGTAGCCGAGAGCATCAGTACGAAGCCGCCCGCCAGCGCAGTCATGCCGGCAAGGCGCGGCGCGATGGCCGACCAAGCGCGAGCGCTGCCATCGACGGTGAGTTTGGCCCAGTGGCGTTTGTGCCACATTTCGCGGGCACCCACGGCAGCCACCGCGATGACGAACGGGATGAGATAATAGATGAGTCGGTAGGTCAGCAGTGCTCCGGCAATCATCGAGGCGGGCATCATGCCAGCGGCGAGTTTACTGATAGATAACTCCATCACGCCGACGCCGCCGGGTACTTGACTGGCCGCGCCGAGGGCCTGGCCAACGGCGGTGGCCGCGAGAAACGCCAGTGTGGAGACAGCCTGCGGCAAAAACACCCGCAGCGCCAGGCCGGCGAACAACCAGTCGAGCGCCGAGATGAACAAGGTCGCCATGAGAAGTCCAAAGGGTGGCAGAAAATCAAGTTTGCGGCCACGCCAACCGGTGATGGAGAGCACGACGAGCCCCCCACAAGACAGCAGCAACAACGACCCGATGGCGCGGCCCGCCGCCTCCGGCAACCCTGGCAAGTCCGGCGGCGCACTGAAGAGTAAAACCCCCGCCAACAACGCGTGACCGAGCCAACCAGCAACTAACAAAAACCCGGTGAGTCTGGCAATCTCCGCGCCGCCAAGGCCCAGATTGCCGTAGAAACGCATGCGAATGGTGCCCCCTCCCAACACCGTGCCGCCACCATTCATACTGAAGGAACTCGCGATGAACGCCGTGCCGAGCACCTGGCCAACCGGCAGATGCCGCCCTAGCCAGCGCAGCGCCACCAAATCCAGCGATGCGTTGAGCAGCAAACTCACGGCCGTTAGACCGAGCGCAATCGCCAAGTGCCACGGCCCGATGCGCAGCAACGCCGCGTTGATATCGTTGAGATGGATGCCGCCCCATTCGCGATACAACGATAGCACGGCGACCACCAGCACAGCCAGCCACGCGAACGGCAGCAACCCAGCGAAGAGCCGTCTGATTTTTTCAAAATGAACTGAGCTAACCATGCCTTGAACCCATCCCGAACCTAGGGGCGGGTGCGGGGGAGCTAAACCTATTCCGATCCCGGCTTCAATCTAAAAGCAGCTCCTTGACAGGCGCAGGCGCAAATGCCAAAACCGCCGCGCACTCAAGCCCCCCCCCCCACCGCCATGATCCCCACCGCCACCCCACAAGCGCTCCGCCACAGCCCTGATTCCGCCGGATTTTTCGGAACTTACGGTGGCATTTTTGTCCCACCGCCACTTGAAGCGCCCCTCGCGGAAATTCGCCAAGCCTACGAAATCGTCTCACGCTCCCACGATTTCATCGAGGAATTGCGCCGCATCCGCCGTCATTTCCAAGGACGGCCGACCCCGGTCTATCACGCTGCGCGCTTATCGAAAAAACTCGGTCGGACACAGATTTACCTGAAGCGCGAGGACCTCAACCACACCGGCGCCCATAAACTCAACCATTGCATGGGCGAAGGCTTGCTCGCCCGCTACATGGGCAAAAAGAAACTCATCGCCGAGACCGGTGCCGGCATGCACGGCGTCGCACTGGCCACCGCCGCCGCTTACTTTGGTTTGGAATGCGATATATATATGGGCGAGGTGGACATGGCCAAACAGGCACCCAATGTCGCCCGCATGCAAATCCTCGGTGCCCGGGTGATCCCCGCCACCCATGGCTTGCGCACACTCAAGGAAGCCGTCGATTCCGCGCTGATGGCCTATGTGCAGGATCCGGTCAACCAGATTTATTGCATCGGCTCGGTGGTCGGCCCGCATCCATTCCCGATGATGGTGCGCGATTTCCAACAAGTTGTAGGCATTGAGGCCCGCGAGCAATTCATTGAAATGACCGGCGACTTGCCGGATATTGTGACGGCCTGTGTCGGTGGTGGCAGCAATGCGATGGGTATTTTTGCAGGTTTCATCAATGATCCGGTCGAACTGCACGGTGTCGAACCGCTGGGTAAGGGGTCGGTTCTCGGCGATCACTCAGCCACCATGACTTATGGCAAGGAAGGGGTCATCCACGGTTTTAAATGCTATCTGTTGCAAGATGAAAACGGCGAACCAGCCCCGGTCCACTCCATCGCCAGCGGCCTCGATTACCCGGGCGTAGGTCCCGAACATTGCCATCTCAAGGACAGCGGTCGCGTCAATTATATCACCGCGACCGATAAGGAAGCGGTGGAGGCGTTCTATGTGCTAAGCCGCAACGAAGGTATTATTCCCGCGCTGGAAAGCGCCCACGCCGTCGCCCACGCCATGCGCCTGGCCCGCGAAAACCCCGAATTGCCACGCACCGTGCTGGTCAACCTGAGCGGCCGCGGCGACAAAGACATGGATTACATGATCGAGCACTACGGCACCGGCGACGGCTACGGAATCTAAGGAGGATCAGGCCGAAAACCGAAGTTTGATAAAATTCGCGGTTAGATGAACCACGGATTTTACGGATTAAAACAGGGATCACCTGGAGCTTCTACTGTGCTGAAAATGGAGAGAGAATTCAAATTCAAAATGTCTGTAAAATCCGTGCGATCCGTGGTTTCATGATCGAATTCCAGATTTCAGCTTCGGAGTTCGGGTTCAAGCCAACTCCTCGAAATCCGCGTCCACCATCAGATCGTTGGCGAGCTTTTCCACTTCGCGGCGCAAGTCCGCCAATTGGCAGGCGGCGGGAATTTGCATCGTGATGTTAGCGTGGAATAGCATCTCGCCGGACATCGGCGCACTGCTGCACTCACTGGTGAATTCCTCGACGTTGACCCCGTGCAGCGCCAGCGCCGCTGCGATCTGTTGGACAATGCCGGGACGGTCCTGACCGACAATTTCCAATCGCGCCTGCCGCAGCAGCGGCGCGGCGGCTCCCCCGCGGTCCACTTGCACCTGGATGGCTAGCCCCTGCTGCCCTAACTCGTGCAACGCGGCCTGCAAGGCGGCTTGATTTTCTTTAGCAATATGAACCCGCAGGATGCCGGCAAACTCACCGCCGAGGCGGCACATCCGGCTTTCCAGCCAATTACCGCCATGTTGTGCCACCAGGCGAGCCACGGTTTCGACCAAGCCCGGCCGGTCTTTGCCAATCACAGTCATTACGAGGGGGACATGCATGGCCGACGTTTACCCTTGCGCGGCGGATCTGGCAAGTCTCGAAATGCGGCAGCAGCAGGTCTCGCAAATGCGGCAGCGGCAAGTAAAGTCGTCGCTCCTTATGACCGAGGCGGCATCGCACCTTAACAGACAAGGCTTGCGCACGCCGGAACGCATGAGTATGGTCAAAGGCAAGTGATCTCCCCCATCAATCCCATTGCATACCGTCGCTTTCTTCAGATAAAACCGCTCGCACCGACGCTCCGGGCCACCGCGAGTGCGCGTACCGGCGCACTGCGCTTTTTGGCAAATGCTTGGCAGCCCGCTGCCGCAGTAGATTTGTTAGCCTTGTTGCGCGACCACGCCGCGCCCCGATTGCTGCTGCTGGCGCTGAGTTGGTGGGTTGCCGGGCCGCTGCAAGGTGGCGACAATTGGCCGCAATTCCGTGGTCCGCACGCTAACGGCCAATCGACGGCGCATGGGTTGCCCTTGACATTTGGAGAAGCGGAAAACTTGCTGTGGAAAGTTCCGGTGCATGGCAAGGCGTGGTCGTCGCCAGTGGTGTGGGACCAGCAGATATGGATGAGCACCGCGACCAAGGACGGCAGCGAATTGGGAGCGGTTTGTGTGGACGCCGAGTCAGGCAAAATCCTCCATGATGTGGTGGTGTTTAAAATTGCCAAACCACAATTCTGCCATCCGATGAATAGCTACGCCACTCCCACCCCGATGATTGAAAAAGGGCGCATCTATCTACACTTCGGCACCTATGGCAGTGCTTGCCTCGATACCGCCACCGCCAAGACGTTGTGGACAAGCCAAGAATTTTCCTGTGATCATTTTCGCGGGCCGGCGTCCTCGCCCATCGTGGTGGACGATTTATTGTTGCTCACCTTCGATGGGATCGACGTGCAATTCCTCGTGGCACTTGACAAACTAACCGGCAAGACCGTGTGGAAACGCGACCGCAACATTGTCTATGACACCGATGATCACGACTACTGGAAAGCCTATTCGACCCCGGCGCTTATCTCGGTGCAGGGACATCCGCAATTGGTTAGCCCCAGCGCCGGCGCCACCATCGCCTATGAGCCCAAGACAGGCGTAGAGATTTGGCGGGTGCGCAGCGGCGGGATGAACGCTGCGGCCTTGCCATTGTTTGGCAACGGCTTGGTCTATGCCACCAGCGCTACAGGCGGCTATCAGCTTTTCGCGGTACGCCCCGACGGCCATGGTGACGTGACCGACACGCATGTGGCATGGCAGTTTGCCAAGAACGTGCCGACGCGGTCCTCGCAAATTTTGCTAGGCGAGAGGTTATTCATGATAAGTGATGCGGGAGTCATCTCATGCGTTGATGCCAAGACCGGTCAAAGCGTGTGGCAGAAGCGTCTCGGCGGGCCGTTTTCCGCCTCGCCGCTGTTTGCCGACGGTCGTATCTACTTTTTCGGAGAGGAAGGAGCAGTGCCGGTCATTGCCGCGGCCGATGAATACAAATTACTCGCCACCAACCAGTTGGGAGATGGTTTCATGGCCTCGCCCGCAGTGTATAACAACTCGCTCATCCTGCGCTCACGCACCCATCTCTACCGCCTCGGCAAAGCGCAGTGAACCGCACCCTTTGGCCATGCGCTTCAAGTTATGCCCTCGGAATGTTCAACGACGGCGCTTCGGGCCGGTCGGGTAGCGTGAGGGTGCGGGCGGGGTGGAAATCCCCGCGGCCGGGTTGTCCTTGAGGGAGCGGACTTGATCGCGGAGGTGGGCCGCGCGCTCAAATTCCAGTCGCGACGAGGCCTCACGCATCTCTTCTTCCAACTCGGCAATGACGCGCAGCTTGTCATAAGTTTCCTCGCTATCGGCCACCAGCGAGGCATTGAGCTTGTTAGCATGAACCACCTCATTTTCATGGGTATGCAAACTTTGTTGGACCGCGCGAGTCACACTTTGCGGCGTGATGCCATGAGCCTCGTTGTGCGCCAGTTGGCGCGAACGGCGGTGCTCAGTCACGTCTAACAATCGCTGGATCGAATCAGTCACCTTATCGCAAAATAACACACACTCGCCGTGGAGGTGGCGGGCGGCACGGCCGGCGGTTTGGATCAACGAGGTATCGTTGCGCAGGAAGCCCTCCTTGTCAGCGTCGAGGATACACACTAGCGACACTTCCGGCAGGTCGAGGCCTTCGCGCAACAAGTTGATGCCTACCAGAATGTCGAAGCTCGCGGCTCGCAGTTGGCGCAAAATCTCCACCCGCTCGA
>JBAXOP010000142.1:0-12640 GCA_037133195.1 Verrucomicrobiota bacterium | reverse complement strand
GTGGCCGTCTTCAGCAGTGCAGCAGAATGGCTGCGGGTTGGCTGTCCGTCACTGCTGACGGAATGGTTCCCCGTATTGCACTCAGGCGATGGCTGGAGACGCGCTTCGTCAGCCCTGATAGTTGCCGTAACTGTATATGCTCTATTCAAACTGGCCGCGTGGTCGCGCACCCGTCACCATAAACCAACACAGGTGCCGAAGACGGGTAATGCTCCTGCAAACCCACCGGCAGAAGCCTGGTGGCGACGCCTGTTGCGGGTCCTTGGCCTTGGTTTTCTACTGCGGAAAAAGCCAGAGAATTTCGCGGAAGCAGCCATTGAACAACAAATCAACGATACCGCTGCGTGGCTCGCAAAACTGGTATCCGAAACAGGATGCCGCATGGACGAAATCAAAGATTTGGTTCCCTCCGCAGCTGAAACAGTGGCCTGCTGCGAAAATTCCGAATTCAGTCTGCTCTTTGACGGGTGCCGGCCGACACTTGATCAGCACGATGTATTGCGCAATTTCATCCAACTTGGCGATGATTGCTTGCAAGATGGCGGGCATGGTTCCTCAGTGAGCGGCTTCGAGATGATCCTTGAGGGGCCTGAAGGCAGTGGTCGCTCCACCACCCTTGATGCGATTGCCCAACTCGCAATCATCGCACGCGGATCACGGGTGGTTATGCTCGTCGCCGATGACGGGCGTGTCGGTTTCGCCGTGCAACGAATCCGGCGGAAACTCTTAGGCCTACATCTCAAACATTTTGTGGAAGTTGGCACCATTGAACAGGCGTGGCAGGCGCTCACCGCTAACTTGACGCCTCCGGATATTTGTGTTGCTACCCCTGCGTCTTGGGAAAAGTGCCTCGCTGGCAGTCTGGTTCGCGAGGGTGCGGATAAAGACCATGTGCGGGAACTGATGTGTTGCTATGCGACGGTGTTGGTTGACGATTGGCTCGATCACCCGGTTGATATCCGTGCTCATCTTCCGTTCATCGTCGATAAACACCGCTTGTTGCTAGAATCCGAGATGATTCCCAGATCCTGCGTATTTGTCTTTCCTCGCCTCACCGAGACCGGTCGCCGACTTGCGGTGGACCGCCTCATTGGCCATGCAAGCACTCGTGATGAAACCCGGCAAGTCGCCCGCTTGCGCTACCGTCCCTTGTCGGCTGCAAAAGTATTCGATCTTGAGGCCGATGCGATCGATGAGGTGGTATCAAAGGTGGCAGAGGTTCTTTGTACCGAGGGCATCGCTTCGATTCTTTTACGCAAGGGCATCGACTTTGAGGAGGCCGCCCGTCAGACCGACGAGTTCCGCTCGCGCTTTCAAGCACCTGAGATCACAGTCTGCTATTGCAACGACCAGATTGAAACCATCGCAACCGGCTTGGGTGCTATTCTGATGAAAGCGGCCAATGGTCCGGAGGCGGTCTTTGCTATCAAGGCCCTACGCCCGGATGATGCCTTGATCATGATCAGGGTGCGGGATATGCGGGAACTGTCATCTCCAGAGAGAATCACTCCGCTCATCGTTGACCGCAGCGGACGCGGCATGGCCGAGGCCCACCTGCTCAATATCCTCCGCTTTATCACGCCCAGGGTGCCCGTCCCTCATCGCTGTTGGGGACAACTCGGGCTCTCAGTCACTCAGAACCAGAAGTCCACTACGGCTAGGCAATCCGGCCGCCTGTTATTGGATATGCCCGAAACCATCGCCGAATCGCTCAGACAAGACCGTTCCTATCTGGCTGATCTTGGAGCCTACATTGCCTTGGATGAGGGGTTCACACTGCTCGAGTCAGTTGATTGCCACTGGATCCCCGATCCCGGCCCTTTGCCATGGACTACAAACGCATTCCCTAAATACGGACCGGACTCGTTGGTCCTTCCTGAACCAGTCAAGGGTGGAATGAACCGCAATACAACCGTGCTCTGGAAGGGCAACGAAGGTGCAGAGCTTGGACGCTCTCAGCTCCACTATCTGGAGACATTGCTTCTTAAACGCCACCAAGTATTTTGCCCGGACGTCGTCCGTCTTGACTCCGCTTCTGGTGTCGAGATTCAATCAGCCAGATTCCGTGACAATGGACGCGATGCCATTCATCCCAAGTTGGAGTTTAGTTGGGGCTGTGAATCCGATACTACGGCAGATTCGCCTTGCTCCCCGGAAACTGGTGTGGGCGGCCCGCAGCACCGCTTCATCTGGGCGTCCCGTGGCCCGGACCAGGGGCAGGGCCAGGAAATTACGTCCACCTTGATAGAGCGCACGGACGATCTCGACAGGCCCACACCATGCCTTGAATTCAAATTCAAATATCGTGCCCTTGTCCGCCCGCTGTTGCTTGCGCCGACAATGGCTGTCGTGGACAACCAGAATGGCTTCAGAGAGGCTCTAGGCAAGTTCTTCAGTGATGCGCAAGAGTGGGGTTCCGCACACCCGCAATTCCTCCCTGGCCTCTCCTACGCCCTGACTCGCGGCCTTGAGCTGGATCTCCCGTCATCCGTGTTTTTCGGCAAGATCCTCGCTTTCCGCCTCACTGGCGACCTCGCTCCATTCGCCAAGGCTGTCGTTTGGTTTGTCGAACCGCTCGGCACCGGCAATACCCTCTCCAATGCGGTGCACGAACTCCTCAAGGAGGAACGATTCCTGGAAGCTCTCGCCGGACGCATGGATCAAATTTTCCGTCAAGGTTGGGAGAAATCCCCGCCGATTGAATTGGCAAAGTTTTGGCTGCCACGGCGCCTCCGCAAGCCGGTGTCCTTGTTCGAGTGGCGACTGGTCAAAGCACTTCAGGGTGCGCCAGAGCCAGTCGTCCCGCAGTCATTTCCACCAAGTGAATGGCAGGTGAGTTGTCCGCATTGCGCGGAAATGGTGGACTTTAAAATGACTTGGAATAACGGTCTTAGAACGCTCGAGCATTGCCATCACCCCATCGCGATGATGGTGTCCTCGAGCGACGGTCGAATGGCCACGCCAGCATCGCTGGTTGCAGCTTGGTGGCCGGATGGTGTATCCAAGCCCAGCGGCACAACTCAAGAGGCTCGTGCCTTGGCAGTTTGGGATTTGGTGGCGGGCCGAGTCGATTATATCAACGATCAGTATCAGCGCGAAGGAATTGGCGAATGCTGGCTGCCTCCACAGGAAACATGGGATCGAAAATTGGGCGACTGCGAGGACCACTCGATCTTGATGTGCTCGATGTTGCGGACATTGGGGATCCGCTCCTGGTTGGTCTGGGGTAAAGCGGGCGACGGCGGTCATGCATGGGTGGAAGCCATGTTGGATGGTCGTGCAGTACTGATCGAGGCCACCGCCAAACAGCCACTTCCAGTTCGAATTCCGTGCATTAATGAATCGTTGTCTGCTTATGGCGATATTTACCAAGCCGATCCTGGCATTCCCTCCCGCACGGATGGAACACTCTATGGATACCTGCTAGGTGACGAATGGAAGGATTTGCAACTTGCTGAACCCGTTGCAAAAGTCGCCGATACGGCCCCAATCGCACCGCCCCAAAGTTAACCGTCCATGAAATCAAGCGAGGTTGCAAACCGGAATTCCCTTATACTATTTCTTGGCTCATCGATGCTGGTCATGTTGTTCGGCGCGGCGGGTTTCCATGCGGCATACCCGGATAAAACCTATCTTGACGCGCTCTACTGCTCGCTCCAACTTTTCACGCTCAATTCCGGGGCGATCGACGGGACCACCCCTTGGCCTCTCGAGATTGCGCGCTGGCTTGCGCCGTTGACCTTGGCAGGTGGTGCGTTGGGTGCGATGCGGCTGTTTTTTGGCGAACGCTGGAACCTCTGGCGGGCCCGCCGCATGTCCGGTCACCATGTGATCTGTGGCCTTGGCGAAAAAGGCTGGGCTCTCGCCGAAGGGCTTTTGAAGTTGAAGGAAAAAAAGGTGGTCGCCCTGGACCCCAATCCGGATTCTGAGTACGCCGCGAGTTTTTGCAAGGCTGGCGGACTGCTCCTCAAAATCAAAGCCTCCGGTCGTATCGAATTGATCGCCGTCAATGTCGCCAAAGCCCATAGCCTCATTGCCGTGACCAATAAGGACGCCGACAACCTCGCGCTGGCGCTAGCGGCGGCCGAACTCGCCGAAGAGGCAGACCGGAAAGGACCTCCACTCGATATATGCACCCACATCGGCAGCGTGGCCTACCGTGATCTGCTCGACCGTAACGCATTTCTCGAAGCCTCCTCACAACCCGGCAGCTCGATTCGCACCTTCAATTATCATGCGAACCTCGCCCGCATCCTGCTGGACGAGAACCCGTTGGATACTGCCGGTCATCCGGACGGTGCCACCAACCTCGCGCGGAAGATCCACCTTTTTCTATCCGACCTCTGCGACTCGGCCACGGCCCTACTCATTCATGTGTCTCGCACGGGACACTACTCCGCCGGTCGCAAAGTCCACGTTCACCTCATCACCCAGTGTGCCAGCAAGCTCCTCAAATCCCTTAAACTTCGCTACCCGGGCTTGGTCCTTTGTGTCGCATCACTCGAAGCGAGCGATGCTGAAGATACCGAGGATGCCAATGAGTTCAGCCACAAGGCCGCAACTCTGATCCAAAACTCAGCACAGGATTGCTTCACGGTTTTTCCGGCCTTCTCTAGCGACCCAGGTAGGCTCGACGACATCCTCCGCCTCCACGAATGCGTGCCTCAAGGAACGGGTTTCAGAATGCCCATTCCAATGAGCTTGAAGTCTCTGCTGGCATCAGTGGTGTCGAGGCAACCATCTCTCGCAGCAAGACTCGCTGAGTTCCGATCCCCTCAAAATTGCTGCGGTAGTTCAGTCGTCTTCAATGAGGATCTCGACCGCCGCGCCATATCGATTCGAAAAGGTTGGCTCGCTGAAAACGCCAAACAGATTGGCAAAGCTGAGGAACGGGGGGATCTTGAGAAGGTCACTAAACTCAAATCGAAACCCACGTATAATAAGCAGTGGGGCGAGCTAACTGAGGAACAAAAGGACTCCAACCGCTCACAAGCCGATCATATCTCGCTGAAGATCCGAACTGCGGGCCACACCCCTGATATCACAGCAAAAGCCTGGCACGAGTGGTGTGCCACATCACCGAATGTGGTCGAATCCCTATCGCGCATGGAACACGAACGCTGGATGGCACACGCCTACCTCGCGGGTTGGACCTATGCCGCGCAGCGCGATGATTCGAAAAAGCAACACCCTGACCTCGTCCCATACGATCTACTTGACGATGGAAGCAAAGAATTTGACCGAAAGACTGTCGAGGGTCTTGCCGATTACTTGGCTGCCGGTCAAAATGGATCCTCATTAGCGCCACAGTGAGGCCATTTTACTATCAGAAATATCGAAGCCATGGAACATAAGCCCTTCGACGTGTTCATCAGCCACTCAAAGGCAGGACATGCATGTGGCGAGTGCTGTCAAACAACACCTGCAAGGCCATGGACTCCGCTGCTGGAAAGCGCCTGATGATGTGTTACCTGGCGAACTCTGGCCCAGTGCCATTCTCCGGGCCATCTCCAGTTGCCGTGTAATGGTCTTGGTGTGGTCCGCACATTCCATGTCATCACTCGGCGTTTCCAAGGAACTAACGCTAGCCATGCAGGGAATGCTTACGGTTGTTCCGTTTCGCATTGAGAACGTGCTTCCTGTCGGCGACTGGAAGTATCACTTGGCGAACATCCACTGGATGGATGCCTATGCCGGTGACGTTGCAGATCATTACGATAGCTTGTCAAAATATGTTCGAAGAATTTTGACAGACAGTCCTCCGCATGAAGTACCTGAATCAATACATCATCAGCCAAGCGGTAAGAGTCAACGAATTGATAACATCATGAATGCAGAACAAGGAGTCGTCGGGTGGGATTGGGACGGAACGGGGTATGAGAAACGGGAGTTCGGTATTGTTTTCAAAAAACCATTTCGCTCTCCTCCAATCATCCAACTCTCGCTTCAAATGCTGGATACATGGTCTGAACGCGACTCGACCTCACGCTATTGGCTCGAGGCTGAGGATGTCGCATGCGACAAAGCGACAATCAGGATCGGCACATGGAACAATAATAAACTCGGTGGCTGCAAAATCACAGACAGCTACCCGGATTCAAACGAGTGCTTGGACGAGTTTCATGCAGCGCGGTATCTCCAACTCCACCGAAAGGGGTTTCTTCTGCCCATCCAGTGCCTGATACGTAAAAGGCCTGACGAGCTTCCACTGTCATTGCGTCAGATTCAATTTCTACCGGGTTGCCCACCGCTTTCAAGCCGCCAACTTGCCGAGCGGATCATGCCGCATCTTCCACCTGATTATTGCCAACAAGAGTGACATAATCGGTTCCCGCCCCCGCGGTGTGATTCGCCCCATTTTGGCGCTTGATGCAGGTTCGGTTTCCCGCTTGTATTGCTGCATGGAACCTAAACAAAGTACAGGATCACAATGGCTAGCTCGGCACCTCGCCGTATGGTTGTTAAGCTTGGCCACCCTGATGCTCGCCTCGTGCAGCAAACCGTTCAAGTTGCAGGTAGTGCTTGACCGAGGTGAGGCCGTCGAGAAAGGCATGCCGGTTTTTGTGGACGCCGCCGAGGTGGGCAAGGTGACAGCTGTGAGCAACGAGGGGAGCGAGCGGGTGGCGGAATTGACGATCGCCGACAAGGAGGTACGGGCACGCTTGTGCGTCGGGGTGCTGCGGGTGGTGGAATCCGGCAGGATTCAGATCCAAACCGACACAGTCAAACCGGGCGCAGTCCCTCTGCCATCCGGCGCTCGCGTGCCGACCGCCTCGAAAATCGAGTACCTCGTCACCCAATACAACACGAAATCGACACTGATGGCCGTGGCGGTTGGAGTGGCGGTGTTGTTCATCTTGTGGCTGATCTTCCGTTCGCTGGTAGGGGCTGTTGGAATGATCCTGTGCGTCGTGCTGGCCAGTATCCTGACGCAAGTGATCCACCCCTATGCCGTGCCTTGGGTCGTGCGTGCCATGGCCCAGCTTCCTCCGCCACCCGTGGCTCAAGCGGTCGATGTCCCGGGCAAGCCCGTCGCTGACGCCCCCTCGAACACCACGCCTCCTCCGGCAACTTCAGGGGTCGTCAAAATGGCACAAGACACCGTCACTGAAGTCATCAACACTCATCCGTCACCCGTTGTGGTCACTTGGTGCTCGGTCTTCCTCGCTCTCTTCATCGCCTTGAATCTGGTCCTCGGCAGGGTCTCGCGCGTCTGGCGAAAATGAATGCTTCATATTCTAGCGAGCCTGCTCCTCAGTCCCAAAACGCAAAACTTGAAGACAGAAGAAAAGAGAACTTGACCTAACGACAATGACTTTGGCTTTTCAAGGTCCGTAACGCAGTATGATTTCATGCTCCATTATTTCTCATTTTTCTCACTCCTGTCACGCGCCCCTTTCAATGGATTTCACTCAAAATAAATGATTGGAATGTGCTTGGGGCAAAAAATCGCCAGCCTCACTGATACACCGCCGCGGCGCCGAGACCAGAGGTTTTTGCCGACAGCACGGTCGCTAATTGATCCCAGCGCACCGAGATCGTGCTGCCGAATAAATTGGATACCCGCTGGAACGAGGCACGCACCTGGTTGGCCAATTCATCGTTGCCCGCCTGTTGGAGCAAGTGCTGTCCGACAAATAACCAAAGTAGGTCTGACTCGCGCATTTCCAACAAGGGCATGTTCTTGATGGGTCCGGAAAGATAGTAGCCCCGCTCACTCGCGTCGTATTCAATCGGCAGACCCATGCGCTCGCGCAGGTAGTCCAAATCCCGCAGGATCGTCCGGCGGTCCACTTCCAGCTCCCTCATGAAGGTACTCGCATTGGGGAAGTGCCTCTCTTGAATCAGCCTGACAAGCGCGTAGATCCGCTCGTGCTGCGGACGGGTGAGCTTGGTGGGTTGTTCTGGGACGGTCTTCGCCATGGCGCATGCTATTCCGTAACGATCGCGCCCCGCAACGGCAATCATTCAGTGCTGGGAATGCTGAAGTGAGGACTAGCGATTTTCCCAGCTCACTTGGCTCGGATGCCTGTTACGAATCAAGCACATACCCACCACACAACTCACATCAAAAATATGAAATTAAATTCAAGGTGCGACAGGCTATGTCACAGGGAGGACTCAGAATCTCATGGATATGGCCGCCACTGTGATGCCCTCTCCCAACCCAACATCCTATGCAACTCCCAATCCCATATTCTTAGAGATCATCAGTGGCGGCCAGACCGGTGCCGACCGCGCGGGTCTCGACTTCGCCATTGCCCGCGGCCTGCCCCATGGCGGGTGGTGTCCCAAAGGTCGCAAGGCCGAAGACGGTCCCTTGTCGGCGCGATATGGCCTGACAGAAACCCCGAGCGCCAGCTACCTGGTGCGCACGGAGCGCAACGCCGCCGAATCCGACGCCACGGTGATTTTCACGGTCGGCAGTCTGACTGGCGGCTCCAAACGCACCGCCGAGTTCGCCAAACGACATGGCCGTCCCTTTCTCCACCTGTCGCTGGCTCCGGGTCGCGATGGCATGGCCGCTGAAAAGCTGGCCGATTTCATCCGCAGGCACCGTGTGGTCCGCCTCAATGTGGCTGGTTCCCGAGAAAGCAAAGCGCCCGGAATTCATGCCCAGGCGTGCAATGTGTTAGATATAACTTTGGATCGCCTTGGATCGCCGCGTCCGGCTCTAGAGTCCTTGCAAAGCCAAACGTGTTGTCGTCAGATCAAGCCTTGTTCTCTTGAGTCTTCCAGTCTTGAGTCTTAGGCGCGGAAATTTGTGCCATCCTTCATAATTAGCTGTACTTCGCCTCCACATCCTGATACACTCCGTCGCAGGCCGCGACGCTAACACTTCGCAATTCACCGCGCTCCTAGAGTCCTTTAAATGCCAATGTTGTTGACGTTAGGTCAAGTTTTTTTCTCTTGCGTCTAACAGTCTTGGGTCTTGGGTCTGGGGCGCGGCCTCGCAACGCATCAAAGGGCCCTTCCGACCCTCAAAACGCCATCGTCACCCAGCCATGTCTTAACTCCTCCCCTATGAAAATACTCTACATCCACGGCTACAACGGCACCCCGCACGGAGAGAAATACAACAAACTCCGCCAATCCTTTCCCGAGGCGGATATACTCGCGCCCCAGCACGACAGTATTCCCCAGAATGTTTTCCATCTGCTGGATGGCTTCGCCTCCGGGTTGGATGCGCATAACGACTTGATTGTCGGCACCTCCCTCGGCGGCTTCTGGGCAAATTTTTTCGCGCTCCGTTATGGCGTGCGGGCAGTGCTCCTGAATCCAGTCGTCAGCCCCGTGAAGAGGCTCAATTTCCGGGATTGTTCCTTTGCAGCCGATTATGCCGCGTTCGAGAACCCGGACGCCTCACAACAACGCCCGCCTGCCATTGTTCTTCTAGCCGAAGACGATGACGTGCTTCCCTATCGTGAGGCGCTTGATCACTTTTCCGGTGCTTGCGATGTGCGGGTTCTGAAATCCGGCGGCCACCGGATGAACGATCCCATCTCGCTCGATGTCCTCAAGGTCGCCATCGACGACATCACTCACTTATCTCCCGAATGAGGAGCCTGTGGCTTACACTTCATGTGGAAGTGTATTCCCATATCAATTCTGATTTGTTGTCAATCTCAAATCCACTCAATACCTAGCATTTGCCCCATGCCAACTCCTAACAACCATGTCCGCGTTTTCATCAGTTCGACGTTCCGCGACATGCATGCGGAGCGCGACCATCTGGTCACCGTCGTCTTCCCGGAGTTGCGCGAACGGGTCGAGCGCTTGGGGCTGGAGTTCTTCGACGTGGACCTGCGCTGGGGGGTGCCCAGCAAGGACGCCAATGGCGAAACCGCCAACTCCTGGGAATACTGCCGGCAATGGATCGACCGGGTCGAACCGTTCTTCGTCTGCATCCTCGGCCAACGCTACGGCTGGGTGCCGGAGGTCAAGGATTTCAAGGACAATGCGGATCAGGCCCGACAGGAGATAGAGCCCCGCTCCATCACCGATCTCGAAGTGCGCCATGCCGTGCTTGATACGCAACGAAAGCGTCGCAGCTATTTCTATCTACGCGCGACTGATGCCCCTGCCGATGCCAATGAATACGTTGACCCAAAGCCACTGCTGGTCAAACTCGTCGAATTGAAAAAGGAAGTCCGGGCCTGCGGTCGCCCGGTGCAGGATTACCATCCTGAGTGGACGGGAGAGCAGTTCACTGGCATGGAAGCATTCGGTCAGCTCGTGCTGGAAGATCTCTGGTCCGGCGTGTTGCGCGATGAACGCTACGTCAGCAAGGAAGTCTGGCACCAGGTTCTCGGCGCGGATCCCGACACCGACTCCCGTTATACCGACGAATCCACTCCGGTCCCACCCGAGCTTTGGGAAAAAATCGTGGCTCTGGCCAAGCCGCCCCTCAAGGATCGCTTGGATGCGGAGCGCGAACAGATGCTGGCATTTGCCACCTCGCGACTTCACGGGTTCCAAGGACGCACCCATGAACTCCAACAACTGACCGATTTTATCAGCACGACCGATGAGGCCGCCCCCCGCCTCGCGGTCGTGGCGGCGGTGCCCGGCCAAGGTAAATCCGCGCTGATCGCGAAGCTGCATCAACAACTTTCGGAATTGCCGCAAGTAGACACAAAAGCTTCTGGGCCATCTGGTACTTCATCCTTCATCCCTCATCCTTCATCCTTTTTCCTGATCACCCATTTCGTCGGGGCCACGGAAAGTTCGGTGACGGCTCAGGCACTGGTCGGCCGCTTGCTGGGCGAACTCGACCGCAGCGGCATCGAATGGCCGGCGGATGAGCAGAAGGATGGCGAGGAACCGAAGCGGGACTTCAACAGCCTGTGCCTCCGGCTTGCAAAACGACTCGGCGATTACGAAGGTGAGACGCGGGTGTTGATTCTGCTAGACGCGCTCAACCAGCTTTCCGACGGACACGGCCTGTATTGGTTGCCGCAGCGACTCGGTCCGAACGTGCGGGTGGTGGTCAGCTGCGTGGAGGACGCATCTCAGAACTCGGAGGTCAGAGATCAGAAGGCGGACGGAGGAGAAAGCCTCACAACGGAACAGCGAGTCCTGCAAGCGCTCGCCTCACGCCAACCCGCGCCGTTGCGCGTGCCGCTCGGGCCGCTGACTGACGACGACGTCCGCATCATCGTCGTCGGGTATCTCAAGGAATACTGCCACGAACTCGACAGCGAGCATCTGGACATGATGTGTGCGGTCACGCAGGCGCGCAATCCGCTCTACCTGCTAGTGATGCTCAACGAACTGCGGACGCTGGGTGGCAATGATCTGAATGTCATCGTTCCGGCGCGCATCGCATCGATGTCCCGCGACTATCCCGACACGGTGGCTCTGTTCAGGTGGGTGCTGCAACGGTTGGAAGTGTTTGGCGCTGAGGCGGTGCAGTGGTGGTGCCTGTATCTGGCCCACAGCCGCGTCGGCATGGCCAGCCACGAACTGGCCGACCTGCTTGCCCGCAAACTTGGCGCGGACGCCGCTGCCACCGCACTGCTGATCGAACGCGGCCTGCGCCGGTATCTCCTGCGCCGCGGCGGGCAACTCGACTTCTTCCATGGTCAACTGCGGCAAGCCGTGATGCAGCAATACGGGTTGCGCGCAGAGCCGGTCGCGGTGCATCGCGAAATGGCGGACTACTTCACGACCTGTGCCAAAGGAACCGATCCGCTCAGGGAATGGGAAACCGACGGCGTTCGCGGGTTTTCCGAGTGCGTGTTTCATCTCACCCAGGCCGGCCAACACGAATTGGCGGCGGGTCTCCTCAGTCATTTTCCCTTCCTCCTGCACAAGCTCCGCGTCGGTCTGCTCGAAGGCGTGTTTGAAAACTACGAGATGGTTCAGGTAGGGCGCGACGACCCGTCGCGCCGCTCCTCATCCGATCTGGGAATTTGGTCCGCCTTCTTCCGCGAAAATGCCCACATCCTCCGTCGCAGCACCCCTGATTGGCCCGCCCACCGGATTCTCCTCCAACTCGCCGCCGAACATGCCGACGACAGCCCGCTGACCCTCGGCGCTGAGCAATGGCTCGCCGAGGACCGCTGCGACTGGCTCTGGCTCTGGCGCAATCGCCGCCTGCCCCATGTCCGCATCAGCCCCTGCCTCGCTGTCTTTGAAGGGCATTCAGGTCCAGTCATGGGCGCGCTGGAGCTGGCGGACGGCCGCATCCTCTCGTGGTCGTATGACGAAACCCTGCGGCTCTGGGACGGGAAGTCCGGGCAATGCCTCGCCGTCCTCGAAGGGCATTCAAATGAGATCCGGGACGCGCTGGTGCTGGCCGACGGCCGCATCCTCTCGTGGTCGGATGACAAAACCCTGCGGTTCTGGGACGGCAAGTCCGGGCAATACCTCGCCGCCCTCGAAGGGCATTCAGGTACGGTCTATGGCGCGCTGGAGCTGGCCGACGATCGAATCCTCTCATGGTCGCGTGATGACAAAACCCTGCGGATCTGGGACGGGAAGTCCGGGCAATGCCTCTCCGTCCTCGAAGGGCATTCAGGCTGGGTCGAAGGCGCACTGGTGCTGGCCGACGGCCGCATCCTCTCGTGGTCACGGGACAAAACCCTGCGGCTCTGGGACGGCAAGTCCGGGCAATGCCTCGCCGTCCTCGAAGGGC
>JBAXOP010000141.1:0-12813 GCA_037133195.1 Verrucomicrobiota bacterium | reverse complement strand
GTTGACGTCACGATACAGCGAGCAAGCCAGCACGGTCACGGCCACGCAAGCCAGCACGGCGGCAGCCAGCCAAAACCCCGCCGCCTGGCCCGAGCGGGTGAAGCGTAATTCCTTGTCCGGGGATTTGAGTGGGCGCGGCATGGTTATCAATCGTGCTTGGCGGGCGCTTGAATACCGGGCGGCGGCGCTTGGCGCTCCGGCAACTCGTCGATGGCGATAAATTCATCCCCCTCGCGGTGCCGCCTCACGGCGTTGACCACCATGACCACCAGCACGCCTAAAATCACAAATGAAGCCTCCAGGAAAAACGGGGTGGACATAATGCCCACCAGTGTCCCCAGCCACTCGCCGAGCAGGCCGGGCACCCATCGCCAGCACAACAGCAAGGCCAGCACTCCGCTGGTCAGCGCCGCCAGCACCGCTGCGCCGATGAGCGCCTGCTTCATCCGTTCGTCTTTCATAAGCCCTGCCATCGCCGCCAACCCTATACCCTGCCGCGCAAAATCCCAACCCGGAAATTTTCTCCGTACATGGTGACAGACAAATAGTAGAGAATCCCCAGCCCATGGGCGACGGAGGCTCACAGAGCGCCGCCACAATCCGGGCAGGCGACAGAAAACTTTGCCTCATACCACGGTTTTCATTTGCAGCGGCCGCAGGGGCATTAAGCTGTGAGTGCCGCCAGCCATGTCCGCCATCGATCTCAAAGCCAAGCTTCGCGAGGTGCCCCACCAACCCGGGGTGTACCTGATGCGGGATGCTATTGGCTCGATCATTTACGTAGGCAAAGCGCGGGATTTGAGGCGGCGGATGGCGTCGTATTTCATGGCCTCGGGCAAGGCTAGGGCGGACCTCAAGACGCGGGCCTTGATTGATTCTATTTGTGATTTTGACTTTCACGTGTTGCGCAACGAAGAGGAGTCACTGCTGCTGGAGGGCAAGCTCATCAAGGATTACCGGCCGCGCTACAATCTGGCGTTGCGCGACGATAAACGCTTTTTACTGGTAAAAATCCGGCTAGCGGACCCATGGCCGCGCTTTGCCATGACGCGGATGAAAAAGGACGATGGCTCGCGCTATTTCGGTCCGTTTCCGCACTCCAGTGCCTTGCGCGAAACACTGTCGTGGATCAATCGCCAGTTTGGCTTCCGCGTCTGCCGCCCGCTGCAACCCGGCGAGGCCGATTACCGCCATTGCAACGCAGACATCATCCGCAATTGCTCGGCACCGTGCATCGGACGCATCGAGCACGCCGCCTACGCCGCCAAAATCGACGAGGCCTGCCGGATCCTGGAAGGCAAGGGGCGGCGCGAGTTGTTTGATGAATTGCGCCGCGGGATGGAGCAAGCGGCCGAGCAACTCGAGTTTGAGCGTGCCGCCACCTTGCGCGACATCCTCGCCAACCTCGAGAAAACCCTCAGCCCAACCCGCCAGTTCAGCCGCGGCCGCGGCCTGCCCAGCACCGTCAAACCCACCGAGGACTTGGCCGAACTGGGCGAACTTCTACACCTCGCGGGCCCACCGCGGGTGATGGAATGTTTCGATATCTCCAATGTCTCCTCCAACCATATCGTCGCCTCCATGGTCCGCTTCACCGACGGCCGGCCCGATAACCAAAACTACCGCCGTTACCGTATCCGCAGTGTCGCCGGCCAAGATGATTTTGCCTCCATGGCGGAAGTTATCCGACGCCGCTACTCGCGCATCCTGCTGGAAAACTCCGCCGCCGACCCCGCGGCTGACCTGTCTCAGGAGGATGTGTTGGAGGCCCAGCGACGCCTGGCCCGCGAAGGCAGGGCACGCATTGTGTTGCCTGATTTAGTGATTGTGGACGGCGGCAAGGGCCAGCTCGGCATGGCAGTTAGAGAACTCCGTGCCCTCGGCCTCCATGATCTGCCCGTCATTGGCCTAGCAAAACAACATGAGGAGGTGTTCATTCCCGGCCACAGCGAGTCGCTGCGAATCCCCCACGAGCGCGGGGCCCTCAAACTCCTCCAACGCATCCGCGATGAGGCCCACCGCTTCGCTAATGCTTACAACGCCCTGCTCTACCGCCGCCGCATGCACGAAAGTCTGCTCGACGATTGCCCCGGCATGTCGGCCAAACGCAAGCAAATGTTATTGGATAAATTCGGCAGCGTGGCACGTCTGAAAAATACCGCTGTGGCAGATATTGCCGCCGTTCCAGGCATCTCGGCTAAGGCCGCAGCGGCAATTCTGGCATTCCTGCACCGGGCGTAGCTCTCCCAAGAAGGCCGCAGAGGGAGGCACGGAGACTTTCACTGGTTTCCCACTGGCTTTTTCGGTAAGCGGCAGGGCTGAGGCGATGGCGGGCATGAAAATGCAAGCGCATTTGCTCGGCGGTACCGAAGCCCGCCAGACTCACGATATGCTCGACGGGTAGGCGGGTTTCGCGCAACAAGCGCTCGGCGCGGTGGAGGCGGCAGCGGGTGATTTCATCTAACACTCCTGGCAAGCCCGCGGTGTTAAAGGCCCGCTCGAGGGTGCGGCGGCTCACACTGAGTTGAGCGGCCACCTCGCTGACGTTGAGTTGGCGGTGGCTGTGGCTCCAGATATGTTGGCGGGCCGTTTCGATCAAACTGCGCGGCGCGGCGGCGGCGGTTTGTGCAGGCCCCTTGAGCGCGCCTAATAAACCCAGCAGGCGCAGTCCCTGGGCCGTGCTGTTAGTGAAATCCGGCGCTGCGATGTCGCGCAAGAACGCTAGAAACTCGCGGGCGAAGAGCCGCGGATGGCCCGGAGTGGAAACGGGGTTGGTGTTAGAGAAATGCCCGCCGGCCTCCAGTTCGTGGGCGAGGCGGCCATTGAATTGGACCCAGCACTCAGTCCAGCCGCTGGCGGGGGCAGGCCGGTATCGGTGCCACTGGCCGGAGAGTACCTGGCCGACCTGTCCGGCGCAAATCGGGAACGCCCCGTGCTGGGTTTCCCAGACACCGGCGCCTGCCTCCACCCACAATAGTGAGAACTCCGGCAGAACGCGGCCATCGCGCCACTTAAATTGATAGAGATCGGGATGTCCCGGCGGTGGGTAGGCGGCACCCGGCGCAATGGTGGTTCGCCCGGCGCTGGTCAAAAACACCGGACTGGCAAACAACGCGTCGTCAATCGGCAGGTAGCGGGAAAAATTGCGCGGGGCTTGTCGCAAAACTTGGGATGGCATGAGGAATGGTGTCGTTATATCTGGCATTTTGCCTTGTGGCAGGAGAAATTGATTGCCGCAAAGTTTGGTAAAGCAAAAGTAGCCAAATGCCCGCCCGCTGGCTACAACAACTTCAGGTATTTGCACATCGAGCCGGTCGCGAGGTTGCGGCGGGGTCATGTGCAATGGCCGATCCTACAACAACCCACATCACTCGTTTTTATGAATCCAATACTAGGTGTCTTCTTTCATTGGCTTGGTGGACTCGCCTCCGGCAGTTTCTATGTGCCTTACAAGGGCGTTAAACGCTGGTCCTGGGAAACCTACTGGCTCGTCGGTGGGTTTTTCTCGTGGCTCATTGCACCGTGGTTTTTCGCCCTACTCAACACCACCGACGTGCTCACAGTGCTCAAGGAAACGCCGGGCGATGTCTGGTTCTACACCTATCTGTTTGGTCTGTTGTGGGGGTTTGGCGGGCTCACTTTCGGGCTGACGATGCGCTATCTGGGTATGTCGCTGGGGATGGCGGTGGCGCTTGGGTATTGCACGGTGTTTGGTACGCTCATCCCGCCGCTGTTCAAGGGTGAGTTTCAAGCCAAGTTGATCACGCCGCTCAATGGTAATTGGGTACTCGCCGGTTTGGGCGTGTGCGTGCTTGGCATCATCATCACTGCGGTGGCTGGTCACACCAAGGAGGCCGAAATGTCAGAGGAAGACAAACTCCAAACCGTCAAGGAATTCAATTTTAAAAAGGGCATTTTGGTAGCCACTTTTTCCGGCATCATGAGTGCCTGTTTCGCCTTTGGTTTGAGTGCCGGTGATTTCATTAGGGAGACGACCCTGAAGGTGGACATGGTAAATTCGGCGGCCAAGGAAGGGAAGATTGTGAAGCGGGCGAACCAACCAGCGGACGATGAGGTTAAGGCGATGTTCACTGCGGAGAGTCCATCGAAGGACATGCTGGCGGAGAAAGATCAGAATCTTGCCGGTCTGACGAAGCTTATCGAGGAGCCCTATGTGATAGAACGCAAAATCGCTGAGTTGAAGGAGGCCAAGGATGCCGCAGGGGATGCGCAATTGGCCAAGTTGCTAGGCGAGCTGCCGGCGGCTCAGACCAAGGCGAAGGCACTGGTGGCGGCGGTGGCGGGAGCGCCTGCGCCACTCGGCGTGCGGGTGGCTGATTATGCCAAGCGTCTCGCAGATATTTCCGCGGATGCCAAGAAACTCAAAATCGTCCAGGAAATGAGCACTCTGGCGGAAAAGGAAACCGCTCTGGCGGTGTCGGAAGCCGGCGCAGATCTCATCGCTATCCACTCCAAGCACAGCCTATGGACCGGCTTACCAGTGCTCATCGTGGTATTATTGGGTGGCTTCACCACTAACTTCGTCTGGTGCCTCTTACTCAATTGGCGCAATAAAACCGGCTATCAATACTTTAGCTCCAAGCCCGGTGAGCAGTCGCCTCATTATCATGCCGAGGCCGCCGGTGGTGAGGGCGCGCCAGTCGGTAATGGTGCCAAATTCGATGGCCGCCACGATAAAACACCGGTGCCGCTGCTTGGTAATTATATCTTCTCGGCGCTGGCCGGGCTCACCTGGTATTTCCAATTCTTCTTCTACTCAATGGGCGAAACCCAAATGGGCCAATACAAATTCTCGAGTTGGACGCTGCACATGGCCTCTATCATTATCTTCAGTTCCATCTGGGGCCTGGCGCTCCACGAATGGAAAGGCGCAAGCCCTAAAGCCAAGGGCTTGCTTTTCCTCGGTCTGGCCGTGTTGGTGGCATCCACATTTGTGGTCGGCTACGGCAACCTCCTCGGCAGCAAAGGCTGATATCTTCTTCATTCAACCATCAACATTCCCATGACTCCATACACCATTGCCCAAGAAACCTACGCCGCCCTCGGCGTGGATACCGAAGCCGCCTTGCAACGGCTCACCGCCACGCCCATTTCACTTCATTGCTGGCAGGGCGATGACGTCGGCGGCTTCGAAAAAGTCGGTGGCGACCTCGGCGGCGGCCTTGCCGTCACCGGTAACTATCCGGGCAAGGCCCGCAGCATCGCTGAGTTGCGAGCCGACCTGGAGCAGGCGTACGCACTCATTCCAGGCCGCCACCGGCTCAACCTGCATGCCTGTTATGCGGATTTCAGCAGCGGCAAGGTCGATCGCGACGCACTGACCACCACCCAATTCCAAAGCTGGATCGATTGGGCCAAGGCAAACGGCTTGGGATTGGATTTCAATCCGACGTATTTTGCGCACCCCAAAGCGGACGACGGGCTTACTCTAACACATCCTGACACCGGCATCCGTGACTTCTGGATTGAGCATGGCAAGGCGTGTCGGCGCATTGGTGCCGAGATGGGCCGCCAACTCGGATCGACGACGGTTACGAACGTATGGATTCCGGACGGATCGAAGGATTTACCGGCGGACCGCAAGGCACCGCGGGAGCGATTGGAGGCGGCGCTGGATGCAGTGTTTGCCGAGAAGATAGACGCGCAATTGCATCTCGATGCGGTGGAGTCCAAACTCTTCGGAATCGGATCGGAAAGTTATGTCGTCGGCTCGCACGAGTTCTATCTCGGGTATGCGATCAAAAACCAAATCCTCTGCTGCCTGGATGCCGGCCATTTCCATCCGACCGAAAACTTATCTGATAAAATTTCCTCGGTGCTGCAATATGTGCCGGAGATATTGCTACATGTCTCACGTGGCGTGCGCTGGGATAGCGACCATGTGGTATTGTTGGATGACCCGACCATGGCGCTGATGCAAGAATTGGTGCGCGGAGAGTTCCTAGGCCGCACCCACATAGGTTTGGATTACTTCGATGCCAGTATCAACCGCGTGGCGGCCTGGGTGATTGGCACGCGCAACTCGCTCAAGGGCTTGTTGCTAGCATTGTTAGAGCCATCCGCGAAGTTGCGGGAGTTTGAGATGGCGGGAGATTTCACCTCGCGTCTGGCGCTGCTGGAGGAAAGCAAGTCGCTTCCGTGGGGGTTGGTGTGGGACGAGCATTGCCGGCGCCAGAATGTTCCGTTAGGTGCGGGCTGGCTCGACGCACTGAAGACTTATGAAAAACAAGTCCTCTCCACCCGTGGCTGAGCCATTTGTCCAACCGTTGCGCATCGGTCTCTTCGGCATCGGCCTGGATGCCTACTGGCCACAATTTACCGGTCTCAAGGAGCGGCTTGATGGCTATGTCGACCGCGTCGCCGATAAACTCGGCCGACCGGGCGTCGAGGTCATAAACCTCGGATTGGTGGATAATGCCGATCGCGCGTACGCCGCCGGTCGCGAGTTCCGCCGGGCCGACGTTGATATCATTTTCCTCTATGTGACCACCTATGCGCTTTCATCCACGGTGCTGCCGGTGGTTAGACGCGCCAAGGTGCCGGTGGTGGTGCTTAACCTGGTGCCAGAGCCAGCCATCGACTACGCCAAGTTCAATGCACTAGGCGACCGCACCCAAATGACGGGCGACTGGCTGGCGTTTTGCTCGGCCTGTCCGGTGCCGGAAATTGCCAATGTTTTTCTGCGTGCGCGGATCCCCTTCCATCAAGTCACCGGGGTACTGGACAACGACCCCGAATGCTGGCGCGAGGTGGACGCATGGGTCGAAGCCGCGCGGGTGGCTGCCGGCATGGCATCTAACAGACTCGGCCTGATGGGCCATTACTACGGAGGCATGTTAGATATCTATTCGGATGTGACCTTGCAATGCACCACCTTCGGCACCCACGTCGAGCTATTGGAGGTGGATGAACTTGCGGCGTTGCGGCGCGAGGTGAGCGACGCCGACGTTTCAGCTAGAATGTTAGAATTTCAGCAAGTATTCGACGTACAGGCGGATTGTCCGCATGATGATTTGGCGGAGGCGGCTCGCACAGCGGTGGCGCTTGACCGCTTGGTGGCGAACTACCGACTCGGATCACTGGCATATTTTTACAAAGGCAGCGGTGTTGGTGAAAACGAGGCGGCGCTGGCGTCGATCATTCTGGGCACCTCGCAACTCACGGGCCGGGGGATACCGGTGGCGGGCGAATACGAGGTGAAGAACGTGCAGGCCATGAAAATCATGGATTTATTCGGTGCGGGTGGTTCGTTCACCGAATACTATGCGATGGATTTCACGGACGACGTGGTACTCATGGGCCATGACGGTCCCGGCCACATTGCCATCGCCCAAGGCAAGACCAAGGTGCGCCCACTCAATGTCTATCATGGCAAGGTCGGCCGCGGAGTGTCCGTAGAAATGGCCGTCAAGCATGGCCCCGTCACCCTGCTCTCGGTCATTGAGCGGCCCGGCGGCAAGCTCGCCCTGCTCTGCGCCCAAGCCGAGTCGGTGCCCGGACCGATCTTGGAAATCGGCAACACCAACAGCCGTTACCGTTTCCCATGTGGCGCACGGGCCTTTATCCAGCAATGGAATGCCGCCGGCCCGGCTCACCATTGCGCGGTAGGCGTCGGGCATATCGCCGACAAGCTTGAGAAACTTGCTTGCTTGCTAGATATTGAGATCATCCGTGTCTGCTGAGTTTTGGCCCAACACTGATGATCTCCCGAGTAACCTTTTGTCTGAAGGCTCCGGGCAGGATGCCCGGGCCACAGTGGAGCGGGCATCCTGCCCGCCGCCTGTAACAGCCAAGTTACTCGCAAGGCTGAGGGGCAGCGCAAGAAACTCAACGATTTGCTCTGCGAGCTCCGCGCCTCTGCGTTTCGATGGCTTTGTGATCGTCCAAACGTCAGGATGCACAAAATCATTTACCACCGGCCTCAGGAACTCAGATTGTGCAAAAAAAATCCGGGCTGCGTTACGCCGTCACGCACCTGATTGCGCTCGACTTGTCCGGGGGGCGGAGTTACCGCTTGCGCCGATGAAATCCCGCCAACATGGAAATTTCCCTCCTCAGGGACGGCCCGCGCCGCATGAGCGCATGGCTCGCGAAAACCGCCACGTCCAGGCGGTTGAAAAAATCACGCCCGCGCTCGATGAGGACGAGTTACTGGCGATTGTGGCGGCGCAGGCGGTGCCTTTCGTGTTGGTGCTGGATTGCGTGCAAGACCCGCATAACCTAGGGGCGATTCTGCGCACGGCGGATGCGGCCGGCGTGCATGCGGTAGTCACTACCAAAGACAAAGCCGTGGGGATCACCGAAACCGTGCGCCGCGTGTCGGTGGGCGCAGCCGATCATGTCCCGTTCGCCCAGGTGACCAATCTGGCCCGCACCATGGAAAAACTTAAAGCCGCCGGCTTGTGGCTGGTGGGTACCTCCGACCGCGCCACCCAATCGGTTTATGAAACGAATTTGCAAGGCCCGCTGGCCTTGGTGTTAGGTGCCGAGGAAAAAGGAATGCGCCGCCTCACCGAAGAGAACTGCGATTTTCTGGCAGCCATTCCGATGGCCGGCAAGGTCGAGTGCCTCAATGTATCGGTGGCCGCCGGTGTCTGCCTGTTTGAGGCAGTGCGCCAGCGCAGAGGTGCTCCACAAGCCAACCCGTGATACCCGTGGCTCAGCTATCAGGTCCCGAGGAATCAAGCCCGCCCTCCCCGCTCAGGGAACCGGTGCGCATTCTCTCAGATTTGCATTTGGCGCACCAAGTGTCGCGCATCACGCGGGTATCCGCGTTGCGTCCGCTGGTGGCGGGTGCGGGCACCATCATTTTCAACGGCGATACCTGGCAGGAACTCACCTCCGCGGTGGTCGAACGATCAGCGGAAATGTTAGATGAATTGCGCCGACTGTGTGTGGAAGAAGGAAGTACGGCGATTTTCCTCCCCGGCAATCATGACCCAGGCTGGCCCGGTCCCGGCTGGGTGGCATTGGCCGACGGCCGCATCATCGTCACTCACGGCGACGCCTTGTTTTTCGATGGTTCGCCATGGAAACGCGAGGTGCTCACCGGCCGCCAGCAGGTGCTCGACTTATGGCGCGAGCACCCCCAAGCGGCCAGTGATGCGGCGGCGAGGCTGCGCTTGGCCCGCGCCATGGCCCGCGCCATGCCCACCCAGGAAAAACCATTCGGTCGTCGGCTCTGGCAATTGGCGTGGGACGCGGCTTATCCGCCGCAGCGGGCGCTGCGCATCCTGCAAGCCTGGTGGGGCCAGGGTGCGGCGGGGGCAGCCTTTTGCCAACGCTATTTCCCGCAGGCGGAAGTGTTGCTCATCGGTCATTTCCACCGGCATGGATGTTGGCGCAAAGCTGGCCGACTGGTCATCAACACCGGCTCATTTATGAATCCAGGCCGCGCTCATTGGGTCGAGTGGCAGGCCGGCTGGCTGCGACGCGGTCTCATCGAGGAAACATCGGACGCTTGCCGACTCGGCAAGGTGCTCAACGCCTGGCCGCTGTGACCGACCGGCTCAGAGCGCCACTTGGAAAAAATCCCACAGCACCTGCCGATACACGTCACGTTTGAATGTGGGCAGCCAATCCAAATCGAATTCATCGGGTGAAATCCATCGGTAAGCGGAAAACTCGCGGGCTTGCTGGTTGACGTTAATCTGTGGGGCTCCGACGAGCAAACGACACAGGAAATACGCTTGTTCCTGGCCGTGGTTGCCGTGTTTGAGAAGTTTTTTTGAGCGGACATCGGCGGGGTAGAGGTAACGGTAGCCGCCGCGTTTGGCCAACACCTGGTAATGTTGCGGTCCCAAGCCAACCTCCTCGCGCACCTCGCGGAACAACGCTTGCTCGGGTGTCTCACCCGCGTCGATACCGCCCTGTGGAAACTGCCAAGCACCCGGTATCATCCAGCGCTCGCAGATGAGCAACTGGCCTTCGGGCTTGATTAAAAGTGCCGCTACATTGGGCCGGAAACGAACCATGCGGGACGCTAATTCAAGCCGCCGCAACTGACAACCCAGACTTTCGCAAATCTGTCGTGGATCGTGCTGGCCAAGCCACCATTCCGCAGTTATCATGCCCACCGCCATGAAAGCCATGCTCCTTCCCGTCTTTGCCTGCCTGCTCATTGCCACATCCAACGCGCCGGCCCAAAGCGCCCCGGCCACCACCCCCCCGGCCGGCTCCACCGCCGCCACCAAAGGCGTCGAGTCCGATGGCAATCACCGCTTCTGGGTGGCGAATCTGCCGGGCGGCCAGTACATGGTGGCGCTCGATCACCTCACTGCCATCAGCCGCCACACGTACGCCATTCCAGAGGCGGGTCTCATCGTCGATGAAGTCACCGTCGATACCAACGGACAAGGCCTGGCCCGCTTCTATTTTGCCACCCCACTCACCGATGGCGTTAACAACAATGCCGTCGCCAATCTAACTGCCCGGGCCAAGGAACTAACCAATTACGCCGGTCAGCGTGCCGGCACCGATCTGCACAAGATGGTCATCAAGAAATACCCTGAGACGACCCACGCCCGAGCGATCGAATACCGCTTGCTTTCCGCGGATGAACTCGGCGCGCTTTACGGCAGCGTCAGCTCAGCCTGGCAAACGGGCCGTGGCAGAGTGTTCACCATCAAGTGAGCGGAGCCAGTGCAAAGTATCAAGAGGGTTCCAACGGCCAGGGCGGGAAAGATCGGGCTTGATTGTCTGGGCGCAAGCCCCTAATTCCGGGCACGCGAATGCACATTTACAAACATATCCCCTTATTTGCCGCCGGTTTGGTGCTGGCGCTATGGCTAATTGGCCTGCACCTGTTGATGCTGACCAAGCCCGCGCAGGTGCAGGGGTTTTTACATAAATTCCCGCGCCACCCTTGGCTCGGGCAAGTCATTTTAGGCATCGGGCTGGCCTGGTTCTGGTTGCTCATCGCTCCGGAGGGCCTCGGCACACTCAGCGCCTTGGCCATGGACCTCGGCGAATTCAACGGGGCTAAACCGATTTTGCAGTGGCTCGTGCCCCTGTCGCTCGTGTTGGTCACCTTTAGCGTGCGGGATTTTCTTGCGGTGCGGGCCTTGGGTTTGCTCGGCCTGATGGCTGCCTCGCCGTTGCTGGAGGCGGCATTCCTCAAGGATCCTGCCTCGCGCTTGTTAGTTCCGGTGTTTGCCTACGGGCTGCTCACCGCATCAATGTTCTGTGTGGGCATGCCATATTTATTCCGCGATGCCGTCAGTTGGGTGACGGCGACACCCCAGCGCTGGACCTCCATGGCCATGGCCGGGTTGGGTTACGGCATCGCCACGCTCATTTGCGCATTGGCGTTCTGGCGCGGCTATTGACCTGAGTCATGGAGCGCAGTGCCTACTACTTTTCCGCGCTGATGGCAGCGAGGGAGTCGAGCAAGGATTTTTTGAGGGTCTCCCATCGCCATGGGCGGCCTTCCAGGAAAAATGATTGCGACACCTTGAGGCGCAGCAAGCCGTAGCGCTCCGCAGGAAAGCGCGCACCTAAATCGGCGGCCAGCGCCGAGCCAGCCACTCCCTTGCGGTGGCTGACGTCCAATCCGAGCGGCAGCAAGGCAGCACGCCAAGCGGTGGCGAGGGTTTCACCCAAGCCACCAGCGACAAACGACTCCAATACCACTTGCCCAACCTGCTCATCCACCGTACGCACCATCACGTGCAACATCGACGGATGGCGGCGCAAATCCTCATCAATTCGCTGGCGCAGCGAGGTGCGATAGGCCACCTCTTCCCGCTCGACGAGCTTGACGCGGCCAGCCTCTGGGATGCTCTTGGAATAGCGGCTCCAGCGCGCGTCCCCGGCGGCATCCAGATCGATCAGCAGGCGCGTGCGCTGGCCGTGGACCAACGGCGTACGAAATTTCATCGAGAACCCTTGAGCCAAATTCAAGGCACCTGGATCCCAACCGGCAGGCGATGCCACCACGTCCTCGGCCCCGTGAAATACTTCCCGATACGCTTCGGGCACTGCACAGGTCGCATATTCACAACTAAAAAGTAAGGTTGGCATGAATGAATGATTTGCTCCCGCACGACAGCATGGAATGAATTGCCGCAAGCTGCAATCCCCGATCTTCGCCGATCATCGCCGATTGATGCCCCTGAGCCGACTGCGTTTTGATCTGCGTTTTGGGCTTGCAAGTTTGTTTCAAGATTCTACAACACGCCAGATACTCCTTCACAATTATGAAATGGTTCATTGGCATTTTGATTGTCTCCTCTGTGTTCGCTGGTTATTCGTCTTATCCATCCATGCGCTATCAGCTCACCGGGCTGACTTACAAAGTGCCTGCCAAGGTGGCCACCAACCGAAATCCCGCTGCGGCTGCTGATACGCCTAGCTCACCGGATGCTGGCAGCCCGCCGGCCGCTGGCGGCCCGCAGGTCATCGACTTGGCAAAGCTCACACCGGCCCAACTGCCGGCGCAGGTGACGCTCAAAGTCGCCACCGAAGTCGGCGATGCTTCTGGCCTGAAAATGAAAATCGACTCCGGAAGTCGTCTCACCTTGGTTCGCATTGAAGGCGAGGAAGTGGTGGTGAGTCCGGGGTCCAGTCCGTTTGAAGGCCGCGTGCCAGTGACTGGCACCGACCTGATGGAGCAACTCGAGGCCAATCCACCTGTCGCGGCGGTCGATTCGTCAGCCGCGGCCGCTACCCCTGCAGCGGACCCTGCCACTCCAGCGACGGACCCTGCCACTCCTGCGACAGACCCTGCCACTCCTGCGACAGACCCTGCCACCCCTGCGGCAGACCCGGCCACCCCTGCGGCAGACCCGGCCA
>JBAXOP010000140.1:0-12839 GCA_037133195.1 Verrucomicrobiota bacterium | reverse complement strand
TTCAACTTCGGAAGTTCCGATACCGAATGCGATTGCACCAAATGCGCCATGTGTATCCACCTCACCGCGCTCCGCCAGCTCGCGCTGCGCTATACCGCCGAGCGTGTTGGAGTGGATCTGCGCGAATTCCAAGTCCAACGCCGCAGCCGTTCCACGTGGCGGGCCAGCGAGCGTTTGTTAGTCGCCGTCGGTCCCAGTCCGTTTTCCGTATCGCTCATCCGCAGAACCCGGGCGATGGCAGGAGCGCTCGACGCACCATGGTCGGCCATCGCGGTGACTACGGATGAAATTTTAGCCCCGGACGACCAGAATCGTCTCACCGAAAACCTGTCGCTTGCCCGCCAACTTGGTGCGGAAACTGCGACTGTCGAAGCGTCGAGTTTGGTCGAGGGGTTGCTCTCGGCCGCGCGTGAACGAGGCGTCACACAGATCATCATCGGCAAATCCCCGCGCCACGGTTGGCGGGATTTTTTCCTCCGCCCACCCGCACTGCGACTGCTTCAGCACAGCGGTGACATTGACGTGGTGGCTATGGAGCCCGGGGTTTCCTCCAATGGCCCGGGCTCACATTCAAAACACCAACGACGATCTTCCGATCGGCCAGCGGTTTTTTCCAACATCGTGAGAGCCGCCGCCATTGCGGCAGGACTATCACTTCTCAGTTATCCGCTTTTCGGTCTGCTCACCGCTCAGGATCTAGCGATGCTGATGCTTTGCGGGGTGATTGTCGGATCGCTTTCTCTAACGCCTGCTGGTACCTTTGCACTCGCCGTCTTCACCGGGCTTGCCTGGAATTTCCTTTTCACCGAGCCGCGTTTTTCGATCAGCATCCGTTCTTCCACGGACATCACGATGTTCATTGCGTTGCTCGTCGCCTCGCTCTCAATGGGTTGGCTGTCCAACCGCCTTCGTCGTCGCGGACTCGCTGTCGCCCGCCAACAAATGCACACCACGCGTCTTTTGGAAATCAACACCATCCTCACCGGGGCCGCCGACACCGATGAGGCGGTTGGCAGTTGCTTGCACGCCGTCGGTTCGCTTTTCAACCTGCCATGCGCCATCCAACTCCGCGATGCATCCAACCACGAACTCCAACCACCGCATCCCTCTGGCACGCTGCCTCTGGATGCCAAGGAGCGGGGCGTCGCGCTATGGGCCTTCGAGAAAAAGCAACCCGCAGGCCGGAGCACAGGCACCCTACCCGAAGCCAAAGCGCTGCACCTTCCGCTGCAAGGTCGGTCCTTCGTCATGGGCGTGCTCTCCATCGATCCCGGAAAACATCCGCTGCCGCTGGCCGAGCGTGATTTATTGGCCGCCATCGCCGCGCAGCTTGGGCTGGGCCTGGAACGCAACCACCTGCTCCATGCCATTCACCGCGCCGAATTCCTCGAACGCGGCGATCAGCTCAGAAGATCGTTGTTAGATCATGTTTCCCACGAACTCCGCACACCCGTCTCCGTGCTAGGCTCCGCGATGGACGCAATGGAAAGCGGGATCCCAACCGCAAGACTGATCTCGGAAATGCGCGGAGCGCAGAAGCGTTTGCGTAGAGTGGTGGATCAACTCGTCGAGTCCACCCGCATCGAATCCGGAGCCATCCAACCGAAGCCGGAATGGTGCGATCTATTGGAAATCCTTGAGCACTCTGCTCAGCAGGCAGAGGATGCGACTGCAGGACATCCTCTTGTTGTTTCCATCGCAGACGGGACTCCGCCGCTGGTCTGGCTCGATGCGGACCTGCTGCTCGCAGCTGTCGGGAATCTGCTTACCAATGCCGGTCACCACACGCCAATCGGCACGCCGATCCATCTCAGTGCTTTCATCAACCCGGACGCGCATCTGGAAATCCACGTCCGCGACGAAGGACCCGGACTCGAAGACCCCGCCCGTGTATTCGACCGCTTCCACCGTGGCGAGGCAAGCCGCCCTGGTGGTCTCGGCCTCGGTCTGTCCATCGTCCGCGGCCTGATTCGCGGGCTTGGCGGAACCAGCGAAGCACGCAATGCTCTGGGCGGAGGCGCGGAGTTCATTCTCAAGATCCCAGTGCGCACTTCCCACCAAATCCCCGATACGCCGTGAGCCGCATCCTTATCATCGATGATGAACTTTCCATCCGCCGCATGCTCCAGGTCCTCCTGGAAGGTGCCGGGCACACGATGATTTCCGCGAACGATGGCTCTCACGGACTCCACTCGCTCGCCTTGGAAAAACCGGATCTTGTGATTCTCGATCTAGGACTGCCTGATATGAACGGCCTCGACGTCCTGTGCCGTCTCCGCGAATGGTCCACGGTGCCTGTGCTCATCCTCTCCGCCCGCCCTGACCCAACTGACAAAGTCAGCGCCCTGGACCTGGGTGCCGATGATTATCTAACCAAGCCATTCGACGCCCCCGAACTGCTCGCGCGTTTGCGTGCTCTTTTGCGCCGTGTCACTCCGGCGGAGGAAGAATCCGTCCTGTCTTTCGACAAACTCAAAATCGACTTGGCAGCGCACGATGTCCGGGTTGTCAATCAAATCATCCCACTCACTCCCATCGAGTTTTCTTTGCTCGCCCAACTGGCCCGTCACGCCGGAAGGGTTCTCACCCATGCCCACCTTCTTCATGCTGTATGGGGTCCCAAAGCCACGGAACAATCCCACTACCTCCGTGTCCATTTCACCCATCTGCGCCGAAAACTTCGCGCCGCAGGCCTCGCTGGCGAAGTGATCCGCAACGAGCCGGGAATCGGCTATCGTCTTCTGTTGGTGAGCAACTGAAAATGTTGACCGCATCTAACGAACGCTGTTAACACAGAGTGACAGATAACTAGTAGGTAATAATTTCACTTTTTATCTGTCACCATGTCGTCTGTCATTTTTCCAAGGCGGGCCACTCATGGCTATTGGGGCCGTTGTCGATGACGGGAAAGGCGGTGATGCGTAAGCGGGCGGCACCCATAGGGATTAGGGTGACGGTTTCCACGGGTTCGGTGGATATTACCGGCTGCGCGACAACCTCGTTGACGGCACCGCGGGGGTCGAGTGTCCAGTTAGGGATTTTGCGTGCGGAGGTGGTGAGTTTGATGGGCGTGGCCTCGTTGCGGAATGGCTGGTCGTCGGCGGGCCAAGTTCCCTTGATGACGGAGAAGGCCGCGGCCGCATCGGCAGTTAGGCCATAGTTCCACGGCGAGGTCGGGAAAATGTCCCAGGCCGGCCATGCGTCGGGACCGCCGTGGCGGCGGTATTCCTCTTGGATCTGTAGCGAATAGGTGAGTGGTCCGCGTGAGACGGACGCGGTGTTATAGTTATTGGACCAGCGTTGTGTGCGCACGGTCATAGGCAACTCCAGCAATACGACATCGCCGTCCTGCCAGGCACGCTCCAGCCTAATAACTTTGCCGGGAGAACCGGCCGGCAGCAGTGACTTGTTGCCATTGATTGAGATAGCGGCAGCGGCGCACCACGACGGCACGCGCAGGTCAAGCGGGAAGCGCGTGGGTTTTGAATGGGCGGCATCAGGCAGGTTGATTGTTAGAGTGATTTGTTCTTCGAATGGATAGCGGGTTTGTTCGCTGATGCGCACGTCGGTGCCGTCGGCCACCTTGGCGGTGACTACGCACGGGCCATAGATATAGGCGGCGAGGCCGTTGTCCGGCGAAGCGAACCACAGGTGCTGGGTGAAGTACGGCCAGCCGTGGCCGGCGTTATGCTGGCAGCAGCGGTGGATGTTAGGATTCATCTCAAACATCGGTCCGCCGTTTTGCACGACGGGAGCCTTGGTTGCATGGTCGCTCTGCGGTTGGTTAGGTGCCGTTAAATAACGCAGTGCCTTCCAATCTGCGGTGAAGGCGGCGGGAAAGGAGTTGAAGGCGGCGTCCTCGCAGTGTTCGGCCCAGAGCGGGTCGCCGGTGACCGAGGTGAGGATAGCGTCGGAGAGCATTTCCTCGGCGATGCCGCAGGTTTCGATCGCTTGGCGCGGGCCGGAGTGGCCAGGGCGGGCGTTTTCGTCGGCACCGAACAATCCGCCGGGAACCTGGCCGAAAAGAGTGCGGATTTTGTCCCACGCGCGGGCGCTACCGTCGCGCTCGGCGGGTATGTTACTAAGCATCCAGTAGGTGGTGGGTTCGCGGAATGCCTGGGTGATATTGACGTTGTGCCAATTAGGCAACTGCTTGCCTGGGGTATCGGTGATGGTATCCCAGCGGGCGGTGCGGCGGTGAGTTTTGTGCGCCAAGTCCAGCAACCCATGATCGCCGGTGCGATTGTAGAGCCAGAGGATGCTGTAGAGTTGGTCGCCGCCGCGCATCGACGGCCAATAACCCAGCAACAATTTGTCTTCGGGCAGGGCGTCGAGGTAGCGGAAATACTTGGTCATCAAGTCCGGAACGCGGGCGTCGCCGGTATACTCGAACCATGTCTGCAGGCAGAACAACATAATCATGTTAGGCCACAGGTCGTCGCGGCCTTTGAGGTCGGTGGCCACGCCGGTGCGGCCTTTGCCCGGGCCGAACCAGCCGTCGGGTTGTTGGCTGCCAAGCGCGCCTTCGATCCATATCTTGGCCTCGGCGAGCATGCGTGTGTCTTTGGTTAGAATGGCACAACCGAGGAAGCCTTTTAGCCAGTATGGCACCTCCTCCCAGCCGTGATTGCCGGTACCCGTCGGGCTGAGCCATGAGTTATTATCTTTTTTGAGGAAGGGGCTGATTTCGGTGAGGTGGCCGTGAAAACCCGCGCCCTGCAGAACGAGTTGTTGTTTGAGCCAGCCATCCGGTAGGACCGCGCCCATCGGCAGGCGCACCAATGCGCTGGGTACCAGCGGCGCGCGGTTAGCCTGGTAATGGGTGAACGGACCGGCGGGCGGCTTGTCTATCAATTTGATAGACAAGCCATCGTCGGCGGCGCACAACTGTTGTGCGAGCGCAAGAGCGGCAGCGACGATGGCGCGGACGCGGACGTCAGGGAGCAGGCGGGTTGGGATTTTCATAGAGTAGTAGAGAAGTAGAGTGGAATGAGTCGGGAGCACATCATGCCTGTCGCAGCGCGATCCGCAGCATTTGGCAATGGTGTCAGTGAGCCAGTTGGTGAGTTCAAAAAATCTGGCGGAGGAGCCTGTTGCTCAGTCCTTGAGTTGAATGTTCAGGCTGTAGCTGTCTCCGGCGAGACCCTTGAGTACCTGCATCTTGAAGGGAGCATCGGCGTGGTCGAAGCTATCACCGGCGTGGAAGGCGGCCTCATCAAGACCGGCGTGCGGATAAACGACGACGGCGTTCTGTCCGGTGGCAAGGGTCGCGTCGACGCTGTAAACCAAGACGCCTCCGGGCTTGGAAGTTGTGCCATTTCCGGGTCGGATAGACTGGGCGACCTCTATGACGAAAACCTTGCTTGGTCGTACGGGGTCACCTATCGGTACGACTATCATAGAAAGTCCGGTAGAGCCACTCAGCGGGGTGAGTTCCAGTGATTGAGTGTTTTTGGTAAGATAGGCTTTGCGGTTGGCGTCTAGCCACTTAAGCTTGTGGCGGTGCCAGCCAAGAAACCCAGTGCTGCGTCCTGCTTCCGACATGATGTCCCAGGGACCGGCCGGATTCTTAGGCCCCGCGACTCCGCCATAGGTGTACAAGTCCGGCAACCCCATCAGGTGAGCGGTCTCATGGGCCAGAACAATGGGGTTGGGGCTGGTGAGGTTCAGGGCGACCTTGATCTTGCCACCGCGGTAGGGAATGGCGAGGTCATCGCGCTCGCCGAAAGCGGTATTACCGATACGTGGCATGTTGGCGACTATGTAATCATACGTACGAAAATCAATCTCTGGGTAGGTCTTGAATATCTCGGCGAAAAGCTCACGGTGCGACTCCGTGGTATTGCTGCTGTATTCCCCCACTTTTTTCGATAGCCGCCGCCAACCATGAACATGCTCGATGCTGAAGCTGAGCTTGCCATAAGATTGCTGACCAAACAGCTCCTCATATTTGCCATCTCCCAGCACCTCCCGACTTCGCTCCTTGGTGTCGATGTTCATTTCCATGTCTGAAAAATCGAGATAGAGGATGATGATTTTCTTATGTCCCACGGCATTTCGATAGATCAGCGGATCTGTCTCTCCCTCGCTTTTGTAAACGTCACCCTTTGCATCCAATTGCGGGATGGGATCCATCGCAGCCTTATCCTCGGAGGCCCCGAGGGACACCAGAAGGCCGAAAGTGAGGAAAGCAAGGGTTGCGAAATATTGCCTATTCATTAGTAGTTGGAACATGTATCTCGGGGTGGGGTGGGGGACTTTCGTAGAATCGCGACGGCGAAGCTGCGCCGTCGCGCGATAAGAGTGGCGTATAATGCCAGCCGTCGTCAACCCCAATGCCTGCGGGATGAGTGCGGCCCACGCTGGATTTTTGAACGATGAACAGCGGCGGAAGATCGCACATTGATTGATGAGTGAGGTAGAACGCGGAGATCAGAACCCAGCGCCGGATTTTCCGCGCAGTGGAATTGATTTTTGAGGCGAAACAGCGCGTTGTGCGTGCTGCACACAAGGGCGAATCCCCAATCGTGTCGAGTCGCGGCTAAAAAAACTCGTTGCCCGGCGTGATTTTTGACGCGACAAGTCGTTGCCAATCAGTTTGTAATGCCGACGCACAACCGTCACAACCTCCAAATTCCCCATGGCCACCATCACCAAACGCGAACTCGCCATCCGGCTCAACGAAAAGCTTGCCGCCAAAGGCATAGAGATCACCCAGCAGACTATTTCAGAAATTGTCCAGCTCCTCATTGATGAAATCACAGATACACTCGCCGCCGGCAACAACGTCGTGATGCGCAAATTCGGTGCCTTCGAGGTGCGCGAGTTGAAAGCCAAACTCGGTCGCAACCCGAAAAACCCCACTGCCACCGTCAAAATCCCCGCCCGCGCCGCAGTCAAATTTAAACCCGGCAAGGAATTAAAGGAAAAAGTTGCCGTTACCCTCAAGCTTGTGCGCGAGCGCAAGAGGTAAGCGGCGCTCGGCATGCCTAGCCTCCATTCTGATCTATTTTCCGGCAGGTGAACACTCCGAATAAATTGGTTAATCTGTGGCGTGATAAGGAGCGACTATCTAAATGTCGTGGGGAGCGACGACTTAACTGTGGCTGTACGGAAGGCATGCTCATGACCAACGTCCCCGGCGCTCATTCATGGGCCGCGCATCCGCAATCACCCCAGGAATGTGGTGGCACCATACCGTATTTACGAACCGTTATGGGTGCAGCTTGCCAGTGGTGGAGGTTGCGGGCAGGCAACGTACTGCGGATGGTCTTGGCGTTGGGCATGTTAGTGCTGGTTTCTTGCGGCCACAGTTACCGCGGCTACATGACCCGGCCGTACCGTGTGCGCGGCCAGACATATCACCCGATGAGCGTCGAGCAGGCACTCACCTACAAGGAAACGGGCATCTGTTCCTGGTACAACGAATCGTCGTTTTTCGGACTCAAGCGCGGGACCACTTCGCTGGGTGAAAAAGTCATGCCCTGGGATATCATCGGTGCTCACAAAACCCTGCCGCTGCCATGCATCGCCAAAGTCACCAATCTAAAAACCGGCCAATCCGTTAAAGTCCGCATCAACGACCGCGGCCCGTTCATCCCGGGGCGCTGTCTCGACTTATCACCGCGCGCCGCAAAGAAAATTGGGTTTTATGACAAGGGACTCACCACCGTCCACCTGGAAGTGGTGTCCGTAGGTGACGGGGCCTACAAACGTCGCAATCGCCGTTGGTGGTTTTTCTAATCATGCCTAAATTCATCCGCATCATCCTCTGGACAGCCGTTTCCTTGCTCGGTTCGTTAGCCGTCGGTCTGATGGCCTTTAAGCGAGGAGAGCCGATCAACGCGTTGTGGTTAGTGATAGCGGGGGTGTGCAGTTTTGCCGTGGCGTATCGGTTTTACTCGGCATGGTTGATGGCCAAGGTATTGACGGTGGATGGGCGGCGTGCTCCGGCGGCCATCACTTGCAACGATGGGAAGGACTTTGTGCCAACGCCCAAATGGGTTGTTTTCGGCCATCACTTCGCCGCCATCGCCGGCCCTGGGCCGTTAGTTGGGCCGGTGCTTGCCGCGCAATTTGGCTATTTACCGGGGGCGTTGTGGATATTGGTGGGAGCGACTCTCGGTGGCGGTGTGCATGACTCGGTGGTGTTGTTCGCGTCGATGCGGCGCCATGGAAAATCGTTAGGCCAAATGATCCGTGAGGAACTCAATCCGCTGCTCGGCCTCATAGCTCTCATGAGTCTGCTGGCTATTATGATCATCTTGTTAGCGGTGCTCGGATTGGTGGTGGTCAAGGCCCTATCCGAAAGTCCGTGGGGACTCTTCACCATTGCCGCCACCATTCCGCTGGCATTTATCATGGGCGTGGCTATCAAGAGCGGCAAGGCCAGCGTCACTCAGGCCACGGTCTTCGGGGTGATCGGGTTGTTGGCAGCGGTGGTGGGCGGCAAATACTTGCCGCCGACATGGGCAGCGGCCCTCACCTTGAAATCCACTCAACTGGCGTGGGCGATCATGATCTATGGCTTCAGTGCCAGCGTGTTGCCGGTATGGATGTTGCTGGCCCCGCGCGATTACCTAAGCACCTACATGAAGCTGGGTACGGTAGCATTATTAGGAATGTGCATTGTGGTGTTGGCCCCGCCCTTGCAGATGCCGGCGCTCACGCCATTTATTCATGGCGGCGGGTTTGTGGTGCCAGGTCCGGTGTTCCCATTTGTCTGCATCACCATCGCCTGCGGTGCCATCAGTGGCTTTCACGCGCTGATCGCCTCGGGCACCACGCCTAAAATGTTAGGCAGTGAACAGAACATCCGTCTCGTCGGCTACGGCGCGATGACCGTAGAAATGTTGGTTGCGTTGATGGCTGTCATCGCCGCCTGTGCCCTGCCCCCCGGCGAATACTTCGCCATCAATTCCCCGGTTGATCCTAACAACACAGCCGCCGTCGCCGCCCAGCTCCACACCATCAACTCGTACGGGCCCACCTATGCCATCAGCCTGGAACAAATGCAGGCGTTGGCCAGTGATCTGGGAGAACCCCACATGATCGGCAAGATCGGTGGCGCGCCGACGTTTGCGGTGGGTATGGCGCGGATGTTTTCCGCCATCGTTCCCGGAAAGACGGCGCTGGCGCTGTGGTATCACTTCGCCATCATGTTCGAGGCGTTGTTTATTCTAACAACTCTGGACGCCGGCACCCGAGTCGGCCGCTTCATCCTGCAGGACTTGCTAGGTGAGATTGTGCCGCACTTGCGAGACACCCGTTCGTGGTTGGGCAACATACTGGCCAGTGGGCTGTTGGTGGCAGCCTGGGGATATTTCCTCTATCAGGGAGCACTGGATCCGGAAGGCATCGCCAAGAGCCTGTGGCCGATCTTTGGGATTTCCAACCAATTGCTGGCGGTCATTGCGTTTTGCTTTGGCACGGTGGTGCTCATCAAGATGGGCAAGGCACGCTATTGTTGGACCACGCTGCTGCCACTGCTTGTTCTCACCGTGGCGACATACAGCGCCGGTTGGTACAAATTATTTTCGCCCAGAGCTGCAGGTTTTTTTCCTGCCATCCGGAAGTATGAGGCACAACTCGCCGGTGGTCTTGAAGGGCCGGCGCGTGCCGTAGCAGCCACTGCACTGCGCAACGCCCGCGTGGATGTGGTGGTCACCGCAGGCTTGCTGATTTTGGTGACGCTGATTGTGTTAGGGACTGGTTACGAGTGCTGGCGGTTACTGACCAAGCGCAAGCCGAGCCAACTCCACGAGAGCCCGTATGAAGTGTTAGCGGAGCCTTAAGTCGGGAGGATTACTTTTTCTTGCGTAGGAATGGGGGCAAATCGAGGTCCTCACCATCGACGACGTTGGGCACTTGGCCCTCGAAGCGGCCGCGTGGCGTGGAGTCGAAGGATAATTCATTTTGCGGGGTCTGGGATTTGAGGCCGAGTTTTAGTTTGGGAGTCTCTGGCTCGGCGTCTGCTTCGATGCTGAAGGGGGCCGCCGACGGTGCTGGTGGGGCCGATGGGAGCGGCACCGGATCATTAGAGGCGGTGGAACTGGGGGCGGTCAGCATGTCCCATGGGGTGTGGGCTAAATCGTTAGATATCGGGTCGGGTTTTGAAACATCAGGTATTTCGTCAAGGAGCGGGGCGTCGTCGGTGGCGGGTGCGGGGGTGGGCGGAACCTCCGCAGGGGTGGGTGGGGCGCTGTGGAATTCGGTTTGGAAACCACCGGTCGTGGCGGGTTGCGCGATGGGAGCGGGATCAGCAAAGAGAGAATCGGTGGAGCTGATGGCAGGTTGAGAGCGGCGCGGTTTAAGGGGCGCAGGTGCCGCTGATAGCGGTGGTTCCTCGGTGGCGGCGTCTGGGCTGGGGTTTTCGGTGGCGTTGCTCAAATGACGTGGCGAGGCGGTGAGTGAGTCTTCTGGCAAGGCGCTGATGAGGGTGATTGATAGACTCTCGCCCATGGCCGGATCCACCACCGCCCCAAACAGAACATGCGCGTTTTCCGGGACAAATTTTTGTAGGCGTTGCATGAGGAGTTCCACCTCATAGAGTGTGAGGTCCTCGCCGCCGCAGAGGTGGACGAGCACGGTTTGGGCCGCCTTGAGCAAGGCTCCCTGATCAAGCAGCGGGCTGGCCAGGGCGTTGCGCAGGGCAGCAGCGGCGCGGTCCTTGCCCTTGGCGATGCCGGAGCCGAACAGGCAGCGTGAGCGGTTAGTGCGCAACGCGCTCATCAGATCGTCGAGGCCGATGTTGATGAGGCCGGGCCGCACGACGAGGCGGATGACTGCCTTGATTGATTCGCAAATCATGTGGTCGGCAGCGGCAAACGCTTCGTGAATGCCTTGTTTGGCGAGCACCAACTCGCCCATCCGGTTATTATCAAAGGTGACCAGTGCATTGGCGAGCACGGCGAGTTCGTTGAGGGTGGTTTCCGCTTGTTCGCGGCGGCGACGGCCCTCGAAGGCGAATGGCATGGTGGCGAAGACGACGACAAACGCGCCTTCCTCTCGCGCGATGCGGGTGAGGGTGGGCGCGGCACCAGAGCCGGTGCCCCCGCCCAAGCCGACACATAGGAAGACGATTTTGCGGCCGCGCAGAGCGTCACGGATTTCTGTCTCGGCTTCGAGCATCGCCTGGTGGCCTAACTCTGGATCACCGCCGGATCCCAAGCCTTTGGTTAGGTCACGACCGAGCTGGATTTTCTCCCCGGCGACGCAACCGGTGAGGGTGCGCAGATCGGTGTTGAGGGCTAGCAATTCGGCACCTTCGCTGCCATCAAGGGCAACGCGTTCGAGCATGTTGACGCCGGCGCCGCCGAGGCCGACGATTTTCACGGCTGAACTGGGCAGGGTGGGCTGGGGTGTGCGATGATAGGGAAGCATATGGAATGGTTGGTTGGATCAGAGGCAGGGGCGGGCGGGTGCTAGAAAGGAAGAGGCAAGGGGCAGCGGCGAGGTTTCAAGATTGAAAATGAGCTATCAGTTAGTATTTGCGGCTCATTTGCCGAATGGCCAGAAGAGGCTGAAGAGTTTGCCGAAGATACCTGGCGGGGCGGCGCGTTCGGTTTCCAAAATCTGAGCATAGCGGATCAGGCCGATGGCGGTGGCGTATTGCGGGTCTTTGAAGCTGGCCTGAACGCCACTGATTACCGGCGGTTCAGGTCGATAGATATCACGTCCGAAAACCTGGAAGGCCAATTCGCTGAAGCCGCGCATGAGGCTGGTGCCACCGGTTAGGAAGATACCAGCACCGATGGCCTTGACGGACCCCTCGGGCAACCGTTGGTAAACGAGGTGCAGGGTTTCCTCGAGGCGCTGGCGGATGATTTCATTGAGAATGGAGCGGCTGACTTCCACTTCCGCATAGCCACGGTCGTCCACCAATTTGGCCACCCCCACCGAGCGGGAGGGGTCTGGCGAGGCGTCGCCTTCCATGATTTTAAGTTTTTCGGATTTGGAAAATGCGAGTCCGGTGACCAGGTGGATATCGTTAGTGATATGATCACCGCCGACAGGGATACAGCCGGAAGCGGCGATAGCACCGTCCAGATAGAGTGCGTAATCGGTGGTGCCGCCGCCGATATCGATGACGAGGGCGCCGCGTTCGCGTTGTTCGTGATCGAGAGCCATCTGTGCGGTGGCGATAGGTGAGAAGACGATATCATCGACCTCAAGCGGGGTTTCGCGCACCAAGCGGATACTATTTTGGATGCGTGCGCCAATGCCATGGACGATGTGGAAATCCGCTTCTACAGTTTTGCCGTAGAGGCCGACGGGGCTGCTTTTGTGTTCGAGGTCATCGAGCAGATAGTTACGGATAATAGGATGGAGGTGGACATGATCCGGGGGGATATGGACATCGCGGGCGATGGTGAGGGCCTCAGCGACATGTTCCGGGGCGACGGTTGATTGGCCCTCAGGCAGGCGGAAGGTGCCGCGGCTGTTGAGGCCATGGATATGGGAACCGGTGACGGCCAGATAGACACTGCCGATTTCCACATCGCTGGCGTCTTCGGCTTTGACTAGAGCGTCCTTGAGGCAAGCGCGGGCTTGGGGGAAGTCATAGATTTCGCCCTTACGCACGCCGGCGGTTTTGGTGGTGCCGATGCCGAGGATTTTCACAGCGGTATCGGGTTTGACTTCACCGACGACGATGCAAGTTTTGCTGGTGCCGATTTCCAGACCTACATGAATTTTTGAGTGGCGTGCCATTGGGTTGGAAAGGGATAGGACAGATCAGTCCCGGTTGGGGAGGTTTTTTTGATCGCGGCTGTGGCGATCTTGGCGGCTGGTTTTAGAGGCGGGTGAGGGCACTGGGATGGCCACCGGGATGGCTCTAG
>JBAXOP010000139.1:0-12858 GCA_037133195.1 Verrucomicrobiota bacterium | reverse complement strand
TGAAATTTGAAATCTGAAATCTGAAATTTGAAATCTGAAATCTGAAATTTGAAATTTGGAGCGCAGGAGCCTCGGCTCTTCAATCCACTATCCACTATTTCCGATCCACTATCCACTATCTCCCCCATCTCCGGTCGTGTCGGATAGACGGGCTCGAGAGTGGCGGTCCATGCGGTTTGCAGGTCGGTTAGGGAATGGGTTTCCTGGGAAAAGACGATGGATTGGGAGGCGGTGGTGTAACCGATAGGCTGGGCACCGAGGGTAACTGGAAGGGGTTCGAGGTGCTCGATGAGGAAAGCGAAATGACGGGGAATATGGAGATCAAGACAGGCGGCACGCACGTCTTCCGTGACAGGCGAGGCGCCTGTCCTCGCCTCCGCGAAGCCGATGGCGTTGCCGAAGGCCATTTTGGCGAGGGCTGCGGCGAGGCCGGGCTGGCCGATATGGTGCAGCGCGAGGAGCTTACCGGCGGCGTTGAGCAGATGGAGATGCTCGGCGACTTGCCTGAGTTGCTCAAAATCCGGCAGATTATCGCCATCGCAGGAAATTTCTACTAGGGAAACCGTAGATCCGGCTTGCTTGAACTCAGGCGAGAGCGCCAGCGAGGCACAGCCGGGAGCCAGCGCAAAGGCCACCAAGGTCGGCGGCACATCCAGTTCGTTGAACGAGCCTGACATCGAGTCTTTGCCGCCGATGGCCGCGAGGCGCAGCGCGTGCTGGGCATGAAACGCGCCTAACAACGAAGCAAATGGCAGTCCCCAGCGGGACGGGTCATTACCGAGCTTGGGAAAGAATTCCTGCAGTGTGAGGCGGATATCGGGCAGCCGCGCGCCGGCGGCCACAGCCTTGCAGACGGATTCGGTAATGGCATAGGCGGCGCCGTGGAATGGCGACCACGAGGAGATATATGGATTGAATCCCCAACTCATGTAGGTGCAGGCATCGGTGTCGCCTTCTAACAATGGCAACTTAGCCACCATGGCATCCGGTGGCGTGAGCTGATGGCGACCGCCGAAGGGCCACAATACGGTAGCAGCGCCGACAGAGCCATCGAACATTTCGCCGAGACCTTTTTGTGAACAGGTATTGAGATCCCGGAGAATCGCGATTGTGGACAGAGGGTTTTGGCTAGATGAAAGAAAAGATCCCTGGGGAGCTTTGACGTGAACAGAGGCGGTTTGTTGGACGCCGTTGGTATCAAGAAAGGCACGCGACAAACTGACAATGGTCTGGCCACGCCAGGTCATGACCAAGCGACCACTGTCGGTAACGGTGGCGACGTGAGTGCACTCGAGGTTTTCGCAGTCGGCGGCATGGATGAAGAATTCGATTTCGGATGGGTCCACGCAAACGGCCATGCGTTCCTGAGACTCGGAAATAGCCAGTTCGGTGCCGTCCAGGCCATCATATTTTTTGGGGATGGCGTCGAGGTTGATAGCGAGGGATGGGGCGATTTCACCGATGGCTACGGCCACGCCGCCGGCTCCGAAGTCATTGCAAACCTTGATTTTGCGGGCAAGTTCGGGATGGCGGAACAGACGCTGGATTTTACGCTCGGTGGGTGCGTCGCCTTTTTGGACTTCTGCGGAATTTTCCAGCGCAGTATCGGTGTGTTCCTTGGATGAACCGGTGGCACCACCGACGCCGTCGCGACCGGTGCGCCCGCCGATGAGCAGAATCACATCACCAGCGGCCGGGCTGCCACGGAATACTTGCGAGCGCGGAGCCGCGGCCACCACCGCACCGATTTCCATGCGCTTAGCGACGTATCCCGGGTGATAAACCTCAGCGACTTGGCCGGTGGCCAGTCCGATCTGGTTGCCGTACGACGAGTAACCGCGGGCAGCTGTCTGACAAATTTTCTTTTGAGGGAGTTTGCCGTGGAGAGTATCAGCGAAGGGAGTGCGCGGGTCCGCGGCACCGGTCACCCGCATTGCCTGATAGACATAGGAGCGGCCGGAGAGCGGGTCGCGGATACAGCCACCGAGACAGGTGGCCGCCCCACCGAATGGCTCAATCTCAGTCGGATGGTTGTGGGTTTCGTTTTTAAACATCACCAACCACTCCTGACACTCCTCCGGTGCGGTAATTGAAATTTGAGATTTGAGATTTGAAATTCTAACGGGCACGACGATGCATGCGGCATTGACCTCCTCGGAAACCTCGAGGTTGTCCAGCTCGCCAGACTGCTTGAGTTCGCGCATGCCGATGAGGGCAATGTCCATCAGGGTGACCGGCTTGTCAGAGCGACCCAACGCCTCGCGGGTGGCCAGATAGGTGTGCCAGGCACGCTCAGCGGGCGCGCAGCCAGGCTCGAAAGTGACGTTTTCTATTTTAGTTAGGAACGTAGTATGGCGGCAATGATCGGACCAATAGGTATCGAGCAACCGGATTTCCGTGAGGCTCGGATCTCGCTGCTCGTCGTCGCGGAAATATGTCTGACAAAGCGCCAGATCCGCCGCCGACATGGCCAAGCCCAAATCGGCACGGAGGCTGGCCAGCGCAACCGTGGCATGTTGGGTGAAGCCAGTTAGAACAGCGACGTCCGGAGGCATGGATGCACATCGACGATCACAGGCAGCCGCCACAGGCACCTCGTGGGAATCCACGGCGTTGATGACGTAGGCTTTGACGCGGGCCAGTTCCTGCGGACTGAGCGAACCGGCGAGAATGACCACCTTGGCAGAGGCGACCACTGGCCGATCCTTACCGGTGAGGATTTGTACGCACTGGGCGGCGGAGTCGGCACGCTGATCGAATTGGCCGGGCAAATACTCGACCGCAAAGGCAGATTCATTTTCGGCCAGTGCCAGAGTGGCGCTCACTGAGTCGATTTGCGGCTCGGATAGGACCAGGCGCACCGCCGCGGAAAATTCCTCGTCGCTGAGGCCCTCCATGACGTATCGCTGGACGAGGCGCACGCTGACGAGCCCGGGCAAACCGAGCGATTCGCGGAGGTCATGCAGGAGGCGGCGGGACTCGGTGTTGAAATCGGCCTTTTTTTCGACGAAAATACGGTTCATGGGGCGGCGTGGCTGGGCACGAGCGGGATGCTAGAATGCGCGGGGTGCAGCGCAAGCGCAATGGGACTGGCTGCGGCAAAATGTTGTTGTTTCATTGGCAGACAGGCTCAAAGCGCTGTCTTCCCTCACAGGCAGGAAACCTGTTTTCCGATCGGTCGGCACGCGCCGTGCTTCAGACATCAGGCGCATCGCCGACGGTTGCTTGGTCCAACAAACCGTATTTGACGAGAAACGCATCGGCGGCGGCCAACGCTAGGTCAAAATGCACCTGGTTAACATTAAAGTTGAAAAAACTGTGCTCGGCCCGCTCGAATTCCACGAGTTCACACACATTGCGCCGCCAGCGCAGGCGACTGCGCATACGCCTCACCTCGCTCACCGGCGCTATCCGGTCCGCTGTACCGTGAAACATCATCATCGGCGGCAATTTCGTCCGAATCAGCGCCGTGGGACTGCTGCGGGCGGCTGTCCTGGTATCCGGAAACCGCTCCGCCCCCTGCCCCTTGGACGTGGTGTTCACAATCGCACTGAACAGCAGCAAAGCCTGCGGCCGACAGTCAATCCCGTCCACCGGTGGCATCTGCTTGGGCTTGGGCATCGCTGTGAGCAATGCCAGCATGGCCCCGCCCGCCGCGCCGCCGACGGTGATGCGGGCGGGGTCAAGATTGAAGATTTCGGCGTGCTGGCGCAACCAGCGGATCAATTCGCGGGCGTCATCAATGGCTTCCAGCGCACCGGTGGCATGTTTAGAAAAAATTCGAGTTTCGGCGGCGACGGCCACGGCCCCGCGACTGGCAAAGTGCAGGCAATGCGGGACAAACTGGGTGTGCATCGCAGCATCCCAGAGCCCGCCATGAAAAAACACCACCGCAGGCCGGGGTGCCAACGCGGTTTTGGTGGGCCAAAACAGATGCGCCAACACCTCGCCTTGCGGCGTCTGACGGTAAACGTATGAGGACGCCTCTTCAAGCATCTTGCGGTCGCGGGCCTCGCCCAGCGGGGGCACATTTTGTAGAATTCGACTCATGTGGTGCACTTTTTGCCAGACAATTGCCTCGCACACAAATTGTTTGTTGTGAAAACCGGTATTTTGTCCAATGGTTTCGCCCATGAAGCTGCATATTTTTGTACTAAGTACCGTGTTGACGGCGTTTGCCGCGGGACAGACCACCCTGCGCCCGGCGTTGGAGCAGACATACAACGCCTGGCGTGAGGCCATTGTGCGGCAAGATGCCGCGAGTTGGCAGCGGGTGACGGCGAGCCACCGCCGCATCGAGGTACAAAACCGAATTAGCGCCCAAAAGCTGCCATTTCCGGCGGCACTGTTCAAGTTACCAGCGCCGCCACCCACGCTCAAAGCCTTGACCTTCCTAGAGGCGACTGAAAAGGGCCCCACCGCCACGGCTGCGTATTTTGGCAAAATCGACTTTGGTGTCGGCGGCACACCCACCCAGAACTTGCTGGTGCTCGCATTTGTCAACGAAAATGGTGAATGGCTCTACGACCGTGCGGATTTTGTCAATCTGGAGGCGCTGCCTGAGGTGCGCCGGGAATTAGCAACCGGCAATTTGAAGTACCTCAAAGAAACGCCGGAAGCCCATCCATCTGGCAAGATGCCACCGCAACCGCTGGAGGCACCGCCAGCTAAATACATCGCAAAAATCTATGTATTCAGCCCTGGGCGCGAGGTAAAGGTGCAGGTGAACAAATTCAGTCATCACCGGTTTGCCAACTCCAAAGAAGCCGAAATCATCATCGGCGGTGCCCTCGATGGCCGCAACGAAGTCCAATACGCCATCAGCAAATTGCCCGGCGGCAAGGACACCGAGGCACTCACCATCCGCGTCTATTTGCTATCCCAAGTCAAAGGCGTCAAGCCGCTCAAGGCGTTCGAATACCAAGTGCTGGAACACCAGCCGCCCAGAGCATTCGGCACCGGCTCCTTCAACGTCGATGCCGCCATGGTCGCCAAGCTCATGGGACAGGGGCAATGAGCATCTGAAACTACAGCCCAAACGCAGCCTTGAAGGCCCCGGCGATTTCGGGGTGCAGTTCGGGGTTGATGCCATCGGCGTCGAAGGGCACCCCCATGACCGTCAAATCGTGTTTGAGCTGGACGCTCTCCTGCTCAGGAGAAACGCGCGGCGGTAATACGCGGCCGAGCGGCACCAGCCAGGCGTTGAGCGTGTGGCCGCCATCCACCATCAAATCGTGGCCGGTGACGTAATTACTGGCGGCGGATGCGAGGAAGACGACCGGTCCGTGCAGGTCCTCGGGGCGCTCAACATATCCGAGCGGTGTAAGCTCACGGATGCGCTGGCGCACCACCGTGGGAGTGGACGCATGCATCGGGCTGAGGATATAACTGGGGCTGATGCAATTGACGTTGATGTTATGGCAGCCCCACTCGGCGGCGAGCGTCTTGGTCATATGGACGATGCCGGCCTTGGACGCATCGTAGGACGCATTGCAATTGGCGATAGTCGCCGACATGCTGGCGGTGTTGATAATTTTGCCGCCGCTTTGTTGCGCGATCATCTGCCGGGCCTCAGCTTGGCAGCACAGGAATGCGCCGGTAAGATTGACGCCGATGACCTTGTCCCAGTCGCTTTGCGCCAGAGTTTCGTCGGCCCCGAGGATAGCGATGCCGGCGTTGTTGACCGCAATGTCAAGCCGAGCGAAACGCGCCACCACGGCATCCACCATCGCCTGTACCTGCGCCGCCTGGGTCACGTCGCAATGGATATACAGACTGTCGCGGCCCAGCGAGCGGATTTCCGCCGCAGTAATGGGACCGACCTTGTCATCGATATCGACGATGGCCACATCGGCACCGGCAGCGGCCAGAGCCAAGGCAAAGCCGCGGCCGATCCCCACGGCCCCGCCGGTGACGAGGGCTTTTTTGCCGGTTAGATCGAACAATGAGACTGCGGGAGGGCAATGGGTGGCGCTTGACATACGGCGATGGTGAGTCGCCGCCCAGTTCCGGGCAAGTACTAAAAGTCCGCTTCAAAAATACCCAGCCTCGCCCATTTCAACGCAATAGGCGGCGTACAGGTACATGGAGGCCGACCACGTCTGCCAGTCCTCACCCGCCGGTCGCCCGTCCTGAGCGTAGAACCATTCATTGAAGCCGAACGCGCCCGGCGGAGTGGGTGACGACTTCCGAGCGACGCGCACCAACGCGGTGAGGGCCTGAAGCTTGGCCCGCGCCACTTCCTGCATGCCGGCTGCCACCAGCGCGGCAACGTAAAACCCGCAGACAAACGGCCACACCCCGCCATTGTGGTAATGGCCCGGCGAGTTGTACATCGCATAGCGCGGGTGCCAGTCGGCATCACCCGGCTGCACATAGGGAAAACAACATGGCGGCAATTCAAGTGCCAAATCGCCGCTGTCCCGCAGTCCGGCGCATGCGCTCTCGATCCAAACCAGCATTTGACGGGCCCGCACGGAATCTGCAAGGCCAGTAAGAACGGCGATGCTATTGCCGAGCACGTCGCAGCGTGAGTCACGCAGCACCTTGTAGAACCACAGCGAGTAGGTGGGTTGGCCTGCAGTGACGAAGCCCTTGCCATCAGAGCGGTTGGCATCCCTTTGCAGGGCCCGGGCACGCTCGTCCATGCCCAGAAGCTTGCGGTACCCGTGGACGAGGGCATTGACAAACAAGCCGTGGCCGAGCACCCACTGCTCGTCGCGCCAATCACTGGTGGGCTGCTGACCGACCAATTCCCGGTCGTCGATGGTTTGAAAGTCCATCCATTGAAGGGCCTTGGCAGCAGCCTCGTGCAACCACTCCGCTTCGCCGGTGTGGCGGCGGAACATACCCAACACCAGCAGAAACAGCGGCGTGGTATCACTCGCCCCGCGGTCTTCCATATCATGCACAAGCGAGGGGATCATCCCGCGCGGGCTTTGGTGGCACGCCAACTCGGTGAGCACCCGTCGCAGCGAGGCGAGTAATTCAGCATTGCCTGAAGCGAAAATGCCCAGCGCGGAGATGAGCAAATCGCGGGTGTAAGGTTCCGGATAGCCCCACCCAGCAGTGCGCGGCAACCCATCGTAAGGCCCGCTGGCATTGTGCAATAACACCTCCAGCGCGGCTGTCTTGGCGGCTTCTATCGACGTGTCCATTTCAGTCCGGATTTTCCGTTAAGATGGCCACTAGACGGCGGGCCACATGCCGGTAATCATAATGCTCCAGCACCCGTCGGCGGCCCGCCGCACCCATGCGCTGGCGCAACCCCGGATCTGTTAAGAGCAATTGCAAATATGCAGCTATGTCCTGCGAACTCGCACGATAATCCGCAACCCGCGGTGGGTCGAAAACGACTTGATGGCCCGGCTCAAAGCCAGCATCCGGCCCCAGCACCGCGCTAGTGATGTAAATGGTTTCCGCCACGCTGGCGAGAAAGGCAGTTTCGCCGTGAACCAAGGTATCCAACATGGCCATGGCACGGATTCCGATGACGGGTTTAGCGCATGCCCCCGCTTCCACCTGCGGCATCCCGAATCCCTCCAAGCGCGACGGGCCGGCATAAATATCGCATGCGGCTAGCAGATATGGCATGAGGTTGCGCGACACCATGTGGGTTGGAAAGCACACCCGGTCCTGGATGCCGAGAGCGGCGGCCAATTCAATATCCAACGCGTTCTGTACCGCTGTGCGCTGCTGGGGCCACACCTTGCAGACGTAGCGCCATGGTGGCACCGCCTCACCCAAGCTGGCGAGAGCCTCCATCACCTCGCGTCCGCCCTTGGAAGCGGCATCGCCGCCAACCGTTAGAACGAGCAACTCGCCGGGACGCACGCCGAGGGTATTACGCACTGCAAGCACCTTCGGATCGTCCGCTAGCCGCGGAATGAAGCCGTCGGTATCACAACCCACCGGCAAAGTGAGGGTGCGTGCGGCGCGAATACCGTCGCGCGCGAAGGTCTCTCGCACCCAATCGGAGGTTACAAGCATCAACGACATTCCATCGAGCACGTCGCGGTAATTGGCCACATAGCCATCGGCCAGCAACCACGGCACGGCCCGCAGGCCGAAACGCCGCGGATGCAGCACGATATCTGGAACATCACCCCAAAACCCGATGCCCACCACTACATCCGGTTGGAACCAGCGGTAATACCATTCCTTTTCAAGATCAGAGCGGAGGTTGGCAGCACAGGCATCCACTCCGATTTCCAATAACCCGCGATAGAGCAAATCCCCCTGCGTTGGCAGCCCGCCGGGTGCCGGAGGATGGTGGTAAAGCACGAGAATTTTCATTGCTTGGTTTACGGGATTATGCTGGGGCTGCGAAACATTTGAAGGCCTCGATGCGCGGCGCCACCCGGGCCTCCCAGGTGCCCTCACCGAAGCCATAGACCTCGGTGATGAGTTGGTACTTGCGCCACCATGTTTCATTAGACAGGGAAAAGCGCAGGCCAGCGTCCCATTGCGGCCGGGGCAGGTAACTGCCGCCGCCATCCTCGTAAGCGAATTGCCAAAGTTGGGGGGCGTGGAGTTGACCGCGCAACCACAGCACCCGTAGCGCCCGCGCCACCTCCCCATGGCGCCGATGGCGGGTGTATTCTCCGCACGGGGCATGAGTAACCAGCAAGTCGTAGTGGCGCTGCGGCAACAATTCCAGGATAGCGTCGCGCACCCGTGCGGCAACCAGCGGTTCCTGCTCCGGGCCATCGTCCAAATCGCCCATAGCACCTTGTGCCTGCAAATGTTCCAAGACCCGTGCAAACTTGGGTGCCCGGTCGGCATCGCCTGCGCGGCACAGGGTTACGATAAACGGCGACCACTCAGGATGGCTGAGTAAAAGCCCCCCCGCCCACAATATTTCATCATCGGGATGAGCGACCACCACCGCCACCCGACGAATCCCGGCGAGCCCCGGGCTTTGTTCCACAAATGTGTTCATGGTGTCTTGTTTCATATTCAGAGTCGCTTGGCCCAATACACCACTGCCTCACCTATCAAGTGGGCAACCTCCCGCTGCGGCATGCGGGCGCAATTGAGCACCAGATCGTACTGAAGCGGGTCATCGATATCTGCGTGATAATGATCCTTCAGAAAGCGCTGACGACCCAGATCGCTCTTGCGAATGAACTCAACGGCGGCTTTACGGCCGAGTTGATTGCGTCCCATAATCTGGGCAACCCGTAATTCCAGCGGCGCAATCAAGCGCACATGAAACACGTTTGGCACGTCACGGGTGATGATGTTGGCCGCGTGACCAATGAAAATGCCGTGACCTAGATGGGCCAGGCGCAAAATCGTCTCACTGGATAATTCGAGCAACGTCTTGATGGGCGGGTGCAGCCCGAGCAACTCCTCGATGGCATCCTGAATGGCCGAGACTCGCTCCTCCGACATATACTTGGCGATATCCTTGGGCAACTTGTGGTCTTCAATGACTTGGGCAACGAGGTTCTTGTCGAAAACCGTCCAGTGACAGGGCTTCGCTTGGCTGGCCTGCAAAAATGCGGCCAACTCCTCGGCGATAACCATGGCACCGGTGCCGGTTTGGCGGGAAAAAGTCACGACAGGCGGCGCCTTGACGCGAGGTTGCCATAATTTCGCCTGTGGATTTAATTGGCAACTGACGAATGAGAGGCACTTGGCGGCATTTACTCCGGTTTTCATAACGGTCCCTTTCTACGTGGGTATTAAACTTCTGCGCCCGCCGGGCCTAGCAAGTTACCAGCGATGAGCCTGCCAGCCACGCTACCGGGATTGGCAGCCCCAACTCAAGCAATACAGATGCCCAGTTGACGAATACAACATAGCACTCTTGGGAGCGCAAGACAAGAGTTGTTGTTGTAAGGGCGCAGAAGGCACTGTAGGTTCAGCTCCTATGAAAACACCCCGTTCCATTCTGTTCGTGCTGGCCTTTGTTCCAACGCTCGGCCTTGCCGCCCCGACCGACGAAAATATCAACTCCCTCACCGCCGCCGAAAAATCCGCTGGCTGGAAATTGCTCTTCGACGGCAAGAGCCTCACGGGTTGGCACAATTTCAAAAAGGAGGACGTGCGCCCGGGCTGGGTGATCAAGGAGGGTTTACTGGTGTGCGCCGATCCCCACAACGCCGGCGATATCGTCACGGCGGAGCAATTTGGGGCCTTTGAGCTGCAACTCGATTACAACATTTCCGAGGGCGGCAACAGCGGCATCATGTTTCATGTGACCGACGAAGGCGGCGCGGCCTGGGCTACGGGTCCGGAATTCCAACTCGAAGACAATGCCAAGGCCGCCGACAAACAACGTTGTGGCTGGCTCTATGCACTCTATCAACCACCAGTGGACCCCAAGACCGGCATCCCCCTGGATGCCACCAAGGCCGCCGGCGAGTGGAACCACGTCCGGTTAGTGATCACCCCGGAAAAGTGCATCCATGAGATCAATGGTGTGAAATACTTCGAGTACGTGATGGGCAGCGAGGATTTTAAAACCCGAGTGGCGAAGAGCAAGTTTGCCTCTATGCCCTTGTTCGCAAAAGCCCCAAAAGGTTCCTTGGCACTGCAAGGCGACCATGGCTCGGTCTCCTTCCGCAACATCAAGCTCCGCCCACTCTAGACTGAATCAGTCCGATGCTCAGCGGCCTATCGCCAGCCCGCTTATCAGGCCATGCGTCGGCGGCTGAATCCAAACAGGGCACCGCCAGCCAACAGGGCACCCAGCGCCAGTGATGGCTCTGGAGCGCCCAGGCTTATGAGTTTGGAGCCATTGGTGGTACTGGCTCCGCTGATTTCCACGGCGAAGAGGAAATCATTGAAATCATTGCTGCCACCGCCCTTGGTGTCTTCGAAGCCGATGAGCAGGTAAGCCGAACCATTGGGAGCCAAGTTGACTGCGTGGATGATGCCGTCTTTGTTGAGACTTGGAGTGGTGGAGAAGAATTCACCCTTTTGCGCGTTGTTACCGAGAAGGAAAAAATCCAGTGCGGTACCGGCTTTCAAATTCCCCAGATCCACGAAATCGCCTGCGGTCAAGGTCGAATTGGTGTTAGTGCCAGAAGTACTCGACCCGCCGTTGGCGCCCGTGGTGTACAATGCGCCGGGGAAGATCAAGGCCGCGCCCGGGGTGAGCGGGCTGCCGGTGTTGGAGATGCCAAGGGTGTCGCGGTAGCCTGCATCCTGACCGAGGAAATACACCCGAGCGGTGGAGTCGGCGCTGAGCACCAGCTTGGTCGGATCCAATGAGATGGCGGCAAGAGCCTGGGCATTCAGGTGACCATTGTCGGGCAGTTGTTGCTGCACTGTGGCCAGCATACCAGGCAGCACGTTGGTTTGAAAGGCCGCGGCTGCGGCGTCCGAACCTGCAACCTGTACGGGTTCCACAATACTCAGATCATACGGCTGGGCGGCTGATGGCGCAGCGCTTGCTGCCTGCACTGCAAGGAGGCTGGCAAGGCCTAGCCAAGCTAACGAACGAATTTGGTAATAGGTACTTTGCACGACGGAAGTTTCTCACTACAGCATCAGGTGTCAATCAGGGATCGATAAATGGGCATGGGACCAAGAGCTTACGTAGAATGTGCGGATCGCCGGACTCGCTACCTCTGGAAATTTACGATAACAGCGTTTTCAGGAAATCGCAGCACGCGCTGTAGCGGCGCTCTGTGAGCGGCGCCGCCAATGACCAGGCACGCGCAGCGGCGGTCACAGAGACCGCCGCTACAATACTGCCAGTCAGCCAACATCCAATCAGACAATGCGCCGGCGGCTGAAACCAAACATGGCACCACCAGCCAACAAGACACCGAGAGCGAGGGACGGTTCGGGCGCGCCGAGACTCACGAGTTTGGAGACGTTGGAGGTCGTGGCGCTGCCGAGATCCACGGCAAAGTAAACATCGTTGTAGTCGTGGTCGCCGCCGCCGACCATGTCCTCGAAGCTGATGACCAGATAGGGGGAACCCGGGGTGGACAAGGCAACCGCGTGGACGATGCCGTCTGCATTGAGGCTTTTGTTAGTGGAAAGCACATCTTTGCCGCCGACGGCACCATTGGAGATGAGAAAGAAGTCGAGCGCGGTACCGGCCTTAAGAGTGCCAAGATCCACAAAGTCGCCGGGCAGCAAGGGCTCGCCGGTGGAGCGCACGGGCTTGCCACTGCCGTTGAAACCCACGGAGCTGGAGGCGTTGGGAAAGATCAAGGATGCCCCCGGGCTCAGCGGACCTGAGTTAGTGGTGGAGATGCCGAGAGTGTTCTGATAACCGGCCCCCTCACCAAGGAAGTACACCCGTGCGTCGGTATCAGCACTGAGCACCAATTTTGATGGATCAAACGAGATAGAGGACAGATAACTCGGCGATTCGAACCTCTGCTCCGGCAACAACTTAAGCTCCGTTGCGATCATCCCGGGCAGCACATTGGTTTGAAATGCCTTGGCTGCCGCGTCCGATCCGGCAAGTTGGACCGGGGCGTCGATGCTCAGGTTGTAAGGGCGGGCGGGTGATTGGACAGGGCTCACTTGTGAGTCAGAGGATTTGCCCTCACTTGAGTGCGACGAGTCGCCATTGTCTGACTCAGAGGATTTGCTCTCACTTACGTTCGAGGATTCTTTGTCACTCGAGTCAGACGAATTGCCATCACTGGAGAACGATGAGACGCCATCTTCTGCGGCGGCTAGAGTGATGCTTGCCAAGGCAAGGCATGCTGCGGTGATGATGCGGTAATGGGTGGTTGCCATGCCCATAGCTTTGCACCGGCGCGTCGGGTGTCAAACCGGGATTGCCAAATTGGCATGGGACCTTGGGCCTATGTTGCTAGGCATGCTGCGAACAACGCGGCCTGTGCGGATGGCGATAACGGTGACTCGACACAGTGAGTTGCC
>JBAXOP010000138.1:0-12906 GCA_037133195.1 Verrucomicrobiota bacterium | reverse complement strand
GCGCAAAGGGCGCAAAGGGCGCAAAGGGCGCAAAGGGCGCAAAGGGCGCAAAGGGAAGCCGCCAATACGGCTCGGCACGCCATAGCTAGCAGAGCCTGACCATATCCTTGATGAATTGGCCCCAGAGGAAAAGCAGGCCGCGCTTGGAATATTTGAAATGACCGTCGCCGGTAAGGCGGATGATGCCAGAGGCTAGGTTGAACTCGACCTGGTGGCGCATCTCGCGTTCGAGGGAATCTTCGGCGTCCTCGGGATCGGGCACGCGCAACAATTCGGCGGTGACATTGTTGCGCTCAAGGAATTGGTGATGGTCGAGAAGGATGCTTTTAAAAGAATTTTGCTCGCAGGGGACATAATTCCAGCGGATAAGCGGCGAGCATAGAAGCGTGAGGGAGAACGGGAAATTGGTGGTGCGCCATGTGCGGCCCTCGCTATCCTGGGAAGTGACCGAGATGAAGGCGAAGGCCACCTCGCTCTGTTCGCAGAGACAGATAGCGGCAATCGCACGCTCTTCCGGGTGCCAATAAAACCGGAAAAACTGCTGCATGCCGACCCATTTCCAGCCGCAATCCGACACATGCTCAAAGCCTTCCGCTTCCATGGCAGCGCTGGCTTCCAAGGCGTTGGGGAAGAATGCCGGATTGGGGATGCGGCGATGTTGGAGGCGGTTGTTGAGGGGCAGGCGCAAGCGCCGAACATGGGTGAGCAATTCAAACCAAGGGAGGAAAAACCAGCACGACACGGCGACGGACCCGCCGACCTTGCTGCCGGAGAGGAAGAAGCCGAGCCAGAAGGTGGCGATCAAAAATGCCACCGCGCCCAATTTGCGCAAGACACTCCTACGGGCACTGCGCAGTGCCACAGCGAGGAGAAACAGGCCAACTACAATCAGGATTTCGCGCATGGGAGGGATGGTCAGTGGCCAGCGCTGCTTCTCTGCCGTTCACTGGCTGGAGGCATGCGCTGCCACTGCAAACCAGTTCCACTGTTTACATATCAGCGCAAGTGGATGTTTCACGTCACCGTCAGAAAAATTAGCCAGCGGCTCGATTTCAGCGTCGCTCGACTGGCATTTCTGCGGATTGCGGTCTTTTTCTTGTCCGGGATCTTCCGGTCTTGCCGTCGCGCCTTTTCCAGTCTTGAGTCTTGTGTCTCCCCGTCTTGTGTCTTCCCTCCCATGACCCGTCTCATCCGATTGTTACTTGCCTTTGCCGCTGTGGCGGGGTCCGTCCGCGCCGAATTTGGCGATCCGTTTACTGGCGCGGCAAGCGAGCCAAGCGCAGTAAGCAGCACCGCGAGCATGGTGGTGGAGGTCAGCGCCATCGCCCCCGGCAAGGCGTTCACACTGGCCCTGCGGCTTGAGCACCCAGCAGGTTGGCACAGCTATTACCGGAATTCCGGTGGCATCGAACTGCCCCCCGCCATCGAATGGCAACTGCCTGCGGGTTTCAGCGCCGGGCCGATTCAATGGCCGGTTCCCGCTATCAAAGACGGCTACTCCGGTAAAAGTTTCGTGTACACGGGTAACCTGGTGCTGCTGGTGGACATCACGGTGCCCGCCACCTTGCGGGTTGGTGAAAAGGTGAACCTCAGGGCCAAAGCCACCTGGCAGATATGTGCAGACACCTGCATGAATGAGGAAAAATCCTTCGCCCTGAGCCTACCAGTGAGCGCCGCCGCGGTGGCCGATGCGGCACAGGCAGACTTTTTCGCCCAAGCCCGAGGCAAAATCCCCCAGTCAATCGCCATCTGGAACATTTCAGCCTATCCGACGGCGGACGATGTCGTTTTGCGACTCAGTCCGCCAACCGCTGCCAGTGGTCCGCAACCCCCGCCGGTGGATTTCATTCCAAACGAACCATTTCTCAAACCGCTGAGCGACGGTGGCAGCGTTACGCGCGACGGCGCGGACTGGATACTCACGCTCAAGCGCAAAGTGCTGGATATTTTTGAAAAACCGATACCTCTGGGCAAGGCAGTATCGGGCATTTTGCTCAGTGGCAAGACTGGCACACCCGGTGCCGCTGCCACTGTGATTCCGGTAACCCTGCTTGGCCAAGTCCCGGCCAAGCCGCCGGCATTTTTCAACTTGCTCGGCATCCTCGGCTTGATGTTTATCGGAGGGCTCATCCTCAACCTGATGCCTTGCGTGTTTCCCGTCATTGGCTTGAAAATCATGGGCTTCGTGAAACAAGCAGGCGACTCACGCAAAAAAATCGTTGCCCACGGATTGCTTTTCACCCTCGGAGTGGTGGTTTCCTTCGGCGTGCTCAGCGGCATATTGTTCGCCGGACGAGCGGTGGCTGGCTTCGGCTGGGGCTATCAACTGCAAATCCCCGGCGTGGTCCTCGGCCTGATGTTGCTGATGTTTGTGCTCGCCCTCAACATGTTTGGCGTGTTCGAACTCGGCACTTCCGTCACCGCCGTCGGCGGCTCCCTGCAAGCCAAACATGGCTTGGCTGGCGCGTTTTTCTCCGGCGTACTCGCCACCGTCGTCGCCACCCCTTGCGCCGGACCGTTTCTCGGCGCGGCCATCGGCGCGGCCATCACCCTACCGGCCTTGCCATTTTTCGCTGCCTTTGCCGCCATGGCCATCGGTCTGGCATCTCCCTATCTGGTGCTCTCGGTTTTTCCCGGCTTGCTGCATTTTTTACCGCGACCCGGGGCCTGGATGGAAAGTTTCAAGCAAGGCATGTCATTTTTGCTGTTTGCCACCAGCGGCTATTTCCTTTGCATCTATGCCGTGCAAATCGGCCCCGAAAACCTCCTCGACCCGGTTCTGGGGCTCAGCGCCATCGCCATGGCCGATTGGATATACGGCCGCTGGTCCCTGCCCCACCGCCAGCCCGCAACCCGCCGCCTCCCCATGGTTATCACCTTGGTGCTGGCCGTGTGCGGCGTGTTACTGGCGCTGCCGCCTACGCCCAAGACCGATGCGTTGCACTGGGAAACGTGGTCACAAGCTCGCGTGGATGAGTTATTGGAAAACGGCCAACCGGTGTTTATCGACTTCACCGCCCAGTGGTGCCCGACTTGCCAGGTCAACAAGCGCCTCGCCTACACGCCTGATGTCATCGCCTTGATGCACGCCAAACACATCGTTCCTCTCAAAGCCGATAAAACCAACTTGAACCCGGAAATTGAAACCAAGCTGCGCGAGTACGGTCGCACGGCCATTCCCGTCAACGTGCTGCTGGTCCCCGGCAAGGCTCCCATCGTGACTCCGGAGTTGCTGTCCGCTGCCTATCTGATGGAGCTGTTCAAGAGGGATGTGCCCGCCGTGGCGGCAGACTGACAGCGCTCAGTGATACACGGTGGAGACATCAGCCGACCTGAGCATCTGGTCCGTGGATAGCGGGGCGACCCAAACCTTCAGCCGAACCGTTGTCGGCGAGCAGACCGTGGAGGTTTCCCTTCGCGGCCCGATACCTCTCGCCGCGCCGCAGTTATTTGTGCGGGTATTGGCCCAATGATCAGCCGGTGTTTCGTGTTTTCCAAACCATTGAGGCGTTGCGCGACGCCACACATCCCGGGGTTTTGAGTGGCGCTCACTTGGCCGGGGCGGCGGAGGGTTTCCAGGTGCGAGTGACGGCCACCGCCACGCTGCCCTGGATGAGGGTGGAATGGCTGCTGCGCATGCCGGTGCTGAGGGTTTGGATGGTTTCGAGTTGCTGGCGGATGACCACGGGATAAACCAGCGACAGCCAGAGTTTGCCGGAGCTGATGGAAACATCCTCGTCTATCACCTCACCGTCCGGCCCCGGCACCCCCGCTTGGCGGTAGTTGCCAGTCACCGCAAACACCCCGCACGGGTGGCCGCCGCTCGCCTCAAACGCCTCGAGCTTGAGTACCAGCGAACCGCTGGCACCTTCGCCCAACAACAATGCCAGTGTCTCCCCGGACAATGGGACGCTATCGCCCGGCTTAAGGCGGCGCTTACCTAACCAATAGCTACGCGGCAGCACTCCGGCGGCGCTGCCCAAGGCCGCGAGATGGGGTTCGAGATTGCGGCCCCAGACGGCGAGCTTGAAATCATTGGAGTGGACTGCTTTCCACCCTTTACCATCGGTCACAAAGCTGCACTTGCATCCTGTGAGTTCCTTGATGGCCGTCAATTCATCCGGCACGGCGGGCGCCGCGCTCAACGCCGCCGCTTCTTGGTCCGCCTTCGCCTGCTCCAGCTTCGACTTAGCCGCCTTACCTCTGTCTGGCTTGGGCTTATTATCAGGTTTAGGCTTGTCTGCTATGCCTTTGCCCGCCTTGGCCGCTTTCTCGGCCTCCACTTTGTCCACCTCTGATTTGGCAAAGCCGGCGCTTTCCATAGTCAGTTCCAGTTGCGTGCCAACCCGTTGGTAACGGGTGGTAAAAAACCGACTGCCGGAAAAGGCGGCCACTTGGCTGCCGATGGCCGATTTGACGACAATGCGTGCTGCATCAAACGTCAGGCGCCGCTCCTCCTTGACTTGGAGCCGCTCAGGAAAGGGCAAATCCTTGCGAAACACCACCCCCTCCGGCGTCTGATCCACGAGTGCCTGGAGCAGCGGATCAGGCTGGACACCCGCCGACTTGGCAGATTTGGTGGCGGCTTTCGCCTCCATGGCGTGTTTCGCCTTACTCACCAGATCGCGGATTTTCTCACAGGAAACTCCCGCCAGCCCGAGTGCTGCGATGCATATCAGGCGGTGAAATCTCATTTTGTCTGTGGGGTGGAAGATGTCCGGCAGCCGCGATCAAGCCGCTGGTTCATCTCGGCGGCCGCATTCTCCTCGCCTAGCTCACCGACGACCACGGCCGGCACGCCCGCCACTGTGGTGTGCGGCGGCACATCGGTCAGCACGACGCTGCCCGCGCCGACCTTGGCACCGGTACCGATAATCACGCGACCGAGGATTTTGGCTCCGGCCCCGAGCAATACGCCGGAGCGCACGATCGGGTGGCGGTCGCCCGTCTCTTTGCCGGTGCCACCGAGGGTTACTTCATGCAAAATGGACACATCGTCCTCAATGATGGCGGTTTCCCCAACGACAAACGAGGTGGCATGGTCCAGCAGGATACCGCAGCCGATGCGAGCCGCCGGATGAATGTCCACCGCGAATGCTTCACTGGCAATGCTCTGGAGGTAAAGCGCGAGCCAGCGCCGCTCATCCTGCCACAATTGATGAGAGACGCGGTAAGTGCTGAGCGCGAGAAACCCTTTAAAAAACAACACCGGTTCCAATGGCGAGAAGCACGCCGGATCCCGTTCGTACATTGCCACCAAATCCCTGGCCACGCTGCGCACAAGCAGCGGATGGGCTTCAAACACCCCGCAGAACAGCGGCTCCATGCATTGCCGCGGCATATCCGCACGGGCTAGGCGGCGGCTTAGCCGCGCGCCCAGCGCAGTGGCCAGCGACGCCCGCGACAGAATAACGTCCTCCACCAATGGTCCCAGCAACGGCTCTTCGACCACCACGCGGCGGGCTTCGGCGCACAGGGTTTGCCAGACGCCGGCCACATCGATTCCGCCGCCGCGGCACAGGTTGGCGGTGTTCTTGCTCGCCGGATGGCTCGGGATATGTTGCATTTCGCCCATGAAAATCTCGCAAAAGTTAGAATACGCATGCCGGGCACTCACTCAGCTCGCCAAGCACCATGACGGCAGGACTGTTACACGACTTGACGATCTAGCGCAACGAGAAGCGATCTCGAGGAGTTTTTTACTGCAAATTCTCAACGATTTGCGGCGTGCTGGGCTCATCGACAGTTGCCGTGGCGCTGCCGGCGGCTATCTCCTCGCCCGCCCTGCCGATGCCATCAGCCTGCGCCAGGTGGTCGATGCTGTCGATCCTACATTGCTCCAAAACTCCGTCGCCACAGCAGGCGAATCCGGCCCCGCTATCCAATCAGTCTGGGAAAAACTTTCCACCACCCTGCGTGACGCCCTCGACCAGGTGACCCTCGAAAGCATTTGCGCCGGCCAAAGCTCGCCGATGTTTTTCATTTGAGTCTGGCACAGATTCCTCACAAGCCCTCGATTTCGTCGCTGGTCAGACCGGTGACCCCGCTGATGTCTTGTGCGGAATACCCTTTCATCTTCATCGCTAACGCCATTTCACGCTGCATCTCGCCGCGACCTTCCGAGCGACCTTCCGCGATGTCGTCGAGCCTGGCGGTGTCTATCTGGTTGTTGAGGCGGTTTGCGTACGGGTTGAATGTGGCGTAGCACGCAACCGCGCTGCCACCGATACCCACTGAAATATTTTGGTGGCAATGGCCGCCAGAATCGCTAAATTCCGCCGCGTATGCAGTATTCAAAACTCACCCGTGAATTCTTGGTCGTGCTTGGCCTGGCCGTTTCGATGGCCCAAGCGGCGGAAATACGCACCTGGATGTCCCGCAAAGGTGGCACCTTGGAAGCGGAATTGGGCTCGATCGCCGGCGACCAGATCACCCTCATCCCCAAGGATGGCAAGGAACAAAAATTCAAGGTGGAGGATCTGAGCTTGGCGGACCGCCAGTATCTCGTCGAATTCGGCAACGCCGAGACATCCGTCATCACCAGCGGTGCGCCCGGATTGCCCGAAAAAGATGTCCGCATCGATGCCGCCACGATTAAGAAACTGCCCACCAAGATGCGCCTGGGTGATACCAGCAGCTTGCTAGCCTTTGAAGTGGTACAAAGCACGCATTTCCTAGTGGCCTGTGCCGGCAAAATCCGCGGCCAGGATACGGCCGACACCGCTGAGCGCTTGTGGCACGGCATGGCCTTCCAGCACATGAATTTCCGCAAAGACTGGGGGGCAAAGCGCATGCTCATTCTGTTAGTTGACGACCGCAAGGTGTACAAGGCACTCGGCGAGTGGTACGAGGCATTTCTCAACAAGGAAGGCGACCAAGGGGCTGCCCAACGCAGCAGGACCACCTGGGAGAAAGCCGGCTCCACCTCGATCCGGCTGCCCGACGAGACCATGAAAGAGTATGACCTATGTCCGAGTGCGACCCTGTTCAACATCACTGAGGCGGCAAAGTACTCAAAACCTCTCGGCCCCTTCCCCACCCATGTAATCTCCGGTGCCTTGCTCGGCAAACAAATGAGCGGCGTCAATTCCTTCGGCGCAGAGGGATTTTTCGCCATCCTTACCGGCCATGCTTACTACAAGGAAATCAGCCTCGCAAAAAAAACCGAAACCCAGCTGCTCGACGTGACCGGCACCGCCAATAACGAAATTTCCTCCAAGGCTGGCTTCAAGGACGGCACATCGTGGGCCAAAACCCTCCGCCCTTTGGTTCACAAGGGGAAGGTCAAGGTCGAGTTGGATGCCATGCTCAAATGGGCTAGCACCGACCTAAATCCCGAACGCCTCGTCCTGATTTATTCCTTCGTCTATTACATGGAATCCGATTCCAAACGCCTCTGCGCATTCGCCAAAATGATCCGCCGCATCGAGTCGTCCAACCAAATCCCCCCAGCCGTAGAACTCGCCAAAATCTTCGGCTTCGACAGCGTGGCGGATTTCGAGACCGACTGGAAAAAGTTCATCATCGACGGCGAATTCAAATAATAAGTGTTACCCATGAACCTAAAATTTCCGCGCGTACTCGCGCTGGCGTGCCTGTTGTCCGCCACCAGCAGCGCCCAGACTGTGCCCGACAAGGATTACCGTGCCTTCAAAGGTAGCAACGGCAAAGTGATCCAAGCGGTGTTGCTAGACAAGACGGCCACCGACGCAGTGCTGCTGCTGCGGGACGGCAAACGCGCCACCATTCCCCTCGACCGCCTCAGCGACGACGATCAGACATATGTGAAGAACTGGTCCAAGGACAAGGCGATGTTCGTGCAGAAATGCCGCGGCCTGGCCATTCGCCAGTTGCTAGAGCTGCGCGGCTACGAGTCCTTCGAGTTCCGGTTGCAAAACAACTCGATTTTCATAGATGGTAAACTCAACGGCAAACCGGCGCGTTTTTTGGTGGACACCGGAGCGGGCACCAGCCTGTTGCACGCGCCGTTTGCCACCTCGGTGGGCCTGGAAGTCGGCCCGCTCGATGAAAAAATCTACGGTGTGTCAGGCGAGGCGGCAGCCGGTTGGACGCCGGTGCCTACGATCCAGCTCGGTGAAGCGGTGTTCAAGGACCGACGGATTCTGGCCACCGATCTGCTCAAGGACAAGCCGCCGGGCACCAAATCCCGCGAGGATGTCATTCTGGGCGCTGAATTCATGAACAAGCTCGACGCCGTAATTTCCTATCAAGACCGACGGATTTTCCTGAGACCGGACCGCTCTGATGAAACTGAGATCAAGTCCGGCAAGGGAGAGGAAGCAATGGCATTCCGCCTGTTCAAGACCAAGGAAGGCAAAACCCTGCGCGGCAAAGTGTTGTCCAAAACCGCCACTGCAGCCACCATCCAACTGGTGGACGGCAAACCCATCACCGCCTTCATCAACTCCTTCGCCCCCGCCGACGAGGAATATCTCAAAGCTTGGAGCGAGGCCGGAGCGTTTTTCCTCCAGCATTGCCAGAGCCTCACCATCAACGAATTGCTCACCTTGCGCAAATACCAGTCGTTCCAATTCGAACGCCGCGGCAATCATATCTTTGTCGAGGGCACCCTCAACGATAACAAAGTCACCTACATGATCGATACCGGCGCTGATAGCAGCCTGCTCCATATCACCGCCGCCAAAAAGAATGGCTGCGAAGTAGGCCCTCTCAACCAGGTAGTCTGGGGCATCGGCGGCAAACAGGACGCCGGTGTCACCAACATCGCAAAACTCACCATGGGCGACGCCATGCTCACCAACCGCAAAGTGCTAGCCACCGACATGGTCCGCCGCGGCGAACCGGATAACCTCGATTACGTCGGCCTGTTCGGCGCGGATTTCATGCGCGAACTCGACGCCGTGATCACTTACACAGAGAACCGCATTTTCCTCATCCAGCGTTAATTTCCCGCAGGATGCCCGCGCAGCCGTCTTCGAGCAATTCGATGACATGTTCAAACCCGCGCTGCCCGCCATAATACGGATCGGGCACACAGGTTGCTTGCTGTTCACGGCAATACCCGACCAATGGGCGGATCTTCTCGCGCCAGCGCCCTGCCGAATCCAGTGCCCGTACGTGTGCCAAATTGTCGTCATCCATAGTGACAACAAGGTCAAAATGCGTTAGATCGGCGCTCGTTATCTTGCGGGCACGCCCGGCCACGGTGTAGCCGTGGCGCTCGAGAGTGGCGGCCATGCGTGCATCGGGCGGATTGCCGTGGTGATAGCCGAGGGTGCCGGCGGAATCAATTTCGATACTTTCACTGCGTCCGGCGTCGGCCACCAATTTGCGGAAGATGATTTCGGCGGCTGGGGAGCGACAAATATTTCCCATGCAGACAAACAGGACACGGAACGGCTTGCGAGGGGGGGCTGGATTCATGGCAGGCGGGTTCTACCCGCTCGCGGCGCTCTTTGCCAGCAAGCATTCCGTGGGCATGGATTCTGTCCCGACCAAGCGCAACTTCAGGATTTCCGATCAAAGATTCTCCAAAAGAATCCTTGGCAAGCCTGACCGGATGGCTACTTTCACGTTTGAGAAGATTTCCTATGTTTCTGATGAAATCCCCTGCTCCCCTGCCCTCCCTCCGCCTTTCCCTCCGCCTTTCCATCCGCCATCAGCTCAGAAAAAATTTTTAACTATATATCCATGAAACCGCTGTCTATATTGTTAGCATTTATTTGCTCTGCCATCGGTCAAAATGTGGTTGAACCGTCAACCAACATAAACTTAAAAAATCCGGCCGGGGCATCCAAGGTTAGCAAGGAGTTTCGAGTTTCAAAAATAGGAGTGACCGGTGCCACCGAGAAAAGGCAAAAGTTTCTCCAACTGTGGAGCCTGCTGCAAAATGATTCCGGCGCGAATACCTACACACTGAGTATTAATCAGGTGCTCAAGCCCGACAACGGGATGTTCCTTTATATCGCCGCTGGCAGCGGGAATCCGCGGGAACTGGGAACCATTGCAGTGTTGCTCAAGAAAAAAGATTTGTTAGAGTCGGACAGTGTTACAGTGACATTGAAACGCGTCGGCATTTGGGATGGCGTCAATGCGGGAGGGGCTGCCAGCAGACTTCCCTACTATAAGGAGGTCGAAGAGGCTGAGAAAAACCCGAACCTTCCAACACGCGAAGAGTTTCTGGAACGAATCAAACTCGGTGAAACCTTTACGGTCGTCGAAAAAGTAGAAGGTGGGTGCTACGAGTGCATGGGCAATGGCGACATGGGCGCGATGCACAAAAACAAGGTTTGCGTCAAGTGCCAAGGCAGCGGCAACGCGGCGGTCACTTGGACGCTCAAATGGTGAAATTCCCGAGTCCCCTATTTCCCAGATCTCTTCCTTTCAAGCTTGATTTCTTTACCGGGCCTTACTTCTTCAAGCTACGCAACTCCGGCTGCGTAGTCGCTGCCTCGATTGATTTGATCGCCGCCTCCACCGAGTCCACCCGCTGCTTGTTGCAATCCACGGGGAACACGTTGTTTTTGGCTTCGTTATTGAAAAGCACGACGAGTTCCTTGAGTTGGGGCAGCGCGCCGCGGGCAGCCTTGCCGAACTTTATGAGATCCTGCATGATCACCCCGGTGCGCGTCTCGCTGGCGTGCCCGCCCTGGCTCTTGGCAAATAAGATGCCCGCTTCGATGCTCTCAACGTAATTGTATTTCGCCAGAGCCTTGAAGGCACCCATGCGAATTTCGTTAGAGAACATCCTATCAGCCGGGCTCATGGTTTTAACCGCAGCTACGAGGTCCGGTGCCAGCGCCTGCACATCCTCCAGACTGAGGTTATTTTCAAAATAGCCGCGCAGGTGCCAGCCCGCCATGCCGTCAGGATTGTTAGCTATGGCGCGGATTGCCGGGTACACCAATTTCGGGTCGCTGGTTTTGACGCTCTGGGCCAGGGGTCCGTCGAACAAGGCGACGGCGAGCTGGCCCTGGGCGATCTGGATCGGATCGGCCCAGCTAATCGGTTGCTGCGGCTCGGCGGTTTTGGCCGTGGCTAGCAGAATATCAGGCAACACAGGTTTGGCGACGTCGTTGACGAGTTTGATGGCTTGAGCGGCTTTGTAGCGCAGCCAGCGGTCTTGATGCGAGAGCAGGCGCACAAACACCGGCAGCGCCGCGACACTCTTCATATAACCGAGCGTCTCGCAGGCACCTTGGGCGACATGCACGTCCTTGCCTTCCGCCATCTTGAGCAATTCCGGCTCCATTGTCTTGGCTTCGGGCCGCTTGGCCAACTCTTCCGCCGCCCAACCGCGTGCGATCGGTGACCAATCACTGAAGGCCGCCACCAATTGTTTGGGTGGCATTTGCAGGCGGTCCAGATCGAAGCGGCCAGAGGTAATGGCAGCCGCGACATCCTGCTGAGTTAGAGCGTTGGTGGGATTGGCGTCCTTGCCGGTGATGCAGAGGTTTTTCAAAGGCATCGAATACGTCAGCACATAGGTGGCCGTCGGACTCAGGCCGCTGTAACTACTCTTTCCGTAGTAAGTGTCATCGTCGGTCGAGCCAGGGCCGTATTGTTCGCCACCATCATAGGTGAACGAGCCGTCGCAACGGCGCACCAGATCGAGGTGCGCGGACGCCTGCTTGAAGAAAGCAGAACCCGCGGCGGGGCCGCCGATATTGGCACCCAATGCGCCCCACAAATAACTAAACCCCTGGCCGGTGTGGCCGCATTCGCGATTCTTATACCCAGCGGTGGCCATCTTGGCGAAAAATTGGGATTCTTTGGGCCGGTTCCCTTGCATGGCATAGTACACGGCGGTCATGGCGCTCTTGCCATTGTTATCATGAAATGCGTATGGCTCGTGCTCACCGTAGGGAATGGTCCCCTTGTCCACATAGTACGCGAAAAACTTCGAACCCCGCTCGATGGCCGGATCAATCTCCACATCCGTCACCCCACATTTTTTGCCCATCACGATGGCCAGATTGGCCACCAGACCGGCCTGGTTGACCGGGCCATAGGGTGGGATGGATCCATGCAGCTTGCCATCGGCGGTGCGATCGGCGAAGCCATGGCCGAAGGTGCCATACATGCCCTGCCCTTTCGCCGTGGAAATGGTGATTTCACGGATAGCGTGCATGACATCCTTGTCGCCGGTGCGCAGGTAATACTCGGTCAGAAACAAATTGCGGTAGCCGCTCTCCCAGGCATCCATGCCGCCTTTCGATAGATCCATGGTGGGCGGGCCCATCTTGTGGGCGAACTCCTTGATCTTGGGCAGATAGTCAGGGTTGCCTGTGGCTAACAAAGCTAGCCCGTTGATCGCACCACACCAGTTTTCCGGCAACGGTTCCTTTTCCAGAGCCTTGCACGCCTCGGCGAATATCTTCTTCGACTTCGGGCAATTATACGGCGCAGTGGCGCTGTAGGTGCCCATAACATTGAGCTTGAGTTGTGCCACGTCTGTCTTGCCAGCGCGCCAACGGGTCAGCTTCAGGATGCCTTTGTTAGTCTCCTTTTCCGCCTCCTGGATCGCCAGCGCGATGCTACGACGCGCATCATCGGTAAACATCTTGCCACCAATCCCGAGAATCACGTCGTTGACCTGCATCACCCCGTCGGCCGGCGACTTGGCCCCGACATGGGTGACGAGAATCTGCCGGCTCACCGCCGTGGTGCGGCTTTGCAAGCCGTCGAAGTGGGTAGCCGGTTTCAGGTAGATCCAGCCGCGCATCCCGGTGGATCCCAGGTTGTAGGTTTGCTTGGGATTGACCCCGGTGGTTTCGCCCTTGATTAGATCCGGTGGCCCCTCGGCGGCCATGACCGGCAGGCTCAGCAACATGGCCATGGCCAGCAGGGTGGATTCAACTCGGTATTGGGTCATGTTTCTCATAAGCTTGTGGTAATGATCAGGGTGGAAATGCAGGTGGTTAG
>JBAXOP010000137.1:0-12944 GCA_037133195.1 Verrucomicrobiota bacterium | reverse complement strand
ACCACTCACTAACCTTGCATCAGTGAGCGCAATTTTTAGCTGCAAATCCTCCGTGGCTCGCTCCAGGCACTCGCCAACCGAGACTAACATGTGGCTGGTTTTGAGCCCCATGCTGCCTAGCGTGTCGATGTACTCCTGGATCGCGGCGTGCTGGGCTGGTGGCAGCTTGGCGCTGGCTTTTCCTAGCAATACCAGAATACGGATATTGGAACGCGGGCTCAGGGTGGCGCGGCCGTAATTACCGATCGCCACAAGCGCCACTGCTGGCGACTTGCGCTCCGTCGGCGTGAGTGCTTTGGCGAATAGCTCCTCAAGCACTTCGTCCACCAATCCGGCCCGGGCCCGGGCGATTTCCATGCCGCCGCCGCCGCGCTGATGGCGTTGCTCGATGCGCCTCTCCTCTGCGGCGAGCCACGCCATGCCAAGGGCGCTACCCTCCTCGGCGCTGCCACTGGCTTGAAGTGCTGTGCTAAAGGCGTGCCGGGCATTGGCGTCAGTGGGCTGGAGTGGGTCCGGCATGTAGGACCACCAGAATCACCCGTGTAAGTGAAAAATCAAGCAGGGATTTATCCTTATGCCTGTTCTCCTCTTCTTGACAACACCGCTGGTGGTGGCGAGACTGCGGCGTGTCCATAGCCGAACTCAAGCAAATCTTCGATTCTATCACCATCATCCAGCAGGAGACCACGGTCATGCTGCGGGAGATCACCGCCTCATTGCGGGAGACAGAGCGAATGATCAAAGAAAACGCCGCAGAGTCGCGCGAAACGGACCGGCAAATGAAGGAGACGGACCGGCAGATGAAAGAACAGAGGCTAGAGACGGACCGGGAGATGAAGGAACAGAGGCTAGAGACGGACCGGGAGATGAAGGAGACAGGGCGTAAGATCAGGGAACTAGGTAAGCAGATTGGTGGGTTGGGAAACAAATTCGGGACTTTCGCCGAAGGGTTGGCGTTTTCATCCATTGAGCGCATCTTGCGGGCGGACTTTGGCATGGAAGCGGTCACGCCCCGGTTTTCAGTGGTCAAAGGCGGAGAGGAGCAGGAGTACGATGTATTGGCCTACAGCAATGGAAAAACTCACAAGGGGATGATTGTGGAGGTCAAGAGCCGCCTGGACCTAGCGGCGATCGAGCAGATGAAGGCGAAAATGGAGCGTCTCTTTTACTGGATGCCGGAGCATCGGGGGAAGGAGTTTCAAGGCATGGTGGCTTATGTGGATGGCAATGCGTCGGCCCGCCAAGCCGTGTTGGAGCAAGGCTGGTTCCTAGTGCATGTGGGCGAGGACTTGTTCGAGCTTAAAACCCCGCCGGACTTCATCCCCAAAATCTACCGGGCAGCAGCATGGTGAGCCCCATGGATTAGGGGACGCGGATATGGCCGCTGCGGTAAAACCGCCTGAGGGAAAACCGTCTTGCCAATTAGCAGGTGAGCGGCAACCATCACCGCGACCGGGCAGTCAAGCCTGGCCATTTCCCAAAAAAATACCATGTCTGACGAGTTCACCGAGTTTACATCCCAATCTTGGGGCAGTCGCATCCTAAGTTCCCTCAAGGGTATCCTGTTCGGCATCGTCCTTATTCCCATTTCCATCTTCCTGTTGTTTTGGAATGAAAACCGCGCCGTGACCACCGCTAAAGGTCTCAAGGAAGGCGCGGCGGCCGTCGTTTCCATCGATGCCAAGTCGGTGGTGCCCGCCAATGACCAGAAATTGGTGCATTTGAGCGAGCAGGTGACAGGAGGCGATGAGGTTCTCAAGGATCCGTTGTTTGGGGTGACGGCCAAGGGGATTCGGCTCACCCGCAGTGTTGATATGTATCAATGGCAGGAGGACAAATCCTCCGAAACCCGCAAAAAACTCGGCGGTGGCACTGAAACCGCCACCACTTATACTTATAAACAAATATGGTCCGATAAACTCATCAGTTCCGCTAGTTTTAACCCGAACCACCGCGAGGAACACAAAAACCCGACAGCGTTGATCGCCGAGTCACTTCCCATCGTCGCTGGCAACGTAAGATTGGGGGCATTCAAGTTACCGTCCGGAGTGATCGCAAAGATGCATGGCGATGAGGCGCTGGCGGCGACCGATGAGCATCTGGCCAAGGCCGCGCCTGACCTCCGCGCTAAACTCAAGATCGCCGCAGGGACGTTCTACGTCGGCGCAGACCCGGCAAACCCGGCGCTTGGAGACCAACGGGTTAGTTTCAAAGTGCTCGCTCCGGCCGTTTGGAGCGTCATCGCCCGCCAGAACGGCGATACCATCGAGCCTTATCAACCTAAAGACGGCCCGGCCATCGAGCGCGTCGAAGCCGGCAAGGTGAGTGCCGAACTCATGTTCAAACATGCGGCCAGCGAAAATGCCATGCTCACATGGGGCCTGCGCTTCGTCGGCTTCGTATTGATGGCGCTGGGTCTTGGTTTGATAGTCAGCCCGCTGAGTGTTTTCGCAGATGTAATTCCATTCTTGGGTGATATCATCGGTGTCGGCGTCGGCCTCGCCGCCATGTTGTTGGCTTTCGTCGGTTCGCTCATCGTCATCGCTATCGCCTGGTTTGCCGTGCGCCCGTTGCTCACCATCGCACTCGCCGTGGTGGCCGCCGCCGCGCTCGTCATGGCCTGGCGCCAAGGCCACTCCCGCTCACAGCAAACCAAGCCCCGGATTGTGTCATTCTGAGGTTCTTAAAACCAAATGATGCACCCCTGCTGACTTGATTAATAATTTTCACCACCCCGCACCCCACCATGCCAAACTCCCTCCGTGCCGCCATCCGTGATGTAGTAGATTTCCCTAAACCGGGGATCGTTTTCAAGGATATAACTCCGCTGTTAGCTGACGGTGCCCTATTTCATAAGGCCATCAGTCTGCTGTGTGAGACGTGCGGCGACACGCGCATCGACAAGGTGGTGGGCATCGATGCTCGCGGCTTTATCTTTGCCAGCGCCGTGGCCGATCGCTTGGGCGTCGGATTCGTACCAGTACGCAAAATCGGCAAACTCCCTTGGAAAACCCGCCACGCCGCTTATGCCCTGGAATATGGCGAGGCGGTTATCGAAATCCATGAGGACGCGGTAAATCCCGGCGAAACGGTCTTGCTGGTGGATGATTTGCTCGCTACCGGCGGAACCGCCGCGGCCGCAGCCAAACTGCTCACCGAACTCGGTGCCAAAGTGCTCGGCATTTCGGTCCTGATCGAATTGGCGTTCCTGGATGGACGCTCCAAACTCAGCCCCTTCCCGGTCCACTCAATCCTTACTTACTAACTAACTAACTAACATAAATCATGTCCTGGCTAACCTATAACCAGCAACTTCTACGCTACCCACAACTTGGTTTTTCGCTAGATCTATCGCTCATGGAGATGGCGGAGAGTCCGCCGCCAGAACTGGCTCCACGCATTGCCAAGGCATTTGCCGATATGGCGGCTCTTGAAGCCGGAGCCATCGCCAATCCGGATGAGGGCCGCATGGTCGGTCATTACTGGTTGCGCAATGGCACGCTGGCACCCACCCCGCAGCTCCAGGCTGCCATCAGCGAACCCCTGGCCGCGCTCAAGGAGTTTGCCAGAAATGTTCTATCAGGCACGCTGCTCGCTCCCTCGGGGGGCGCGTTTGCGCAGGTGCTGCTCATTGGCATCGGTGGGTCCGCGCTGGGGCCACAATTGTTAGCCGAGGCACTGGGTCAACAGGCGCCACTGCCGTTGTACTTTTTCGATAACACGGATCCTGCGGGCATCGACGCCGTGCTGGCCCGCCTGGCCAATACCGGACTCGATAAAACCCTCGTGCTGGTCATTTCAAAATCCGGCGGCACCCCGGAAACCCGCAATGGCATGCTCGAAGCGCAGGCGGCCTACACCGCCGCCGGGCTGGATTTCGGCCGCCACGCGGTGGCGGTCACCGGCAGCGGTTCGCAGCTTGACCGTTTCGCCACCGCGCATCATTTCATCGCACGGTTCCCGATGGAAGACTGGGTCGGCGGACGCACCTCGGTCCTCTCTACCGTGGGCCTGGCACCTGCCGCGTTGTTAGGTATAGATATCGACGCCTTGCTCGCCGGTGCCGCGGCGATGGATGCGCAAACCCGCAAACCGGAAGTTGCCACCAATGCTGCCATGTGCCTGGCGTTGGCTTGGCACCATGCCGGAGCCGGGCGCGGGGCCAAAGACATGGTGGTGTTGCCCTACAAGGATGCGTTGGTGCTGTTTTCAAAATACCTCCAGCAACTCGTGATGGAGTCGTTAGGTAAACAATTCGATCTGGATGGCAGGCTAGTCAACCAGGGTATCGCTGTCTATGGCAACAAGGGCTCTACCGACCAACATGCCTATGTCCAACAATTGCGCGACGGCGTAAACAATTTTTTTGTCACCTTCATTGAGGTACGTCAGGGGCGGGACGGTGCCAGTATTGAAGTGGAGCCCGGCTTCACCAGTGGTGATTATTTGCAGGGGTTTTTCCGTGGCACCCGCAAGGCGCTCCACGATAGCGGCCGCCAATCCCTCACCCTGTCGATCCCGCAAGTCACGCCGTTTCATCTGGGCCTGCTCATCGCCTTGTTCGAGCGCGCGGTGTCGTTCTATGCTTCGCTGGTCAATATCAATGCCTATCACCAACCCGGCGTGGAAGCCGGTAAAAAGGCGGCGGGCATTTTCCTCGCTCTGCTAGCCGACGTGCGCAGCCACCTAAGCACCACGCCGCAAGCCGCCGAGACAATCGCCGCCACGCTCGGAGCCGATGCCGAGGATGTCTATCATTGCCTCAGCCACCTCGCCGCCAATGGATTGGCTCTAACGGAAAATGGCATGCTTCCGGCTCAGGATATGTTTTGGCAGGCCGGGAAGGATTAGCCTCCCGACCGGGGGCTGTGGAGTTGCCCAAGACGATAGATGAGCCCCCGAGGGAATGGCCGGAACGCCTTATGGGTGGTGATGGCCACGGATTGGGACCGGGTGCCGGGTTGATGGAAGAGTTGTGCCCAATGGGCGAAGCGGGCGAAGGGATTATACATATCCAGAATCAGATCACGGCAGTGTGCAATGGTTGGAATTTCTTCGGGGCTGGGAGGTTCAGCTAGGAGAGTCCGGATAATGGCTGCGGCTGGTTCTGGTTGGGAGACATCCACCGCGGTGAAGCCGGCGGCGGGAAAATAGTCACCTAGGTTCGGGCAACCGGCATAGATTGGATAGGCCCAACCCAGATAGGCGTCGGAGAGTTTTTCGGTCCAATAGTCCGGCGAACACGAGTTCTCTAATACTAAGTGAAAACGCTCCGGCAAAATCGCGTCCATCTTGTCGCCAATCGGAGTGAATCCGCGGCCGTAGTGCACGATGGCGTCGCCCAGCGCGGCCTTGAGGTGGTCGAGCAAGGCGAGGCGCTGGCGCTGTCCCGCCGTGGTGGTTAGATTTGAGCACACCACGGAGACGCGGTTGGATTTGGCGGTAGGCGCGAGGCGTTTGAGTTCATCGTAGCCGTATTGGTAGCGGTCGGCCTCACGGGATAAGCCAACGTGCCAGTTAAGACCGGGCAGGCTGGTGGTCACCCGCGGATGGGGGTCGGCGGCATGACTGCTAACAACCCGGTGGAATTGCGCGTAGAAATTTTTGGGATAGATTTTTTTAGCGGGTGGTTCACCGGCGATGAACAGGGTGTTCTCTGGGGCGCAATGCATCCGGTCGCGATCGCGGCTCCCGGCAAATACAATCCAATAGTCGCAGGCCGTATCGCGCGGCGGATTGAGCAAAAAATCGCAGCGGTCCCAGCGCATCTGGCGTCCGGGGCAGAGCCGGTCCATATCGGCGTGGCTGACCGTGGTGCTCACTGCGACGCGCAAGCGTGGTGTGGCGGGAGGACAGGCATCCTGCCTGCTCCTATCAGAAGGCGCTAGACTGACCGTGTTGGGCATGGCGTTTGGTTAGGCTTGGCGAACCGATGTCTGAGGCGCAGGATGGTCTTATCCATGGCGTCGCGGATGGCGGAGATGGGTTGCTTGCGGCGCACTGCGCGACGGCTATAAATGGTGTGGGGTGCGAGAGGTTGCTCGCCGCAGAGTTGATGACGTTCCTCGATGAGGCGCGCCACTAGAGGGAACAGCGCGTATTCATTGAGGATCAGGCGCCGCGCCTCTTGAATGGCGGGCAGGCGCTTGGCATATTCATCGTCTCTCAGAACTTGCTGAATACGTTCGACGCTTTCGTCAAGGTGATGGATATTGATAGGAATGAAACTCTCCTCTGGAAAATAGTCAATGGTATTAGGGCAACCATGATAGAGAGGCAGGCAATGACCGAGGAACGGATCACTGAGTTTTTCTGTCCAATGATGGCGGCACACATGGTTTTCGATCGCCAGATGCAATTGGTAAGGATCGAGTGCGTCGGCCTTGTCGTCGATGGGGCGCACGCCCGCGCCGAAGATATCCAGCGCCGGAAGCCGGGCTTTCAAATCCTGGGTGAATTGGTACCGGGCGTGATGCAGCGTGTGGCGCATCTGCTTGTCGGAGCAGACGGTGGAGATGGGCAAGGGCTTGGGAGGCGGGGCTTGGTTAGCTAGCACATCATACGAGCCGCGGGAGCCGCTGCCGCCATAAAACCAAACATAGCCGGTTTGCGACAGTATCACCCGCGGATGTTTGATGGCCCACGGCTCCTGGCTGCTGAGAATCCAACCGAATTGGTTGACGAAGGAGCGTCCGTAATTTTTGATAATGGATGGCTCGGCGGTGATGAGCAACGAGTTTTCCTTGATTGCGGGGAGTTTTTCGGCCCAATTAGGGAAACGCTCGTCACCGCTTTTTGGCAGATCGTCATAGACCATGAGCCAGTCATAGTGATGGCAATGTTGGTCGAAGATGAAGTCACAGGCACCCCAGCTAGGCACTTGATTGGGAAAGCGCTTGAGCCACAGGTCGTAGTTAGTATCCGAGGCCTGGGATTTGGATAGGAACTTGACCCGGATGCGTTTGCCGTTGGTGGTGTTCATCGGGAGTTAACTGTTACTGTCCGGCTAGCCATGCAGAAAAGATATTCTAACCGCTGGTGAACGCAGATAGACGCAGATGAAGAATGGGTTATTTTGATTTTATCAGTGTTCATCTGCGTCTATCTGCGGTTGAAAATTCTTAACCTGGAGGCTCTGGGAGACCGCGGCGGCGAGTTCGTCGAGCATCGCATAGCGGCGGTTATACATCGGGCGCTTCTGCGGTTTCATCTCCTCGCGCGGTCGCCGGGCACTGGTCAGCGGCAACGCCAAAAACGCCTCGCCCTCGCGTACCCCGTCACATTCCTCCCAAAACGCGTCATAGTCGAAAAACATTTTTTGGCGTTCGCCGGACTGGCGGCGCTCATCGGTGCTGTAGGCATGCGAGGCGGCGGTGGTGGCCAGGATGTGTTGGCAACCTAACTGGTTGGCGAGTAATTGCGCGGCGATGACGATGAGGCTCTTGGGCCGCAGTCCGTGCAAATCCTTGCCGGCGTCCTTGATGGCCGGGGCTCCCAGCGCGTGCTCAGCCCCCTGGAGGCCGCCGATATACATGGCCAGATTGCCGTCCTCGGCAGGGGCGAGGGTGGTGGAAAGAATGGCGAGCGCGCCCTCACCCAGTTCGGGGCAGAGCAGGCTGAGGGTGAGTTCACCTTCCTGATAGAACCGCGGGTCATGGGTCAGTTGCAACCGATAGGTCCGGTTGGCGCTCCACTCCGCCAGACAAAACTCATCACTCAGAAAGATTTTTTGTAAGCTGGCAAGGGGCAGCGCGGCCTGCAGGATGGCGTAGTTAGCCTGCAATGCGGCAAGGGTGCGGGCCTTGCTCCATGAGGCGGATAGATAGGGGCGGTAGAGTTTTCGATAGATGCGGTGATCGTGGGCGGCGAGTTGGCGCAGAAAGTCATCGTGGCGCAGCAACTCGAACCAGACGACGTTGCACTGGCGCTCGGGCCAACTGCGGCAGAAAAATTTCAGGCGTTTCATCACGCTGCCGTTTCTACCGATAGGAAACGCCTGGTGGCTGGCGTGGTGGAGGAGCGAGATCGATTGAAGGAGAGACATCTTGGAAAATAATGTTAGAGCGGGATCAGAACCCGCGCTGGCGCTTGAGCACGCCTTGGACGCGATTGACCCCTTTGGTGAGGGCAAATCTAATGCGAAGGAGACTGGCCCGCAGGTGATAGACTATGGCACCGCAGGGTTGCAAATGCGCCTGATGATCAGGTTCGGATTGCGTGACGACGAGGTGGGCGCCAGCCCGCTGGCCGATGTCCGAAAAACTCGTGTAATGACCGATGAGGCCAGGGGATACCGCATGCACCGTGAGGTGGCCGGATAGGTTGCGGGCATACCAGCGGTCAATCGCGCGGTGCCGAGCTACCCATGGCCAAATGGTTTCCGCCGTGGGCAGGTTGGCCAGCAACCACTCGAACGCCTCGCGTTTCACCAGATAGGCGAAGGTGCCGGTGCAGCCGAAGATTTGATAGAGGGAGCGGGTATCATCCAAGCGTTGCAGGCTGAGTGCTGGGCCGACTTGTTGTGAGAGGCCCAGAAAGCATACCTGCCATGGATTGGGGCAAGCCGCAGAGCCCGCGAGAAAACTCCGCACAGCGGCGTCGAAGGCCTCGCCGGGTTCGACGTCATCCTCGAGAATCAAGACACTATCCCAACCTGCAGCGTGGGCATGGGCGATGGCCATGCGGTGCGAGAGCGTGCAACCGGCTCGTCCCGCCCAGCACTTGTCGCGGTGGCGCTGGCGAAACCACGGGGCTAGGCCATAGCCGGAAAGTTCCATGCCATTGACGGCCCGGAGGCGCTGCCAACCATCCAGCACGCGGGTGAGTCTAGCCATTTCTGCAAAGCGCTCCAGTCGTTCGGGGCGTTGATCTAGGTTGATGACCAGCACGCCGTCGGCGAGACGGTGGGCCGGCGCAGCTGGGCTTGGCGAGGTCATAGGGCGGCGGAGATGTAGTTGGGAATATCCGGGCGGTAGGATGTGCCGAGCCAATCCTGCAGCATCCGGCAGGCGCGATGAAAGAACGTATGTTCGCGCAGCACCCGGAGGTGGCCCGCGCGGGTGATAGCCAAGGCAAGCTCCGGCTCGCGGAGGATGGAACTGAGGGTAGCGGCGAGGTCTGCGGCCGAGTGGAATACCAGCACTTCCTCATGGGGGATGAAGCAGCGGGCGAGATCCGGCACCGCCGGATAGGATGCGAGGCCGCCGGCGCAGGGGATTTCGAAGGCGCGTAAATTCAGACCGTGGGTGGTATTGCCGATCTGCAGGAGGTTGAGATTGACTAGGTATTGTTGATAAACCCTGGCCATGGCGGCGGACGACAGCTTGCGATTGCGCCACAGCTTGGGCCAATTGCCGGCATGCAGGCCATAGAGATCTAGGTGGACACCGAGGTGGCGAATCTCGGCGGCGAACTGTTGGCGGGAGGGGGTGCAATTGCCGGCAAACACCAGGCTCGGCCGGCGCTCGGCTATATTGATAGGACGGCAGGTATAGCGGAGTGGGTTGGCTGCCAGCGGCAAAAATTCCAGCCGTGCGGGCGAGCCACGGTAGTGCTCTAGCAATGTTGGCAGACTCGCTGAATCAAAATAGTAAACCCCGTCGAGCAAGGCGTCATGGCCTGCTGGCAGCGCCTCTACACTGTCACACAGCCAGCCGACTATCGGCACCTGCGGCCCGAGCGCCTGGCGCATCAGCCCTGCAGCTTGCGGCGGGAGGCTCGGGTAATTGAGGAAAATCACCAGATCGGGAGCGAAGCGGGCGAGGGATGTTGCCAAGCGCCGGGAAGTGGCCGGATTCAACAGCAGGCGCTGGTTTTTGGCATGGCGTATCCACCGCTCGCCCAAACTCGAGGGGCGGCAATTGGCGGTCAGGGTGATGGCTCCCGCCTCGCGGAACGCCGCCGCCAAGTCCGTGCACCAAGTCAGCAGGCCGTCACTTTTTTGAATGATCGCCACCCGTGGGCGACTGCCGCGGGCGACTGCAGGTGACATGTTTATTAGGGAGGGGGGCATCAGGAATCAACTGGGGTGGTCGCATAGATCCATGAATTTATAGGTGCTGAAGAGCATGACGGGACAGACGTCTGCATAATTCATGCTGCGGCCTTCCACAAGGGCAATCCGCCGGGCCGACAGGCCTCACAAGTGCGCCAGCTTGAGCCGGCATGCCCATGATGTAGAGCCAATGCGTGCTGGCATGGTGCAGGTCATGGGTCACTCACGGAGCGGGGGCATCTCGCCCAATGCTGGCAGGTTTGTCAATGCAGTGGCAGGAATGAAGAAGAGGCGGCGGGCAGGATGCCCGCTCCACTGTAGCCCGGGCATCCTGCCCGGAGCCTTCTGTAACGAAAATCATGCGCTAACCTGCCAGCATTGGGCATCTTGCCCCCCTTCTACCCATGAGCTGCGCAAGAGAAGGCCGCCGGGCGTCTGCCCTTGCTCTACGCATCGGCCATGGCGGCGGGAGGCCACCTCTCCTTGAGACTAGCGATGGCGGCGGCGGCGCACTTCCACGGAGGTGAGTTCGCCGCAATACGGGCAACGGAAATAGCCTTTCATCAAGATATCTAAGGCGACGCTAAAGCGGTAACTGCCGAGCAAACGTTTAGCGCGACGGTTCTTGACGCTGCCACTGATGGCGAGCGGCAAGCCGAGACACAACGGGCAACGGAGGCGGGAGACCAACACCCACAGGATGATGGTGAGCATCACGGGTGCGCCTATCAGACCCAAACTAATGTGGGTCAGATGGTGGTCGGCGATGACCAGCGAATAAACCAGCAAGACTGGCAAGCTGACGACGAGCAACCTGTTGCCAAGCAGTAACAAAGCCGCCAAGCGGAAGCGACTCACAGTCTGTTGATTGGGCAAGCGGTGCATCAGTGGTCGAGCGGGCTTTCACCCGAAGCGTCGCCGAGGTGAGCTAGGTTGGCTGGGAGAAATTTTTTGAAGCGGGTCTTATCGATGGCCTTCATGTAGGCTTCCTGCGGGGAGATCATGCCCGCATTGAGCTTGCTCCAGATAGATTCATCCATGAACTGCATGCCCTCGGACTTGCCACTGGTGATCACGTCGTAGAGTTTTTGGGTGGCTCCCTCGCGAATGATCGCCGCAACTGCCGGTGTGGCAAACATGATTTCATGCACCGCGGTGCGCCCCGGCCGGTCCACACGCTTGCACAGCAACTGGGCGACTACCCCGCGCAGCGAGGCGGCGAGCATGGTGCGCACCTGCGATTGTTGGTCAGCGGGGAAAACGTCGATGATACGGTCCACGGTCTTGCGTGCGTTGTTCGTATGAAGGGTGCCAAACACCAGCAAGCCGGTTTCCGCAGCGGTGAGGGCCAGCGAGATGGTTTCCAAATCGCGCATTTCACCGACCAATACGATATCTGAGTCTTCACGCAGCGAGGCACGCAGACCGTCGGCAAACGACGGCGTCTGAATCGGCACCTCGCGCTGGGTGATGATGGATCGTTTATTAGAGTGAATGAACTCGATAGGTTCCTCAACAGTGATAATGTGGCGGTTGAAGTTGATATTGATATAATCTAACAACGCAGCAAGGGTCGTGCTCTTACCCGAGCCGGTGGGGCCGGTGACGAGCACCAAGCCGGAGCGCATGTGTCCAAACTCCTTGACGACGGACGGCACGCCAAGGGTTTCGAGCGAGGCAATCTCGGTGGGAATAAGCCGGAACACCGCTCCCAGACCATTTTGCTGTTTGAAGTAATTGCAGCGAAAGCGCGAGTCTTCGTCCATTTCGTAGGCAAAGTCCAAGTCGCCGGTTTTTAGATAGCGGGCGAAAGCGCTAGGCTCGCAAATTTCCTCTAACAGCGAATGAAAACTCTCCCCCTGCAGCGTGGTTTGTTCGGGAATCGCGATGACGGCACCGTGAACACGGATTTTGGGCGGCTGGCCTTCGGAGAGGTGAAGGTCGGAGCCTTTGCTCTCGATGAGGTAGCGGAAGTAGGCGTCTATGTTAGCCATGAGCGGAGTGTGGGGAAAATGGGGGGGAAATGGGATCAGGAGCGGAAGAAATCGCGCATTTGGTGTTTATCCTCGGCGCGGTAGAGGACCTCCTCGCGGGACACGATGCCTTTGATATAAAGTTGGCGCAACGACTCGTCCATGGTGATCATGCCGACGTTTTTGCCGGTTTGCATCACGCCCGGCAGCATAAACGTTTTCCCTTCGCGGATGCAGTTAGCGACGGCCGGGGTGTTGACTAACAATTCCAAGGCGAGCACGCGGCCGCTGCCGTCGAGGCGCGGGACGAGTTGTTGGGAGAGAACGCCGCGCAGTGATTCGGAGACCATGACGCGGATTTGCTCGCGTTGGTCAACCGGGAACACGTCCAGCACGCGGTCGAGGGTGCGGGGGGCATTGCCGGTGTGGAGGGTGCCGAGGACGAGGTGGCCGGTTTCCGCGGCGGTGAGGGCGAGCTGGATCGTTTCGAGGTCACGCATTTCACCGACCATAATGACGTCTGGGTCTTCGCGCAAGGCCCCGCGGAGGGCTTTGCCGAATGAGTCGGTATGGGCGTGGACCTCGCGCTGATTGACGTGACAGCCCTTGGATTGGAAGACATATTCGATGGGGTCCTCGAGTGTGAGGATATGGTCCTCGCGATCTATGTTGATGAAATCCACCAGCGCGGCAAGGGTGGTGGACTTGCCGGAACCCACCGAACCGGTGACGAGAATCAGACCATTTTGATAGCGGGTGAGCGGGGTGATAGAGTCGAGGGGCAGGCCGATTTCGGCCATCGAGCGGATGGTGGTGTTGATGACGCGAAAGGCCATATCATAGCCGAGCCGTTGCTTGACGACCGAGGCACGGTAGCGGCCGTGCGCATTGGCGTAGGCGAAATCCACGTCGCCCTTGTCTTGGAGGCGTGCCCACTCATGCGGGCCGAGGAACGAGCGGGCGAGCCGTTCGGTATC
>JBAXOP010000136.1:0-12972 GCA_037133195.1 Verrucomicrobiota bacterium | reverse complement strand
TGATCTATGTGCTGATGGTCGGCTGGTTCCGCAGCTTCATCACCCCGGCCATCGTCATGATCGCCATTCCATTCTCCCTCATCGGCATTCTCCCTGCACATGGCCTGATGGGCGCCTTCTTCAGCGCCACCAGTATGATCGGCTTCATGGCCGGTGGTGGCATTGTTGTTAGAAACTCGATCATTTTGGTGGACTTCATCGAACTGCGGATACGCGAAGGCATGGCCCTCAGCGAGGCGGTCATCGACGCCGGGGCCGTGCGTTTCCGGCCGATGTTACTCACCGCCATGGCGGTCATCGTAGGTGCCGCAGTGATTCTTGCCGATCCCATTTTCCAAGGTTTGGCCATCGCTCTGATGGCCGGTGAAGTCGCCAGTCTTCTCATCAGCCGCATGGCCGTGCCAGTTCTTTACTATATCTTTAACCACAAAAAATGAAACCATATCTAGTCATTTTACCCATGGCCATGTTGCTCGGTGCGTGCAAACTTGGCCCGGATTTCAAAGTTCCTGATGTTAGTGGCGGCAGCCAATGGAAGGAATCCTCCGCCACCACCAGCAGCAAGCACTTGCCCGATGATTGGTGGAAACTTTTCGGCGATGCCAAACTCAATGAACTCGTGGAGCGCTCACTGGCCGCCAACAACGATTTGGCCGCCGCAAAAGCCCGCGTGGAAACTGCCCGCGCTCTCATCGGGGTGGATCGCGCCCGGATGTTTCCCACATTGAATTTGGCATCCACCGCAGGCATCAGTCATACCTCTGCCAATGTGATGAACTTCCCCGGGCTCAAGCTCGATAACGAGAATTACCAAGCCAGCTTCCAACTCGCCTACGATCCGGATTTGTGGGGACGCAATAAGCGCCTGCTAGAAGGGGTCAGTGCCCAGGCCGCAGCCAGCGCCGCTCTGTTCGATGCCCAGCGCCTCGGCCTGGCCACCGAAGTGGCTCGTCAGTATTTCGTGTTGCGCGGCCTCGATGCCCAGGATGCTGTCGTTAGGGAAACCCTGGTTAGCCGCAAGGAAGCACTCGACTTGCAAAAATCCAAGACCGACGCCGGCCTGAGCGACGGCTTGGCCACCAGTCGCGCTCGCACTGAGCTGGAACTCGCCAACAACGATCTGGCACTTGTGCAACGCCAACGAGGCTCGGCGGAACATGCCCTCGCCGTGCTCTGCGGCACCCGCCCAGCCGATTTTTCCGTACCGGCCAAGGTCACGCTGCCAGCCATGCCGAACATCCGGGCCGAACTACCCGCGAGCGTGTTGATGCGCCGCCCAGACGTGCGGGCCGCTGAACAACAATTGCGGGCCGCCAATGCCCGGATCGGTGTCGCCAAGACCGCCTTCTATCCGAACTTCAGCCTCATGGGCGAGGCCGGCCTGAAATCCCTCAAAATCTCAGACTTCCTCGCCTGGGAAAGCCGCATCCTCTCGCTCGGTGCCGGTGCCGTGGCCCCCGTCTTCGATGCCGGTGCCAATACCGCCCGCCTAACCGCCGCCCGCAGCAGCTACAATGAAGCCCTTGCCAGCTACCGACAGACGCTGCTCGTCGCCCTGCGCGAAGTCGAGGATGCGTTAGTGGATTTACAGGGCCTGGCCCACTCGCGTGCTGCGCTCGATGCGGCCCTGGCAAGCTCCAAAGACACCCGCCAACTCTCCCAGGAACGCTATAACCAGGGCCTAACCAGTTACCTCGAGGTCGTCGATGCCGACCGAACCGTGCTGCAAACCCGCCTCGCCCTCAGCGCCGTCGAGGCCCAACAACGCACCACCCTCGCCGCCCTAGCCAAAGCCCTCGGCGGCGGGTGGAAGCGTAAATAATCCCCGAAATATGCGCCTTCCAGTAGATGGCGTGTGAAGGCGGTGGTGGTGGCCATTTGGGTCCGAATCGGAGCCCAAGTCCCCCAATCTCCGGTGGTTGTGAGCAGCTTGCCGAGGTTGAAGAGACGCTTGAGGTTGTAACTCGTGGTCACCAGGGCCCATCCGAGGCTGATTTTTGCCTGGAGGATGCTCTGTTTTTTGTTTTTACACATGAAAGATCCCAATTTCCGGGATCGTATCCCAAGCCCCGTCGATGGGGGCTAGGTTCTTATGAATAGGAAAGTGATTTTCTGTAATTGTGGTGCAAAACTGCTCGGCCCCTCACGGGCGACAACGATTTCCGGCTATCTGAATGAAGCCGGACATCCTTTTGCCGAGATTTCCGACCTGTGCGGTATTTCCGTCGATCACAAGAGTGCCACTCGTAACCTGCTTTTATCAGCGGATGAAATCCTCATCATCGCGTGCTTCCCGCGTGCCGTCAAACTCTTGCTGGAAAATTGCGGCATCGACCATCAGGCGTTGAAATTGAGCTTCATCAACTTTAGGGAAATGAACGACTCCCAGGTTCTTGATGGAGTCGCCTCGTTCTTTGCCAGTAAGACCGCCCCCGGGGCCTCCTCCGCATTCCAGGGCAGTTCGCAATGGCCTGCGTGGTTCCCCATCATCGATCATTCGCGTTGCAACACCTGCGGCCAATGCGCCGATTTCTGCCTCTTTGGTGTCTATGAGAAAATTGATGGCAAGGTGGTGGTTGCCAATCCCAAGGAATGCAAGAACAACTGCCCGGCTTGTGCCCGCATCTGCCCCCAAACGGCTATCATCTTTCCCAAATATGAACATTCCGGAGCGATTGCCGGTGCTGATGCTATCGATGAAATATCCGAGCAGCAACGGCAACAACTCGATATCGACGCAATCCTCGGTAGCAATATCTATCAAGCACTCGCACTGCGAAAAGCCAAACGCCAGTCGATCATCAGTTCAACCGCCATGCGTCAGGCGCTTGCCGACAGGGATAAGGCACTGAGCGAAAACGCCTCAAATTCATAGAAAATCGGACGATGTCAATTCTTCGAAACACTCTGAGGGCAGATTCCAAATGTTTGTGGAAATTTATCTATAATTTCGGCTTGAAGGGCATAGTAGGATTCAACAGGTTCCAGAAGAGAAAAAGGCGTGGTCATGTATTTCCAGCCTTTCAGTTTATTTCTATAACCAACAATTGTAACTTGGCGTGCCAAGGATGCTGGGTCACCAAAGGTAACAATAGTTCGAGTCTCAGCTTATCGGCTATCAACAAGATTATTTCTGACAGCAAACAGCAAGGATGCTATTTTTTTGGAATACTCGGTGGCGAGCCGCTGCTGCACAAGGATCTATTCGAGATTTTCCGAACGCATTCTGATTGCTATTTCCAGCTGTTTACTAACGGAACCTTGCTCAATGATAAGGTCGCGGCCGAGTTGAGATCCCTTGCGAATGTAACCCCCCTAATCAGCCTCGAAGGGAATGAACAGGTAGCGGATATCCGCAGAGGCGGGCATCTCGTCTATGATCGGACCATGAATGCCATTCGCACCGCCACCTCGCAGCGCTTGATCACCGGCGTTGCCATTAGCGTCTGCAAATCAAACATAGAAATGGCGCTCTCCGACGAGTTCATTGCAATGTTACACGATTGCGGGGTGGTCTATCTCTGGTACTATATATACCGGCCTACAGGTGAGAATCCTCATTATGAACTCGCCCTCTCTCCTGAGGATATCCTCCGCTTGCGCCACTTCCTGGTGGACGGGCGAACCAAGTATCCACTTGTGTTGGTTGATTCATATTGGGGGGCCAACGGCGAGCCATTTTGTCCAGCCGCCGAAGGCTTGAGCCACCATATCAACCCTGATGGAAATATCGAACCTTGCCCGGTGATCCAGTTCTCCTGCGATAATTGCGGCACCGGCAATCTGCACGATGTGTACGAACGTTCCTCCTTTATCCGCGATTTCAGGACCGAGGTCGGCAGGCAGACGCAAGGGTGCATATTAATGGAAAATCCAGCGTGGCTCGCGGCTTTTGTCGCTCGGCATCACGCGGCCAATACATCCAACCGTCCCGATATGCCCGAGCAACTGGCCAATGGTTGTGCCATTTGCAGCCATGGAAGTTGTCCGCAAATTCCTGAAAAAAGCTGGATTTACCGCCTAGCGAAGAGACGGGCCTTTTTCGGTCTGGGAGCCTATGGTTAATACGAATGTCATGGATGGAGAAATGCGTCAACCGAAGTTAGCTCTTGATGTGCCTGCGGATGCATGGCTGCGAGCCCGAATGCGGGCAACCGTTGATGCATACTTTTCCGAGCGCAATGAATTGCCACCTGTTACGTATGAGGCATTGGAAGACTTTGCAAGTTCTCTGATCGAATCTCAAATGTGGGAGGAGCGTTTTCATGCTTTCATCATGGTGTGTTGCGGAAACTCAATTTGGCGTCCGGTTGTCAGTGCCACTCCCTTTGAACGCCGCATTTTCCTGCTGCCGCAATGCCTCCGGAAGGTTTCTCTCTGCGAAGCCAGGCAGGATGAATTGGGCTTGTTGTGCAGCGAGTGCGGCAATTGCAGTATCTCGGGCCTGCTGCGTACCGCAGAAGATCTGGGGTATGTCGCCTTGGTCACTGAAGGAACCACCATCACCTCACGCATCATCGAAGGCGGTAAAGTCGATGCCGTCATTGGCGTCGGCTGTATGGAGGTCCTCCAAAAAATGTTCGCTGCCGTATCCAAATACTCAATTCCGAGTATCGGAATCCCTCTCCTGACCAGCGGGTGTGTCGATACCACGGCCGATACCGAATGGATTAGGCAGGAAGTTGCTGGTTTCCAGCAGAATGCGTCTATTAAATTACTCAATCTGAACCATTTCAGAAACAAGACCCTCGCAATCTTCGAGGAGGCGGAATTGGTCCGGATTATGGGTGCCGCCACCCATAAAACAGAGGCCATTGCATTTGAATCGATGCTATCCGGGGGGCAGCGTTTGCGGCCATTTCTTATGGTTATGGCATATGAGGCATTTGCGAATGAGCCTGATCCGGCGGTTGTCAATGCGCTGGCAGTGGCAGTGGAGTGTTTTCATAAGGCATCATTGATACACGACGACATTGAGGATAACGATGACACGCGATACGGAAAGGAAACTATCCACGCCCGGTATGGAATCCCAGTTGCAATCAATACGGGCGACCACCTGATCGGTGAAGGATACCGCTTGATTGCGGAAAGCGGGCTGCCAGCAGAGTTGATTCGCGAAGGTATGAAAATTGTCTCTAGGGGGCATCGCAGTCTCACACTCGGACAAGGCGCTGAATTGATTTCGATCCACTCAAACAACATCCTCTCCGTAAAGGAAATGTTGGACTTGTTTGACAATAAGACAGCCGCCGCCTTCAAGGTCTCCCTATTGCTTGGTGCCACTGTGGGGGGAGCTCCTGATGAAACAATCGCCATTTTAGAGCGATTCTGTCACTTTGTCGGCATTGCCTATCAGATTCAGGATGACTTGTCGGATTATCAAGGCACTAAGGGGGATATTGCGATCCGGCGGTTCTCGATCATGCTATCCATATTGCACGAGCAGCTTCCGAAAGGGGAAAGCGATGAGTTGTTAAATGCCTATTGGCATGGAGACAACAGGACAATTCTGGAATTGCTTGACCGGTATCAGGTTCCGAGTGTTGCCAAGAACCTGTTGCTTGAGACAATTGGTGATGCGCGGAGTTGTCTCACAAATGTCACCAACTTGGGTCTAAAACTCGCTTTGCATGAAATTCTGGGCAAACTTTTTAAGAAATACCTTTAAACTCCTGGCGCAACCGCTGCTGTCAAGAGTGCGCCCGAAACTCATTGAATCGGTTCTTGCCAGATCCATCCCGATGCTGGACCCCGACATGATATCCGAAATCCGGGAGTTTATCATTCGCAATCAGACGCCTGAGGGCGGATTTTGTGACAGGGCTGGGAAGTGCGACTTGTACTATAGTCTGTTTGGTTGGTATTTGGCTGAATCGCTTTCTGTAGCGGAGGTCGTGGCACCGCTTCGGAATTATGTGGCAACTGCGGTTACGGCAAAGCGCTTGTCCGGAGTTGATCGCTATTGCGGCGCAATTTTGTATGCAAAGCTCATCGGCCTGGACGGCACCACCGAGGAGTTGCGAAAATGCATAGTTGACGATCTAACGCAAGCAAGCTCGAACCAGGCGGGATATTCCGGATTTTTGGGTTTGCTGGCGCTCTATTATTTAGAGGATTATCCGCATGTTTTATCGTTTGCCGCCAGATATGGACGCGCATATCCGTTGAATGACCATCCCTGTCCTGTGGTTGCTGCCACTGCAGTAATCCAGGGAATAACAGGGAAGCGCAAGCTCGAAGCGATAGATATCCTGAAGACATATTACCGAGGAAATGGCGGATTTGCCGCACTGCACAGGACTCCTTCCGAGGACCTGCTTTCAACAGGCGTTGCCTTGTATGCTCTTCAATTCTTGGGTGCCGATCTGCGCTTGATTAAACCGGATTGCCTTGCTTTCGTTGATGGCTTGTATGATGGCGGTGGTTTCCGGGCTGTAGATATTGATTCGGTGTCTGATGTTGAATATACATTCTATGGCTTGTTGGCATTGGGCTCGCTTCGCTAACAGGTGCCTGTCGGGAAATTATAAATGAGATGTCATCATGAAACAAAATCCCCTTGAAGAGCGGTATGAAATTCTTGTCCGATTGCTTAAGTCGGAGAGGAATACCGCAGGATTTTGGCATGGCAGGCTCTCATCGAGTGCGCTTGGGACAGCAGTGGCCATTGTCGCATTGAGGGTAAATGGCGACGAATCCGACACGCCACTAATCATCAATGGATTGGATTGGCTCTTGGAACATCACAACAAGGATGGAGGATTTGGCGATACGCCAGAGAGCAATAGCAATGTCAGCACCTCGCTGCTATGCTATGCCGCCATCAGGTATTGCGGTGAGGGAGGCCAGCGGTTGGGAGATGCCATCTTGGGTATTGAAAGGTACCTTGGCCAACAGGGAGTTGATTTGACAAATGGCGATATGGTCTCATCAGTGCTGAGGTTTTACGGCAATGACTTGACATTTTCCACTCCGATCCTCTCGATGCTGGTAATCTGCGGGGTGCTCGATAAGGAGGCGTGTGCGAGAATTCCACAGTTGCCCTTTGAATTCACATTATTTCCGCCATCCTGGTACGGGGTGTTCAATTTGCGGGTTGTGAGTTATGCGATTCCAGCGTTGATCGCTGTTGGAATTTTCATCTTTGTGGCAAGGACGCGCCACAACCCGATCATGCGCTGGATCAGAAGCAGATCCATCCTGCCCGCGCTACGAACACTTGAAGCGCTCGTCCCTGCAAGCGGCGGCTTTCTCGAAGCCATTCCACTGACTGCTTTCGTCAGCATGTGCCTGATAGCGTCTGGTTTTAAAGGCAGCCCGATTAGCACCAAAGGGATCGCTTTCCTGCGTAATGGGCAACGGCCGGATGGCAGTTGGCCGATCGATACCGACTTATCCACATGGGTTACCACCTTAAGTATTAAAGCGTTCGGGTCCCAAATGCATAAAGAATTTACGTTGGCTGAGGTAAGCAAGGTTTCAGCTCATTTGAAAGCGATTCAGCAATCGACCATACATCCATTCAACCTAGCACAACCCGGTGGCTGGGGGTGGACGAATTTTGCCGGATCAGTGCCTGATGTTGATGATACGTCAGGGGCTATTCTGGCACTTATTGAGTTATATGGTACAGATGAGGATGGCGAGTCGATCATTGCCGGATGTCGGTGGTTGACGATGCTTCAGAACAGGGATGGAGGATTTCCGACGTTTTGTAGAGGCTGGGGAAGGCTTCCTTTCGACCGAAGTTGTCCCGACCTGACCGGGCATGCCATGTTGGCTCTGGCGAGGTCGCTCGAGTTGGTGGGTGAGCGGATGACGGCTGAATTGCGCAAAGCCGTAAAACGGAGTATTGCACGTTCACTCATTTTTCTTGGGAATGGGCAGAATGACAATGGTAGCTGGTGGCCGCTGTGGTTTGGCAATCAACTGGCAGCAAATCAGAGGAATCCGGTATATGGGACTGCAATGATAGTGGTCTATTTGAGGGATAGTTTGTTATGTAAGAGTATCGATAATTCTAGCAAGGAACACATTCGGCGGATGGTATCTGGTGCAAGCGCATTTCTATTAGAGCAGCAGAACGAGAATGGTAGTTGGGGGGGCGAGCTTGGCATCCCGGGAACCATAGAGGAAAGTGCGCTTGCAATCTCGGCATTGGCCGGTGGTAATCAGACTGCTGTCCTGAATGGCTTTGCGTGGCTGGAGCATGAAGCAACTCTTCATGGCATACGATCCAGTCCGATAGGCCTGTATTTCGCGCTGCTGTGGTACGACGAGAAATTGTACCCGGTGATTTTTTATTTAGAGGCTCTCAGGAGGTATTTGAAAGCGGGTTGTCTCATCTAATGGAGCCCATGAATAGCAAAGGAGGTTACGGATGTTGGGTGCCCGGGATGGCGAGCAAACTCCGTTGGGTGGGAAGGTAAAGAACTCCATCGGCGGCTACCGGAGTGGCCATGGCGGACTTGAGCTGGCTGCGCGAGAGGACCTGGAGGTCACGGCTGGCTTTGAGAACCCAAAGCACATTTTCCTCAGTGCCGGCATATACTTTGCCATCGGCGACGAAGGCCGAGGCGCACCATGCTTTGCCTTCCATGGGGTGGCACCAATAGCGTCGGCCCGTGCCAGCATCAAAACAACTCAGATTGCCAGTAATATCCGGCAGATAGATCAGATCGTCGGCCAGCGCAACTGTGGCCAAGCTGCGGCTAATCTCCTCCGTGGCCCACACCTTGTTGCCGGTTGCGGCATCCACACAGGACAGGCAGCCGCGCCCGGCACCGTGCAGGGGACTTTGCCCGATGGCGACATAGACCCGCCCGTTGTCGAACACCGGCACGCCAATGATCTCACTCGGGCCGTCGGCGCGGTTGTGGTTGTATTGTGAATAGAGCATCGGCTTGCCATCACGCGTCCGAAAATCCGGCGGGTTGGCGTCATAAGACCAAACTTTTTTCAGCTTGCTCACGCTGCCGTCGGTAGTGGGCACCGGTGGCTCAAAGGCATAGAGAATTCCGTCGGCACCGCCGAAGAAAATCAGGGGCCGACCGTTGACGCGCCCGAAGGTTGGCGACGACCAAGCACCGTGCAACAAACGCCGGCCGATTTTCTCATCGTCACGGGCCACCAGTTTTCCGGTTTTCTTGTCAAGCACGATCAGGCTCGGTGCATCAGGCCGGGTAACCTGGTCGTGCCTCGAATCAATTCCGTTGGAAGTGCAGGCGTAAAGCAGGTCATCCACGACCAGAAGCGTGCTGCCGCAGACGTCGTGGGGTGCCACATCGAGTTCGGTGACCATGTTGTATAACCAGAGGATATCGCCATCGCTTGGCTCCAATTTGGCCGGTGGCGTGCTGGAAATTTCCATGTATTCAAGCTCGTTGAGAAACGGGCCATCGTTGCCATTGGCTTGACCGTTGCGGTCCGCGCACATGATCTCGCCGCGACCGGTGACCACATATACCCGGTCGCCATCCACGAGAGGACCCGAACAAATCCCGCATGAGAATTGGTCGAAGTGATAGGGCGGCTTGATGCCACCCGAGAATCGTGGGCTGGGCAATTGCCAGACACGTTTGCCGGTTGCCTGTTCAACGCACATGAGGACGCCGCCATAAGAGGGCGTATATCCGGGCCGAACTACGCCGACATCGTTGGCGGCGATGTAGATGCGGCCGCGGTCGAGTGTCGGGAGGCTATATTGGTGAGTACCCAGCTTGAGTTCCCACAGGGGTTTCACGGTGCCCGGATCAGCTGGCAGGCCCTTGGCAGTGGATGTCATGTTAGGGCTGATGCCGCCACCCCAGCGCACCAGTGGCACCTTTTGCTGGCCGTCCGCCGTCATAGCGGGCTGGGCGGTGGAGCAGGGGCTGACAAGACTGGCGGCGACCAGCAACGCCTTGGCGGGAGGAAGCAAAGGAGAATTTAGGAATCGGATCGTGGGCATGGCATCAAGTCTATGAGCATAACTCTAGTCAATCACAGTGCAGCACCAAGGGGAATTCGTGGGTTTGATAGAATTCATTGAGGCACAGCATCAAGTCTCGGATACACGGTTCAGCCACCGATTCTTGCACGGGCTTTACTCGGCAATGCAATTTCCAGTAATCCCGCTATTCCTGCAAAAAACCAGTAACAAACGGCCATGAAAGATCCCAATGTCCGGGATCGTATTCCAAGTCTCATCTGCGGTTGCATGGTTCTTATGAATAGGAAAGTGATTTTCTGTAATTGTGCTGCAAAGCTGCTTGGTCCTCACGGGCAACAAGGATATCCGATATCTGAATGCAGCCGGACACCCTTGCAATCCCAACCCTCTATGAAGACGCTGCTCATCCCGTTTCTCGTATGGCTCGCAATCCTGGGCCACCCGCCCTCTGCCAATGCGAGGCCGTGCCCCCAGTCCAAAGGGGAAAACTTCATCCAGTCCATTGGTGCCAGCGGCATCTGTCAGGTGGTGCCAGTCGCCGCGCATGTTGTATCCACATCTGCGGCGCTTGCCGCAGTACCCGAAAATTGGCCGCGCTGGCGAGGTCCGTTGGATAATGGGAGCGCCGAATCCGGAACCTATCCGGTGAAGTGGGATGCCAACTCCGGCCTATTGTGGAAAACGCCACTGCCGGGAAAGGGGTGTTCGACACCGATTGTCTGGGACAAGCGCATCTATCTGACTGCGCCGGTGGCCGGAGAAGATGCGGTGTTGGCATTCGACTGGAGTGGCAAGCCGCTTTGGCAAACCACCCTTGGCAAAGAGATCGCCGGGAAGCACGGTAACGGATCAGGCAGCAATCCATCCCCAACTACCGATGGCCATGGGATCTTCGTTTGCTTCAAAAGCACGACTCTGGCAGCTTTGGACCTTGACGGCAAGTTGCGCTGGAAGACGAACCTGCAAGAGCGCTTCGTCAAGCTGGACCTGTTCTGGGACGCCTGTGTTTCCCCGGTGCTCACTACCCATGATGTGGTCGTGGCGGTATTGCATCATGGCGACTCGTACCTCGCCGCTTTCGACAAGTCCACCGGAGAGCTGCATTGGAAAGTCGCTCGTAACTACAAGACTCCGACAGAGGGGGACCATGGTTACGCCACGCCACTGCTAATCCAGCATGAGGGACGGGAGGCACTGCTCGTCTGGGGTGGTCAGCACCTAACAGCACACGCCGCGGTTGACGGAAAACTGCTCTGGGATTGCGCAGACTTCAACCCCGATGCCACCGACAACTGGCCCGCCGTCGCCTCACCGGTCGTGGTGGACGGGATCGCAATCGTTCCTTACGGGCGCGGCAACCGCTTGCATGCCATCCGTCTCGGCGGCAGCGGTGACGTGACGGCAAGTCACCGGATTTGGCAGCAACTGGATACGGGTTCCTTCGTGCCGACTCCTGCGGCCAGCGGGGGGCGCATCTATCTTTTGCGAGACCGTGGGCAGATAGAGTGCATCGACCCGGTATCCGGCAAGACATGGTGGCGTGGCAAGTTGCCCAATCAAAACGGCAGTTTTTATGCCTCGCCGACGGTGGCTGATGGCAAACTCTACGCGGTGAGCGAAGATGGCATAGTCTTTGTCGTGCGTCTCGGTGCCCCCCTCGAAATCCTTTCGCAAAATATCATGGCCGAACAAATTATCGCCTCGCCGGTGCCAGTGGCGGGTCGGCTTTTGCTGCGCGGCGTGAAACATCTATTCTGTGTTGGGTCTGACTGATCCGATGGAACCAGTCCCGCTTTTCAAGCATTCGCTGTCCCGTCGCGGCAAAGGCATGCTCGAAAAACGGGACCGACCCCATGGCTCCCGCGTCAAGCGGAAGTTTCAGGGAAAGGAATGGTGGTTCTATCCCGTGGTCTCCGACGAGCGCCTATATCTGCGCGGGCAGGACCGGCTGATGTGCTATCAACTCTGATGCTTCGACTGGACCGTCATACCTAACATACAAACAATTGCCGGAATGCGTGAAAGGTACGAGCTACCCCGCAGTAAAGGTATGTGATTCCGGTTGGTCCGGCGTCAATGGCAGAAATTTAACGACCCCTCATCATGGCAGCAAACCTAAGACTCGCGCGGCGGCTTTTGATTGGTATCGCATTTCTGGGTGTGGCCACGGCCCAAGCGGGCGATTCCGGGCGAGCGGAAGTTTTGCCGGGAATGCGGTCGCTGTGTCTGGCAATTCAAGATCTAAGCCGGAGCTTTCCGGAGCGTTACCCGCGCGGAGCGGAATGGCTAAAGCAGGCAGCGGATCTCGAACAGCGTGCCAAGAGCGCGGCAGCGGAGCAGTTGGATCCACTGGCAGCGGAGTTCGCGTTGTTGCGCAAGGAAGCACTGCTAGCAAACCCCTTGCTGGATTTTGACCGCTTGCTGTTAGTCAGGCGCAGCGCCGACAAGTTGGCACTGCCGCAGAATTGGGAGAGCAACAGTTCCATTCCGCGCCGGGGCCTTGATAACGGAATTATGATCCTGCACGGCTTGCGCGGAACCCCCGTGCTGGAGCCGCTCTATCAGCCAGAAAGCGGTCGTTTTGTCGGCGACCTGGCGCTGCATTTCGACGCCACGCGCCTCATGTTCTCATCCATCGCTGCCGACGGTCGCTGGGGTGTGTTTGAGATGAGCACCGCCGGTGGCAGCCCGCGCCAACTGCCGCTCATTCCCGACGCGGATGTGGACAATTACACGTCATGTTACCTGCCCGACGACAGCATCATCTTCACTTCCACCGCGCCGTTTGTCGGCGTGCCTTGCGTGCGCGGCACTTCGCACGTGGCGCAGCTCTACCGCTACTGGCCGGACACCGGCCGGATCCGTCGGCTGGCGTTCGATCAGGAGCACAACTGGTGTCCGACGCTCATGCCGGACGGGCGCCTGCTCTATCTGCGCTGGGAATACGCCGACCTGCCGCATTATGTGGCGCGGATTCTGTTCACGATGAATCCGGACGGGACCAACCAGCGCGAGTATTACGGCAGCGGTTCGTATTG
>JBAXOP010000135.1:0-13100 GCA_037133195.1 Verrucomicrobiota bacterium | reverse complement strand
GCAGTCCTTATGCCATCAGGGATTATTTTGACGTATGCCCAGACTATGCGCAAGGCCCGCCGCGGCGTCTTGCGGAGCTTGCGGTGTTGCTAGGGCGCTGTCACGCCCAGGGCCTGCGGGTGCTCATTGACCTGGTGCCCAATCATGTGGCGCGCTCGTACGACTCGGACGTTTGCCCTGGGTTATCGTTCGGGGTGGGGGATGAGCGTGAGGTGTTTTTCGCCCGCGACAACCATTTTTACTATCTGCGGGCTGGCGATCCGGGGGGCGGCCCGCCACTCAAATTGCCGATGGCCGGTAAGCCCGGATGCAGCGGTTCCTACGAGCCGGAACGCAACCATGGCCGGGTCACTGGCAACAACGTCATTTCCTGGGCACCGGGGGATGGCGATTGGTATGAAACGGTGAAGCTGAACTATGGTCACGATTTCACCACGGGGCGCGATACCTCGCATCTGCCGGGGCCGGATGCCGCGTCCGCTGCGGTGCCCAAGACGTGGCGCACCATGGATCAGATTGTTGCTTACTGGCAAGCACTTGGCGTTGATGGCTTCCGGGTGGACATGGCGCACTTGGTGCCGATGCCGTTCTGGCGCTGGCTGGTCAAGCAAGCCCGCGAGCGGCAGAGTTCGGTGTTTTTTTGCGCGGAAGCCTACGACAACGATCCGGCGAAACTGACCGACGCACAGGTGCTGGATGAATTGCTGGAAGCCGGCTTCGATGCGGTCTATGATGATCCGGCTTATGATGTATTGGAGGGAATCTATGACTCGGAAAAATGGGCAAATGACCTGGATGAGCTCATATTTACCGGTGTGCGATTCCACAAGTCGTTGCGCTACGCCGAGAATCACGATGAGGTGCGTCTGGCCAATCCACAGGTCTGGGGCGGGCAGGGGATGCAAGTCGGCAAGCCGGTGTGCGCGGTGTTGTTTGGTATGGGGCGGGGGCCGCTCATGATCTATCAGGGCCAGGAAGTCGGTGAACCCGCAGTGGGGGTGAAGGGGTATTGTGGCGACAACGCCCGCAGCAGTATCTTTGATTATGGGTCGTTGCCGGAGTTGCTCAAATGGGTCAATGGCGGCAAATTCGACGGCGCTCATCTCAGCGCGCAACAATGGGCACTGCGGACATGGTACGCCTCTCTGCTCCACCTCATCCAACAACCGGCGTTCGTCGCAGGCGGGTTTTATGGCCTCAATTTTGCCAACCGCAATAACCCGTTCTTCGGCCGCTTGGACGCGGAAAGCGTGTCCGGTCATTGGCTCTACGCCTTTCTGCGTCACGATACAACGACCGGGCAGGCGTTCCTGGTGGTGGCCAATTTCCATGGCAGCGCAACGCTGGCTCACCCTCGGGTGCGCATCCCGCGGGATGCGATGGAAATATTGGGCCGGGCGGCGGTCGGGTCGTGGGCATTTGTGGATCGCCTCGAGAGCGGGTGGACGGGCGCGGTGGCAGGGGATGTACTTGAGCGCGATGGGCTCACATTGCCGGATCTGGCCCCGTGCACGGCGCTGATGTTGGAGATTGGGTGAGTTTTGTGCGAACTTTCGATTGCATTGGCGGCTTGCAGGGCTTTGACTCCGGGCCCGCCCGCTCCACCAGGCGCGGCCGTTGCAACCTCCGGCATGAGTCATTCCTCAGAATCAACCTCCCGTCGTAAAGCGCTGTTAGCTCTCGGAGCTTTGGGCGTGGTTTACGGTGATATCGGCACCAGTCCATTGTACGCCTTGCGCGAAAGCATGACCGGACCCGGCGGCCATGGGATGGTGGATGTGAACCCCGACAATGTCTTGGGAATCCTGTCCTTGATCATTTGGGCGCTGCTGAGCCTCATCGCCGTGAAATATATCTCGGTGGTCATGCGTGCCGATAACGATGGCGAAGGCGGCTTGCTCGCAATGTTGGCGCTGGCTGTGCCTCATACGACCAAAGCCGGCAGCCCAGTGAACCGCCGCAGCTACGTGCTGGTGTTGCTGGCGTTGCTGGGCACTGCGTTTTTGTTCGGCGACGGAATCATCACCCCGGCCATTTCCGTGCTCTCTGCGGTGGAAGGACTGAAAGTAGCCGCTCCGCCTGCGATGGAAAGTTGGATTGTGCCGATCACCGTGGTGATTTTGCTCGGATTATTTTCAATTCAATACCGAGGGACCGGGCGGGTGGGGATTTGGTTCGGTCCGATCACGCTGGTGTGGTTTTTGAGCATTGGTGTCTTGGGTGTGCGTGGGATTTGGATGTATCCCGGGGTGTTGATGGCGATCAATCCTTGGTGGGCCCTGCAATTCCTGATTCATCATGGGCTCGACTCAGCGGTCACCTTGGGGGGGGTGTGTTTGTGTATCACCGGCGGCGAGGCCCTGTATGCCGACATGGGGCATTTCGGTCGCAATCCGATTCGCCTCGCCTGGTTCGCGGTGGTGTTGCCCGCATTGTTGCTTAATTACTTGGGGCAGGGCGGCCTGATATTGTCGGATGCATCGCCGGAGACGTTGGTTTCGCCCTTGCATCAATTGGCACCGGGCTGGTTCAAGATGCCACTGGTAATTTTGGGTACACTGGCGGCAGTGATCGCCTCCCAAGCGTTGATATCCGGGGCGTTTTCGTTGGCGATGCAGGCGGTGCAGATGGGATACTTGCCGCGTTTGGCTATCGATCACACATCGGAGAGTGAGCACGGACAAATTTATGTCGGTCAAGTCAACCGCGCCATCATGGTGGGCAGCATCGCATTGGTCATCGGGTTTCAAACATCGAGTAATTTGGCGGCGGCCTACGGCATTGCAGTGTGTTTGACGATGCTCATCACCACATTGGTGTTATGCTCAATCGCGCGACGCCTCTGGTTATGGCCGGTGTGGAAAGTGCTCCTCATCTGTGGCAGCTTCATGCTCATCGAGTTGAGTTTTGTATTGCCCAACTTGCTCAAAATTTCCCAGGGCGGCTGGGTGCCCATGCTCATTGGCGCGGCGCTGATGCTCACGATGCTCACGTGGAAGCGCGGCCGGGCGGTTTTGGCGGGGAAATTCGCTGCCATGAGCTTGCCTTTGTGTGATTTGATCCACTCGTTGGAGCGTGGTGGGGCGATGCGTGCGCAGGGCACGGCCGTCTATTTGTCGTTAGCTGGTGGGGCGGCTCCTCCGGCCTTGTTGCACAATTTGAAGCACAACCAGGTGTTGCATCGCACCACGATTATTCTGACAATTCAGGCGGCACGCACGCCGCGGGTCAACGATGGCGAGGGCTTGGAGGTGACCGATCTAGGCTCGGGCGTGTGGCGGGTGGTGGCACGTCATGGTTTTATGGAGCGGCCCAATGTGCCGGAAATTCTCGCGGCCTGCGGTGAGTACGGCTTATCCTGCCGTGCCGACAAGGTGAGTTTTTTCCTAGGGCGGGAGACGATTCTTCCGACTCGAGAAAATCTTCCGCTGTGGCAGGCGAAGTACTTTGCGCTACTCTCGCGCAGTTCGCAAAGTGCCATGGAGTTTTTCAACTTGCCGCCTAACCGGGTCATTGAACTCGGCGCACAGATCGAGGTGTGAGGGTTAAGCTGCTGGCGCGGCGGCGATACTGGCCAGATCCCATGGCGGCTGGCCGAGCGCTACGGCGAGTTCGTTGAATTCGGCAATTTCCGCAGGAGTGAAGAGCAAACCGCCGGCGGCATCAGAGCGATGGCGGGCGGTGGCTTCGAGTTGGCCGGGGAGCATGGCGGCCTCGTTGCCATGGCCGAGGATATCGCCTATGACGGCTGTGAGATTTTCCTTCTGGCTGCGTCCACAGGCGAAGCCGCCTCCCGAGAGTGCATCGGGATGGATGACTTGGAAATAAAACACCGGTGTGTTCTTTTCCCCGGGCGTTAAAATCGGGCGGCCGCGCAGGGTGGGTAGCGATCCGCCAATGAGGCCGCCGAAAATCTCGTTGATCAGTGAGAGACCGTAGCCTTTGTGTGCTCCAAATGGCAGGAGTGATGCCACGTGGTTTGGATCGGTCGTGGGCTCGCCAGCCGCATCCACCGCAGCTCCCGGCGGCAGCAATTTGCCTTCGCGCTTGAGCGCTTGGACGCGCCCCATAGCGACGGTGGAGGTGGCCCAATCGATAACAATTGGAAAGCCGTTAGCCTGGCTGGCGGGAATGCCCCATGAGTGAGGGTTGGTGCCGAGAGTGGGAAATTTGCCTCCGAAGGGCACCACCTCGGCGAGGGCGGAGGTGCAGTTGGTGTAGGCGAAATAGCCGCGCTCGGCTGCTTCCATAACGTAGCCGCCGCCCCACAGGTAATGGAAGGCATTGTCAACCGCGATTTGGCCGATGCCGAATTCGTCGGCCAGTTCGATGGCACGTTCGATGGCGCGATAGGCGACTGATTGGCCGAGTTTTTTATTAGAATTCCAGCGTTCGGAGGCGGCGAAGCGGCATGGAAGCACCTCGATTTGGGCACCAGGAACACAGCCGCCGACACCCGAGCCGAATAGGTGGTCGAGGTGCAGGGCTTTGAGCGCATGGTGGGTGCGGATACCGTGGCGCGCTGCTTCGGCGGCGAGCTTGGTTCCTTCGGCCGCCTCTTCCGCAGTGAAGCCGCGGGATTGATAGGCAAGACTGACAAGTTGGTCGTGGGCGGGGCGGGGGATGACAAGAAAGTTGGACATGATTTCAGATGTTGAGCCGCACAATAATGGCGGGCTGCGGGCCGATGTCGAGAGTGGAAAAAAATGACGTGAGGTTCCGCGGTGTTCAGCAAAACGCCCGGAGCAATAGCATATAGACGCGGTGGCGCGGTACTTTAATGCGGGCTTGGAGGGTTTGCCAGGTCGCACCACGGAGACGTGCCAGAGTCTCGGTGGCTAATAGTGCGGGCAGATGGGTGGCTCCACGCAACCGCCTCAGCGGCAGGCTCATCGCATAACTCATCCCTTGCTCAATCTGCGGTACCGTTCTTTCTAACCAATCAGCATGGCTGGCGAGCAATGCTCCGCGCTCGCTCGGATCGGCCACTGGTAAATAACACCGCCCCACGGCCAAATCTACCGGTAAATCGCGCAGAATATTCACGAGTTGCAGGCCTTTCCCATAAGCCCGCCCTTGCTCTAGCAAAATTTCCGGTGTGCTGGTGGAAAACCGGCTGCCGAGAGTCAGAAACCCGAGGCGAGTCCAGAATTCACCGACGCAACCTGCGACCCTCCAGGCGTAGTCATCCAACGCGGCGGCGTCGGGCAGGGCCACTGGCCGCTCGCGGCTGGCGCTGGCAAAGTACTCTAAATCGAGTTGCTGGCCGCTGATGATGGTGGCCACCACATCGCGCACCAGCGCGGCCTGCGCCGCAGGCAGGCCACGCAGCCAGGTGAGCAGTGCAGGCGTTTCACCTAACAAGTGGCGCTCGCGCGGGTCCGGCAGGGCATCGAGCAATGCTTGCGGCCAGCGTGGCGGCGGGGCCGTCGTGGCCACAGCGTCGGCGAAGGCCGCCAAGGCATCCATTCGCCGGGCCACGGGGGCGGCGGCGGCATCGGCGAGAGTGTCGGAGCTACGGGCGAGCAGATAGCCCAGACTGGCGGCACCGCGCATGGGAGCGGGCAGCAGTCGCAAGCTAAGGAAAAACGAGCGGGCGACGCCTTTAAGGATTATGTTTTCGGCGGCACCATTCACAGCAGCAAGGCTAACCGGCACCAGCAAATCGGGCAAGTCCCGTGTGGGAAAAATTGGAGAAATTGTTGGGTTGTTCGCTGGCAGAAAAGCACATAATCAAAGAGTTGTGTCGATTGTTGGTCGCTCCTATAGGGTTAGGAGCTGATTTCGCTCCAGTTTCTACAATTCAGCGCTCATCAGCGGTTCATCTCTCTTTCGAGGTTCAATCAAACCACCTCATCTACGGAATCAGCGTCTCAAAACCATGAAAGAACCAAGGCCCGCGAACCAGTATGCTCGCGAGGCTGCGCCTCAGACCCAGGACGCAAGACTTGAAGACACAAGAGAAGGAAACTTGACCTAACGACAGCATCTTCGGCTTTTCAAGGATACTGGATTCGTTGGTTCATGGGAAATCAACAGATAAACGAAAGGATATATCAGTGAAAAACACCTGGCTTAAGTGCTGCGGGTTGACCGCAGTGTTGATGCTGCATGCCGCCGAGTTGCATGCCGCCGAGTTGCATGCCGCCGAGTTGCATGCCGCCGAGTTGCATGCCGTCGCCAGCGGCGAGGCGATGCGCAGTGGCCACGCCATCTGCGGCGCGGCCACTCCTGCCCAGCCTGGCGCGGTCGCTCCCAGCAAGTTGCGGGACGTGCCAAGCCCCGCCAAATTGCCGAATATTGTGTACATTCTTTGTGACGATCTGGGCTACGGTGACGTCAAATTCCTCAACCCCCAAGGGAAAATCCCGACACCTAACATAGATCGACTGGCGGGTGCCGGCATGATTTTCACAGACGCCCATTCAGGTTCATCGGTTTGCACGCCGACGCGCTATGGGATCATGACCGGGCGCTACTGCTGGCGGACGCGGGTGCAAAAGGGGGTTCTCGAGGGCTATTCGCAACGCTTGATCGCGCCCGGACGGCCCACGGTTGGTTTACTCCTCAAACAAGCCGGTTACTCGACGGCCTGTTTCGGCAAGTGGCATCTTGGTATCGACTGGGCGCTAGCCGATGGTAGCACGCCTAGGAGCGGAATCAAGGACACCACCAACGTGGATTTCAGCAAGCCTGCCAGAGGTGGGCCCTTTGACTGCGGATTTGATTATTTCTACGGCATCGCGGCGTCTCTGGATATGCCACCGTATGTATATATCGAGAATGACAAGACTGTTAGCATACCCACTGAAATCACCAGTGAGGGAGGGCGTACGGGGTTGACGGCTGCAGGCTTCAAGGCCGTGGACGTGCTTCCAACCTTAACCCGGAAAACGGTCGGATTCATTGATAGCCAGGCCGCCACAGCTAAGAATGGTAAGCCATTCTTCATCTATATGCCGCTGAATTCACCGCACACGCCGATTTTGCCGTCCGCAGAGTGGCGGGGCAAGAGCGCTCTAGGCAAGTACGGTGATTTTGTGATGGAGACGGACTGGGCGGTTGGAGAGGTGATGGAGGCGCTAGAGCGCAATGGTATTGCGGACAGCACGCTGGTGATATTCACCAGCGACAATGGATGTTCGCCGGCCGCAGGCATTCCCCAGCTCGAGGCCAAAGGCCATTCGCCCAATTATATATTTCGTGGCCACAAGGCAGATATCTGGGATGGCGGGCACAGAATTCCCTTCATCTGCCGCTGGCCCGGTATGATCAAGGCGGCAACTACTAGCAAGCAATTGACTTGTCTGACAAATTTGATGGCAACGTGCGCGGAGATTGTCGGGGTCAAGGTTCCGGCTGATGCTGGTGAGGACAGCGTGAGTATCCTGCCGGCCTTGCTCGGTAAGGATGCCGGCCCATTGCAAGAAGCTGTGGTGCATCATTCAATTGATGGTAAATTCTCTATCCGTCAGGGCAACTGGAAACTGGAATTGTGCCCGGGATCCGGAGGTTGGAGCCAACCCAAAGAGGCAGAAGCCGTAAAACTGGGATTGCCCAAGGTGCAACTCTACGATATGTCAGACGACGTCAGGGAGAGCGTCAATGTTCAGGACAAACACCCTGATGTTGTCGAGCGGTTGACCCGGTTGCTAGAGAAATACCTCGCCGATGGCCGCAGCACGCCGGGGGCAACTCGCAATAATGATGTCCCGGTGGATATCTGGAAAATGGCCAAGAGCGCCAAAGAGAAGAATCTAACGGACTAACCCGACTCTCTAGCCTATTTACCGCTAAGCTGAGTCTGCGCTGTAGCGGCGCTCTGTGAGCGTCGCTGTGCGTGGGCCGCGCAATGGCAGAGACGGTCGCAGACCGCCTCTACAATGCCACCCTGCTGGCCGGGTTAACCGCGATTGCTGCGATCTTCGGCCGCTTGAGTGGTGCCTTTGGCAGCACGCTTGCGGGCGTTGGCATCGAGCACCCGCTTGCGCAACCGGATATTTTTGGGGGTGGCCTCTACCAATTCGTCCACATCAATGTACTCGATGGCACGCTCTAAGGAAAACCGGATCGGAGGGGTGAGTTTGGAGGTTTTGTCCTTGCCCGACGAGCGCATATTGTCGAGGTGCTTTTCCTTGACCGGGTTAACCGGCAAATCACCGACGCGGGGGTTTTCGCCGACGAGCATGCCGGCATAGACAGCGTCGCCGGGAGCGACAAACAAGGCACCGCGATCCTCGAGGGTTTGCAACGAGTATGGGGTGGCGGTACCGGAATCCATCGAGACGAGTGTGCCGGTGGTGCGGTTGGTGATCTCCCCGGCGTGGTCAGAATATTCCTTGAACAAATGACTCATGATACCGTGGCCGGAGGTCAGATTGACCAACTCGGTTTCAAATCCGATCAGACCGCGGGTGGGAATGACCGCGCGGATGAAGGTGCGCCCGCTCGGCTCGGTATCCATGTGTTCCATCTGCCCCTTGCGGCTGGCGAGAATTTTAAGAATCCCCTGAGTGTAATCACCGGGAGCCTCGATGTAGAGGGTTTCGTAGGGTTCTAGCAACTTGCCGGCGGCGTCGCGGCGATAAATAACCATAGGCCGCGACACACATACTTCAAACCCTTCGCGGCGCATTTGCTCCACAAGGATGGCTATCTGCATCGCTCCACGGGCCGATACATTGAAAATACCCGACTGATCGGTGTCCTCCACCTGAATGGAAATGTTGGTTTTTAATTCGCGCATCAACCGATCGCGGATAGCGCGCGACGTCACGTGCTTGCCCTCGCGGCCTGCCAGCGGGCCATCGTTGATAGAGAACTGCATTTGCACCGTTGGCGGATCGATAGCGACGAAGGGTAGCGGCAGCATATCCGGCGAAGCACTGAGGGTTTCGCCGATGTCGATGCTATCAATACCGGCGGCGATGCCGACGATGCCGCCCGCACCGCAACCTTCTGAGTCGCTGGTGGCCAAGCCGGAGTAGGTGAAGGTTTTCATCACCTTGGACTGTTGTTTCGTGCCGTCCTTGCGCAACAACCAGATAGTATCACCTTTCTTGACGTCGCCGCCGAGCACTTTGCCGATGGCCACGCGGCCGACGTAATCATCCCACTCGATGTTAGATACGAGCATGAAAAACGGTGATGCAGGATCAGCCTTGGGCTCCGGGATGCATTCGACGATTTTCTGCAGCAGCGGGATACAATCGACGCGCTCGTCCTCCGGGTGATTCATGAAATAGCCGTCGCGTGCCGAGCCATACACGAATGGGGCGTTGAATTGCTCTTCGTTGGCATCCAGATCGAGAAAGAGTTCCAGCACCTGGTCGTGGACCTTGAGCGGCTCAGCCAGCGGTCGGTCGATTTTATTGATGACCACAATCGGCTTGAGTCCTTCTTCCATCGCCTTGCGCAATACGAAACGCGTCTGCGCTTGCGGGCCGCCGAAGGCATCGACAACGAGCAGAACGCCATCGACCATTTTCATGACGCGTTCGACCTCGGCGCCGAAGTCGGCGTGGCCCGGGGTATCGACGATGTTGATGGTATAGCCCTGCCAGTGGACGGAGGTGTTTTTGGCCTTGATAGTGATACCTTTTTCCCGCTCAAGGTCCATCGAGTCCATCGCTCGCTCGGTGACGGCCTGGTTTTCTCGATACGTGCCGCCAGCTTGCAGTAGCTGGTCTACGAGAGTGGTTTTTCCATGGTCAACATGGGCGATGATGGCGAGATTTCTGATTTTCAGGGACATTGCAGCGATGGGGGGAATCCGGCGGAGTGTGCGGGGAGGCGGGTCTATGCACGGCATTTCCACAGGTTGCAAGACAGGATTCGGGAAAAACCGTGAAATTTCGAGGTAAATGTGCGAAATGCGTCGATTTTCGGCTTGGGAGCCCCGAAATCCCCACCGCAGGCATGCGGAATTGGTCCAGCTCAGCAACCGTCGAGTTGTTCCAGCAACCAGCGTTGGAAGGCGGGATGGTCGGCTTGATCGTACTGGAAACAGCGGAACCCGTGGGCACGCCCGACGGCGATGTTGGCTGCCAAGTCGTCGATGTAAAGAGTGGCGGCCGGCTCTAGCTGGTGGGTGGCGATTGCGTACTGGTAAATCGCGGGATCGGGTTTGACGGCTCCGACTTCAAAGGACAGCACCGCAGCATCAAACAGGGAGAAATCAGTGAACTCTTCGAAAACCCACGGACAGTGAATGGAGTTGGTGTTGGAAAAGAGAATGAGCCGGTGCCCGGCTGCGGCTAATTTGCCTACTTCCTGCCACATCGCCTCGTTCGGCGTGAATACATGCCGCCAGGCGTGCCGAAATTCGTCCGGACTCGCCGGGCTGCCAAGCATCTCCAGAGCCTTCGCTATGTACGCGTCCTCCGCGATGGCACCCGCTTCAAATCCGTCCCGCTGGTTTAGCAACGTCGCGAGGTGCCCACCCGCATCACATCCCCCAGGCGGCAGCAAGCGTGCCAGCGAGGTCTCAAAATCAAAGTCCAACAGCACTCGGCCGATGTCGAAGAGGAAAGTCACGGACGCGACACAAGACGCTGGAGCTAGTAATATCAATGGCAATCTCTAGCAAAATTAGCAATTTTCAAGTTTCCGCCTTGACCCGCGGTGGGGGGCCTCCGACTCTGGCCGGGTTGCGCAAAAGCCATTACAAACACTCCCATGAACCTCAGATGTCTTTTTCCCGGTTTATTGCTCGCCGTGCCGGTTCTCGCCGCGGATGACGCGATGCTCACCCTTCCGATCCGTTTTCACCTCACTCAGGGGGCTACAATGACAGTGAACGGGCAGGCGATGGAGGATTGGGTGACGCCCACTGACATCACCGGCCCCGTGCTCGCTGAGGTCAACCGCATCTGGAAACCTGCCAACATCCAGTTTGTCGTCGAGCGCGCCAAGACGGAGTCACTGCTCAAGCCGAAGGACTTCGACGAGTTGCTCCGGAGTGTCGAGAACGCAAAGCGCGGCGAGGAGGAAGTTGCCGGGTCCGGTCGCACCGCGAATATCGCCAAGCTGCTCGACCCCTCGCAGCGCCACCCGAGCGCACATAACGTCTATCTTCTCCCGTACATTGGCGCTACCTATCAGGGATATGCGGCAATGGGCGGCAGGCTGGCCGTAATCGGCGTTTGGACCGATAAACCCTCGCGCGCCAACAAACCGCCCGTCAAAACATTGCTTATTGAACCAGAACCCATGAAGGTCGGTTCCCTCGCCCGCACCATCGCTCACGAACTCGGTCACAACCTCGGCCTCCCTCATCCGCCTAAAAATGTCGCGTCTCCCGTCGGTCGGTTGATGGGTGGTGGCAAGCAGGGGTATGCGCTCACGCCTGAGGAGGTGGCTAAAGCCCGCCAGACCGCTGCTAAGCACCTGATTTTTTCTAGGAACTTAGTTGACAAGTCGGTCGGCGTCCAATAGAGGCATTGGGCGTATGAAAGCTGTTTTGTTCGTCGCCATGGTAGCTGTGTTGGGGATGGGAAATGTTTTTTCCGCCATCAACGAGAAAAAAGTTGAGAACGCCAAGCAATCGGCCGCCAAATCCGGCAAGCTGATTGCCTTTGTTTTTTACCAAGCCTACTGGAATCCGAATTGTCCCAAATGTGTCGCCACGGTCAATGCCAACAATGCGGCCGCCAAGAAAGTTATCCCGCACCAGAACGCCTTGGCCATCGAAGTGATCGGCAAGGAAAAGGACGTTAAGGCAGTCCTCCCGTCTGTGGTCAGCATGGAGGGTCCGACCCCGCGGGTGGTTGTCACCGATGCCGCCTGTGGGACGGTCGTAGCTGAAATGAAGCCGGGCATGGGCAAGACGGACTTGGATGCCTTCGAGAAGAAGGTCAAGGACGCCGTCGCGGCCAAACACTGATGCTCTGGCATCGCCGCTCTTTCCCTCAGAGCATCAACCCCATCGTGATGCAATGGGGTGGTAGGTTTGTTGTGGGCTCGTGCTGCAAGCCGACCAAACGCGCCGGCTAAAGCCAGCGCTCCGTTACGGTCAACTGAGTCAGTAGCCTCAAGGAGCCGTCACCACCAAGCGCAGGAATCGCTTGGATCCGGGCAGGTTAGCCGTGGCCGTACGTACATGACTGGTATCCGGGCCGGAAACCGTCACGCCATCCGGGGTCCATGATAATAGATCGGTGCTGGTCTGCGCCGCATACGTTACGCCTGCGCTACCCGCATAATACCGCAAGCTCAGGTGGCCCGCGATGAATAGCGGCTGAGGCATACTGGCAGACAAATTCCGCTGCGGATCAAGGTTGAGGGCGTAAGCAAGTAACAAATTTACCCCATCATCATTAGGGTCGTCCAACAGGTTTGCGTCGTAGGGCAGGTTGTTTGTGACCAACCAGCTCGTGATTGGAGTGGCGGCACCCATATTGAAGGAGGCATAGTCATTCCATGGCATGGTGGTGAAGCCCGAATTACCCACGAAACAGCGCACCTTGAATCCACTGGCCGCCAAGTGGAAAATACTGATTCCCATGGAGGGGGCGTTGCCCGCGAAACTCGCGCTTGTCAGGTTGCCACAGTTATAGAAAGCAAAATCCCCGATGCTCGTGACGCTGGCTGGAAACGCGATATACGCCAGGCTGCCACAGGCATAGAACGCAAATTCCCCGATGCTCGTAACGCCAGCTGGCAACACAATATGGGTCAGGCTGCCACAGGAAAAAAACGCGAAACTACCGATACTTGTGACACTAGCGGGGATCAACACGCTGGTCAGACTGGAGCAGTACTGGAACGCCCTGCTTCCGATACTGGTGACCGGCTTGCCAACGATGGTTGCCGGAATATCAATGGTGCCCGTCCCGGTATTTGGGTAATCGGTGATAGTGATAGATGTGCCATCGTCAGTATAGGTGAAATCCCCGAATTGCCCGGCCGCCAAGCGGCTCGCCATACAACAGATGATGACCATGCACATGAGATATGGGTTGTTGGCAATACCGCAAATTCTCATATTCACTCGCACATACTGGAGCTGCCGGATAGCCGGAATGAGACGGATGGGGGAAATGGTTGATAGATAGTTCATGGCAGAATTGTCGGGAAAGAAGCGGGCGATCATCATCGGA
>JBAXOP010000134.1:0-13125 GCA_037133195.1 Verrucomicrobiota bacterium | reverse complement strand
TCCGCTCGCGCTACGGCAACCTGTTCCAGATGTATGAGAAAATCACCGGCGAGGATCCCTACAAGCTGCCAATGATGATCTATCCGGCCGTCCACTACACGATGGGCGGCTTGTGGGTGGATTACAATCTTATGTCCAATATTCCCGGCCTGCATGTGCTCGGTGAGGCGAATTTCTCCGATCATGGAGCCAACCGCCTCGGGGCCTCGGCACTGATGCAAGGCCTGGCCGACGGCTATTTCGTTATCCCCACCACCATCGCTAACTATCTGGTCACCCAGAAGCCCGGCAGCATCACCACCGCGATGCCCGAGTTCAAGCAGACTGAAGCGCAAGTGCGCGAACGTACATCCAAATTGCTGGCTATCCAGGGCCGCCGCACTGTGGATTCCTTCCACCGCGAACTGGGTATGACCATGTGGAACAATTGCGGCATGGCCCGCTCCCGCGAAGGACTTACCGAAGCACTGGAAAAAATCCCGGCTATCCGCGAGGAGTTCTGGAAAAACGTGCGCATCCCCGGTTCCGGCGAAAACGCCAATATGGAACTCGAAAAGGCTGGCCGCGTCGCCGATTTCCTCGAATTCGCTGAAGTCATGTGTTACGATGCCCGCGACCGCGAGGAATCCTGCGGCGGTCATTTCCGCCTCGAACACCAGTTCTTCGATAAGGACCCCGATGTGATCGCCGGCAACACTCAACCCGGAGAGGCCAAACGCGATGACGCGAATTTCTCCCACGTATCCGCCTGGGAATATAAGGGCACAGACGCCGCCCCCGTGCTGCATAAGGAGCCCCTCAAGTTCGACGATGTCCACGTTTCTATTCGCAGTTATGCGTGACGATAGAGGGAGGGATGGTGCTTCGCGTCCTCCCTCAGAACCGGACGGGCGCATCTCCCGTATCCGGTTCTCCTGTCTTTATCTGTCATGCTTTTTATCTGTCACCCTGTAAAACGCCCCCGTAGTTCAATGGATAGAACGGAAGTTTCCTAAACCTTAAATGCAGGTTCGATTCCTGCCGGGGGCACTCCCAATAATCCTTTATTTAAAGGGGAAATTCGCGGAACTGAGCGGAACCGAATGGTACCTATATGAAGCCGAATTCCGTATCGGTGCCGTATCCTGGCGGGAGTGCTGTTGCCTAACATCTCGACGATATTTCTCAGTGAGTGGGCGCAACAGCGCCAGAGCCTCCCTGTAGCAGGTCGCCCGCAGGAGCATGGAGCGTACACCAGCGGATGAACTGTAGGCTCACGTCGGTGGGTCGCCAGAGGTCTTGGTAGACCTTGAGCGGCAGATCCCTGTCGGCTTGCGCGGCCATTTCGGCGCTCCCTGCCAGGCGCTGGTGCCGAGCCCGGACGACCTTGGTGTCGACGATGGCTTCCTCGCGCTCGATTTTCGCACCGAAGAGGCGCAGCAGGTTGGCGCAAGCACCGCGCCGCCGTCGGGATCGGATGGGGTGTACGGGAACGGTCGCCCGGCCCGGAGGTAAGCGCGCCAAGTCTCCTCTGCCGCCGTGCATCTGCTCGACCCGCTAACCTGCTAGGCAACAGCGCTCCCTCGCGGGGGTGTTTTTTGGATGATCGATCAGTGGAAAAAATCGGCGACGAACTATTTTTTTGCTGACCGTCAACTTTTTTAATATTTACTTACATGTTTTTCAAAAACAGCTAAAACTTTCAGCAAGTCAGGCCGTCACAACCTCAAGGGGCGGCCTTCGGGAGAAATCCCCAATGCCTTGAGCGGAAAGTATCGGTACCGAACATCCGACGCACCGGGACTTTAGCGATAATAAGTCCCCTCAGCATCGCGAGCCTCGCCTTGGGGCTCACCCGCTTGCGGAGCGAGCTGTGAAGGACCGACATAGGCAACTCGCCTCACGTCGTGTCCGTGGCTGACTGCCTCCCAATCCCTGGAGAGCCATGACGTGATCCACCGTCTCCGTTCATGTCAAATATCACCACGCTACTCACTGTCAAGGATGTCGCAGACATTCTCCGCTGCACTGATCGCCACGCTTGAAACCTAGTGGCTCGATATCGCCTGCGTCCAAAGAGATTCGGCAGGATTGTTCGGTTCACCGAAAAGGAGGTTCGGCGTTTTCTCGATGATCACGATGGGGACCGATGAAAAACAGTAACATTGTGAAGAAAATCACCTCGCCTCGACCCCCGCGCTGCGAATGGATTCCTCCTCCTCACAGACAGCATCCCGGAGCAAACTGAGGATGGTTGAAACGTCGTCGGTGTCAGATAATGTAGTCATTTTGCAGAGAGGGGCTGGAATTGGCGGGATTCTTGTCAAACCGATGATTTGTCGCAAGGCTATGTTGCAGAAACGCTGTGTCTAGCCGGAAATTCAAGGGCCAGGCCTGTGCTGGTCCCATATTTCAGGCGGCCCATTCTGTGACGTGACGAGCGTTCGTATCCTTCCTATACGTCTCGCGTGACCGCCGCCGAATAGGTGTGATGAAAATCAACAACTCTTCCAATCACAAAATAAAACACCCCGCCGAAGCGGGGTGTCGGACCAAGGGTGCTATCCAAGGTGGGGCAACGGCATTAGAATCGCGAATTTCCGTTAAAGTAAAGAACGAAGGGAGAATATGTCAGAGGCCGCCTGCGATTCCACCCTTGGGATTCTTGGATACTGGCTTCCAATAGCATCTGCCCTCTGACCTCGAATCAGATGACTGCAAGAAGCCACCGGCAATTCCACTCTTGTCCCAGTCGCCGATTCTGCCATTCTTCGGCTCGTGAATCCTTCATTCTGGCTCGGCAAACTCGCCAATCTCAACGTGGCCCGCACGGAGGCTCGAGGCATCGCTCCGCATAAGCCACTGATGCTTCTAACGGTCATCGACCTGCTCGAGTCTGGGGACATTCCGGACGGTTGGCTGCACTATGATGTCCGCCTCGTCTCCCGCTTCCGTGACTACTGGGAATTGGTCCAACAGCGTCAGCGAAACGCACCGGACATCCCAATGCCGTTCCATGCCCTCGGCGGCAACAAGGACAAGGTCTGGGAACGGTTCAGCGCGGATGGTCAGCCGTCTTTGGCCAAGGCCACCACGCGCCTCTGTCATCTCGATCCCGACCTATTCGCCTGCCTGCAAGATTCCGGATTCCGCCGCAGCGCGCGCGAAACGCTTGTCAGCATCTATTTCCAACCAAAGGAACAAGTCATGCTCTGCGCCCGGCTCGGGCTGCCGTTGATAGAGACCAATGCTATCGCAGCCCTCCGCGAAGATGCCGCCTCATTCAAAACCAGCCAGCAGAAAGGCCGTGACAGCCGTTTCAAGAGCGACGTGCTTGGCGGTTACTACTTCACCTGCGCCCTCACCGGCTACCGCCTCGATACCGAAACCACCTCTATCGTCCAGGCCGCCCACATTCATCAGCATTCTGTCAGCGGCAATGACGCACCTAACAACGGGCTCGCACTAACGCCCGATGCCCACTCAATGTTCGACGCCGGCCTCTGGACCGCCATTCCGCAAGGGGACTGCTTTCTGATTCAAGTCGCTGGCTGGCGGTTCAAGGAATCATCGCCCCATGGCCGTCTGCTTGCCGACTTCCATCAGCAGCCGCTCTATTTCCACGAACACGCCCGGCTGAGGCCAGATCCTGCGCATTTCGACTGGCATCGGCGCCATCACGGGCTTTAGTCGGGTACCGCCATGGCCGATGTCTTCACACCCGAAAAGCGCTCCGAAGTCATGTCCCTCATCCGGGGACGCGACACGAAGCCAGAGCTGGCGTTGCGCTCGATGCTTCACCGGCTCGGCTACCGCTTCACGGTAAACGGTCCCAAGAACCGGTCATTCCCGGGAAAGCCCGACCTCGTCCTGCCGAAATACAAGACAGTGGTCTTCGTTCACGGCTGCTTTTGGCACGGACACCAGGGATGCCCCAGCTTCAAGATGCCACAGACGCGAACGCAATGGTGGACCGCAAAAATCGACGGCAACCGCAGTCGCGACCGGCGCAACGAAAACGCAATCCACGCCATGGGCTGGCACGTGGTCACCATCTGGGAGTGCGCACTCAAAAGCGCCGCCGCCCGCGACTGGCTGGCCGCACGCCTACCCGCCCTCCTCGGCGGGCCGCCCGAGTCAGTCCCCGATGATCTTCCCATGGTCGCCGAGGACGCCACGCCCTACGGGAAATTCTAACGATTCAGTCAGACAAATCCATTCCCATCAGCATCGACAATTGAACCATCTGGCAACACATCCACTTCCACTACGTATTCCTCCATAGTTACCGCGTCCTCAAAATCCCGCTCGCCATCGATAAACTCCTGAAGACGGGTCATCATGAAATCGACGATTTCAAGTTGTGCCTCCCGTTCCGCGGAAAAAACACAAATCCGCTCCGGGACGTTGGTCGCATCGTTTGGTGAACTTTCTTTCACGGACGGAACAGGCCCTTGAAAAAGCGTGTTGATGAAAATGCAGAAGCCACGGCGGTTCATGCCCAAGATAACCCGGCCAGGTTGATTCCCGAAGTCAAGCAGGATGATTGATCCAGTTAGATTGATCTCGCCCGTTCAGGGCATTTCCTGCTCGCCCTTATTGTCTGGGCGGTCCATTTTCCTGCCATGCCGAATCCCAACCGCGTGCGCTGGACCCGTGACCAACTCCTGATCGTCCTCAATCTCTATCACAAACTCCGCTTTGGCCAGTTTGACCAAAGGCAGCCGGTGATCGTCGATGTGGCGCAACGCATCGGCCGGACGCCCAGCGCGGTGGCGATGAAGCTCAGCAATCTCGCCTCACTCGATCCGGCATTGAAACTGCGCGGAATCGCCGGACTGGAAGGTGCCAGCTATCTCGACCGCGCCATGTGGGAGGAATACCACGCCAATCCGGCGGAACTCGTCTCACTTGGACAGGAACGCTTTGACGCGTTATTCGTGGCAGACGAACACGAGACCGTCGAAGTCATCCCCGGCAAAGGCATCCGCACCCGCAGACGCAGACGCCCACCTGCGGGTGAAACCGAAACCACGGCTCTCACCAAACAACGCCGCAGTCAGGATTACTTCCGCGACATCGTTCTCAACAACTACGACAACCGATGCGGCATCACCGGCCTACCCGTCCGCGAGCTTCTCATCGCCTCCCACATCCTCCCCTGGCGCGACCATGAAGCGGAACGCCTCAACGTCAGCAACGGCATTTGCCTCAACCGCCTCCACGACGCAGCTTTCGATCAAGGGCTCATCGGCTTCGATGATGAACTGCAGATGATTCTCTCATCCCGCCTTAAATCCTTCCTGCCTCAAGAATCCGTGGCCAGCCATTTCGAGGCCTACGAAGGAAACATCCTTCATTTTCCAAACGACGCTATTCCTCCCGAAATCACCTTTATCGAGAAACACCGGGCGCGATACAAGATCGGCTGATCATTTTGCAATCACTTCATGTGAAGACTGATTTTCAACTTCTCCGCGGCGTGCCCACCAGCGCCAACGTGACATGAATTGTCGCAAACGAGACTTCATGGGTTGCTTTCCACTTGCCGGACTCTAATATTTTGTTAGTTTCCAGTCATGAAGTCCCTTCTGACTCTGGTCTCCGCGTTCCACCTTCTTTCCGCATCCTTGCATGGCGCGTCCTCTGACACTCCCGCCCCCAAAGGTGCGCTGAACATATTCGGATCCGTTCCGGAGGCCACCTCCAAGAATGCCCGTGCCAATGCGGCTGCATTGCTAGGGCGCTATCTCAAGACTGAGGGCGACGGCCATCTCTGCCAATAAACCGCGGCGTTTTCAAATACCTGGATGGAAATCAAGGGACTGAAAATCACCCGGATCACTCCAGGCTCTGTCACCAAGGCCGATGAAGCCAACGGAATTCTGGAGTGGGCACCATGTCTTGTTGCGAAGAACGTCCAGTGGTGATAGCCCTGTAGAATTGATAAAGTTTCCGAAGCTGAGTGGCAAACCGGTTTCTCCGGTAAAGGTTCTGATGACCTCTGGAATGAAGTGATTGAGGTTGCCCAAACTCTCGGTAATATTGCGCAGAATGTGTTCACGAGCGACCCGTTCGAGCTGAATGCTGCAACCCGGCGGCAAGTTCGGGAAATCCATTTCAATCTCCTGATCGATCCGGCGGCGCTGTGTTCGGAGCAGTGCACTGAATTTCCGGTCTATCCGGTATTTTCGGTGAGATTGCCCGACAAAATCCAGTACCGTCAGACAATCCTTCTCTGGAGAATGGCGCAGGCCACGACCGAGTTGTTGGAGAAAAACGGTGAGACTTTCAGTCGGGCGCAGGAACAGAACCAGATTGATCTCCGGTATATCCACGCCCTCGCTGAAGACATCCACCGTAAAAAGAAAAGTGATCTGACCGGAGCGGAATGCCTGAATTCGTTGCTCGCGGACATCTGACGGAGTTTCACCCAGCAAGACTTCAGCGTTCATCCCGGCCTCTTTGAACTTTTCAGCCATGAAGTGGGCATGACGGACGCTGGCACAGAATCCCACCGCATGCGAGGACGTGAGGTCCGGTTGGTAACGTCGCAGGCTGTCCAAAATCACATCAAGCCGTTGCCGTGCCCGGAGATCATCTCCGGTATAGACTTCCGTTAGAACATTGCAATCGAACTTCCCATTACGCCAAAACCGGCCGTCTGCGACAGAGACCGGGTCACTGACACCAAAGTAGTGAAATGGGCAAACGAGCTTTTCTTCGAGTGCCTCTGGCAAACGAATTTCTGCGGCAAAATGGTGATTGAAATCCGACAGGATGGAACTGCCGTCCATCCGCTCTGGCGTTGCCGTAAGCCCGAGCATGATTTGCGGCTGAAGATGCTCGAAAAGTGGCCGATAGCTACCCGCTGTTCCGTGATGGGCTTCATCGACCACTACATAATCGAAGTGGTCAACTCCAAATTCATTCCATGGGCGGCGCCCATTCAAACTCAGCACGGATGCAAATACTTGGTTCCATTCAGTGGGCACAATTCCGTCCACCAGAAGCCCGCTAAAATTTTGATCCCGCAACACCGTACGGAAACAGTCTCTCGCCTGATTGAGAATTTCTTTGCGATGGGCCACAAACAGCAATCGCGATGCCCCGGGATTTTCGCGCCGAAAGCGAGCATAGTCGAACGCCGCCATCACCGTTTTACCAGTGCCGGTGGCCGCCACCACTAGATTACGGAACGAGCCTGCTTCGCGCTCCGCCGCAAGCGCATCGAGAATCCGCTCCTGAAACGGGTGGGGACGGATATCGACAAAGAATCGTGGTCCGTCTCCCTGCGTGCTCCGGTTAGCGAATGCAATGGCTTCCCGGAAGCGTCCGGCTTGACTGGCATCAAATGGAGAGAACTCGTCCTTGGCCCAATAGCCTTCGAACTCCGCGGCGAAACGCGCGAGGATATGAGGCATATCCTGTGCGGTGACTTTTACCGTCCATTCGAGGCCACTGGTCATCGCCGAACGGGACATGTTAGCCGAACCTATGTATGCTGTTGAGAAGCCACTTGCGCGGATGAAATGATAAGCTTTGGCATGAAGCCTGGTTCGTTCTGTGTCGTAGGATACGCGGACTGAAAACCCTGGTTGAGCAGCGAGCCACTCGACAGCATCCGGATCTGATGCCCCCATGTAGGATGTTGTGATAATTCTAACTTGAACACTACGCTCGACGAGATTTTCAAATGCTGGCTGAAGTAAGCGGAGTCCTGCAAATTTGACGAACGAAACAAGGATATCCACTCGGTCGGCAGTCATCATCTCTGATCGCAACTCATGCTCTAACTGTGGATCATCACACGATCCCGTGAGCAAGCTGCTGATATTAAGTGGTGTCCCAGGGCGGGGCAGTGGCTTATGCACCGACGCCAGCCGCACTTCGCGAAGGAGTGTCTTGGGCCGTTTAAGGAGAGTTTTCCGCCGCGTGTAATCCAACCCGTCTTCAGCGGAGAGCAACTCGATCAGGCGATTGATGATTTCAAGTTGTCGATCCGATTTCGCTATCGGCAATGCTCTTCGGATGATTTGCCAAAGGAACTGACTATACGTATGGCGGAGCACTTTCGTCGTCAATTGTCACCAGCGTGGCAATTAGATCGGAGCGCCCCTCCAACAGCGCAGCCAATTCCTCGTCCAGCAAGGATTCATACAGACCGCAGGGTAGTGGATCAAGGTTTGCCATCGAGAATGCTCTCAAGAGTGCAAGAGCAGGACGAGGTGAGACAAGCTGGAAACCTGCTAGCTTGAAAGGTGAAAAGTTGGGATTGTTGCGTTTCTTCGGTGTAGTAAGGGCTGCAGAGGCTCCCGGATCGGCCTAGCTTCGCCGAGACAGGTTAGTTTTCCTGCGGAGTCTGTGCCGGCTTCGCCAGTTTTTCCAGATGGGCCGGGATGGTGAAGCCGGGCTCGGCTGCTGCGAGGGTGAAATCGCGGAGCCAGGCGCCGGCGCGGCGTTCGAGGGTCGGGCGGTCGCGGCGGAAGCGCGGGCTTTGCGGCGGGTGGGAGGCGATGTCGGTCATGGTATTGAAGGCGGCATAGGCATTTGCGTTCAAGTCGCGGAAGTAGCCGCCGAGACGGGCCTCCAGATCGGCGTCGAGCTTGGTTTGATCGGTTATCGCCCACTCACTGGGGTTTTCCGGCAGGCGTGGCCAGCCGATCACCAGGCGGACAAGCTGCAGCGCCTGGTCCTGCGTGACCGCGACGGCACGCACCCCGGCGAGGGCATTGGCGAATTTCTCGCGCAGCGCGGCCATCCCGACAAACGGTCGGGCGATCTTGAGGGTACGGATACCCTGACGGGTGTGGGGCACCGACAGGGTGGCGGCCTCCTGCTCGAAAATCACCCCGTTACCGCAGTGCTCACGCAGGAAGCCGACGTCGACCCGAAGGGCGCGGGTGCCGTTGTAGCTGTTGGTGATGCGCACGTAGGGGGTGAACACCTCCGAAGGTCCGCCAGGGATGTCCATCAGGTTCATGGCGTGTGACCGGTGGTGGATGTCCAGCGCAGCCCAACTCCGTGTGCCCGGACCATGGCCGTCTACGAACGTCCATTCGGCGGCCGTGGTGTCGGGGAACGCGTCGAGACAGAACTTCTGGCACAGGTCGACCGCTTCCCGGTTGGTGAATACCTTGTAGCCGTCGCCGACGATGCCCACGATCTCGCCGGAGTCGGCGGCGACGAGCGCCTTCTTGTGGGGCACGAGCACATCCTGCATAACACCATTGCGGGTGACGGTCGCACGGACAGAGACTTGTTCGACCGGGAAAAACCAGCCGTTTCTGAGGGGATTGTGGATCATGGTTGGTGAAGAGGTTTGACCGCAAAGAAGCAAAGAGCGCAACGGGGGGCGTGTGTTGGGTGTCAGCGGGATGCAAGCGGTTGCTTGGCGTGTTTCGTGGCGCGGTTGCGGATCGTGGCGGCCTTGCGAAAGCGGGACGAGTCCCATGGAATGTCGAGGTCCCCCCAAACGATGCGGATGCCGGTGAGAAACAGACCCTGCCTTCCATTGCTGGGATTGTAAACCTCTTCAACGTGGTAAACCTGCCCTCTGCGGAGAGTCCCGTCCGGGAATAGGAACGGATGGAGGCTGCAATCGCCGTCCGGGTGAATCGGAGCGGAGATGTCGATGTTCATGGCGACAACGCGGTCGCCGGGGGAGAATAAGTCCATGATTGTGGTGGGGTTCTGTCTAGTGTCTGGGAGCGTAGCTGTCTTCTGTCTCCGGGCCGACCGGCCCGGTGCTACTTTTTGCGGGATTTTCCGAGGGATTCGGTCATGGATTCATCGGCTGAGGCGGACTCGACGACGTCGAGGTTGCAGTGGGCGGCCTGGCGGCGTCTGGCTGCGATTTTGTACGCAAAGGCCTGGCTGCCGGCCTTGATGTCGTCGTCATCGGCGACAAAGGTGGCGGAGTTGTGCGCTTGGATGCCCATGTGGGCGGCGGTGGCGATGGCGTCCTGGTTGGCACCGAGGAAGAGAAATTCCCATTGGTATTTCTCGGTCTGGTGGACGATGCGCTGGTTGATGTCGGCCATAGTGAACTGGCGGGACGAATTTTCCTCGCCGTCGGTCAAAATGGCGATGATGACCTTGGACGGACGCTCGGGCTCGGGGGTGGCGGCGAGTTGGCTGCCGATGTAGTCGATGGTGCGGCCGATGGCGTCGAGCAGGGCGGTGTTGCCGCGGGGTTGATAGGTTTCGAGCGTGAGCGGCTCGGCGGTCTGGATGGGAGCTCGGTTGTGGATGGGCAGGTACTCGTGATCGAAGAGAATCAGGGTGAAGGTGGCCGGGATCGGCTGGCCGTGGTCGTCCACGGTGGACTGCTGGGCTTTGAGGAATTCATTGAAGCCGGAGATGGCGGCGTTGGTCATGGAGCCCATGGAGCCGGAGCGGTCGAGGATGAATGCGATTTCTGTTTTCATGTGGTAGTGGCGGGTGGCAGGTGGTTGGTGGCGATGAAGAGGTTTGACCGCAAAGACGCTAAGGGCGCTAAGGATCGGAAGAGGGTAATCAGGGGTCAGGGGTCTGGCTGAATCGGAGGACACACGATCCGCCAGGGCGGGAAGACGGGAGAAAAGATCGAAGCGCGGGGCGGTCAATTCCGGGCTACGCTGGCGGGGCTTGGAAGAGTTTATCCGAAAGATTGGAACGCGTCAATACAAAAAAACGATGCAAACTAAAATAATTTCATTTTGGATTTTCTAAGGATTGGATCATGGGGTATTGGAACTGCGGAACAACCCGAAGAACGCGATGGGAAACAAGACCAATGACAGAACCTGGGCGGCGGCGGAGCGGGCGCACTCGGCATGCTCCGCGGGGAGATGAAACGCAAGCGGGGCCACATGCCAATCCGGAAGCTCGTGAATCTGACCGGCTCCGCCGTCCAATCGATCAAGCCGGTGTTCATGATGAGTCCGCTTTCGGTTGCTCAATTTCTTGAACCCGGAGCTGTTGAATTCGATCTGGTGATCTTCGACGAGGCGAGTCAGGTCGAACCGGTTGACGCTCTGGGTGCCATCGCCCGTGCCGACCAGTTGGGGGTGGTCGGTGATGAGCAACAGCTTCCTCCAACCCGTTTTTTCAGCAAACTCGGGCTCACCGACGAGGAGCTTGACGAAGTTGAGGAAACGGGAGCAGGAGGAGCGGATATCGAGAGCATTCTCGGGTTGGCGCTCGCCAGAGGGCTGCATGACCGCATGCTCCGCTGGCACTATCGCAGCCGCCACCACTCGCTGATTGCCGTCTCTAACGCCGAGTTCTACGATCATCGACTCTTCATTGTTCCCAGTCCACTGGGCAACGATTCACAACTTGGGCTGTCGTTTCACAAGGTTCCGGGTGGGACATTCGACCGTGGTCGCAGCCGTCGCAACCGGATCGAAGCCAAGGTGGTTGCGGATGCCATCGCCGATCATGCCCTCAACCGTCCCAATCAAACGCTCGGGGTTGCCGCTTTTTCGGTCAGCCAAAGGGACGCAATCCTCGACGAACTTGAGATGATCCGCAGCGGCCACCGGGACCGCGAGCGGATCGAGCAATTTCTCGCAGATCATCCCGCAGAGCCATTCTTCATCAAGAACCTCGAAAACGTCCAAGGCGACGAACGGGACGTGATCATGATTTCAATAGGCTACGCGCCCGACGATCATGGGGCGTTTGCGATGAATTTCGGGCCTCTAAATCTGGATGGCGGCGAACGCCGTCTCAATGTGTTGATCACCCGTGCCAAAAAGCGTTGCCGGGTGTTCAGTTCGATCATTGCCGACCAGATCGACCTCGGCAGGACCAAGGCGAGGGGTGTCGCTGCCCTGAAAGTTTTCCTCCGCTATGCAGAAACCGGGATTCTGGACACGGCTGGCTCTCATTCCGATGGAGCCACGGACAGCCCCTTCGAGGATTCGGTCAAGGCGGCCCTCGAAAAACATGGACACACGATCCAAACGCAGGTCGGCACCGCAGGGTTCTTCATCGACCTTGCTGTGGTCGATCCAAGGCTGCCTGGCCGCTATTTGCTTGGCATCGAGTGTGACGGTGCCACCTATCACTCGGCTCGTTCGGCCCGTGAACGGGACCGCCAACGACAGGAGTCCTTGAAGACCATGGTTGGATCATCCACCGTATTTGGAGCGCCGACTGGTTTCAAAAGCCTGAGGAACAGCTACGGAAGGCTCTGGCCGCAATCGAAGCGGTCACGCAAGATCCATCCGCGCGCAGCGAACTGCGGGTCGATCCCCAACTCGCCATTGAACGGGATCCGGTGCGTCCGGTCGAAGATGTTGGCGGCAATGGCTTGACGGTGGCCTATCAAGTGGCGGAATTCAATGTTCCAAGGCATCTTGAGTTGCACGAAGTTTCTGTCGATCACCTCGCTGGGATTGTGGAGAAAATCCTCGCAATCGAAGCCCCGATTCACACGGAGGAACTCGTCACCAGGGTGCGGCAGGAGATGCACGGAAGAGTGTTCGACAGAATGCCAAACACAGTCGGCGGGACGCGGCGCTCCCCTGCGTCTCATCGAAAATCCTTCGTTCTCTTGGCGACGAAGTCGGGGAAGCGGTCGAGGATGAAGTCGAGGCGGGGAGGGATTTCCTGGGAGGTACGCTTGGCGAGGAGCCATTTGAAGGCGCAGTCGAGGTCGGCGGCGGAGTGGTGGTCGAGGACGGCGAGGGCCTTGACGGTTAGAGTCTCGGCCCATTCCCTGGAGGCGGGGGGATTGCGCTTGAGGATCTTGCAGACCTGATGGACGAACATAACAGCCTCGCGCAACTCGGTCTTGCCGATGGTTTCGAGCATCGGATTCTTGGTCTTGGCGAAGAAGTCGAGCTGCTCGTCGGCGGCGGAGGCTGATTGGCGGCGGGCGAGATTAACCGCATTGGAATTGCCGCCGAGCTTGGAGTTGGAGATGTCCCGCGCTCCGGAATGATTGGCGGGGGAAAAGTCAGTGAGGATGACCGCGAAGACGCAGGGGAAGGAGAGTTAGATGTTATAGAGGGGAAGAAATCGAGGTCGGAGGGACGGGGGGATTTCAGGTGAAGAGGTTGAGGAGCGGGGAGAGGTCGTTCCAGGGGAGGACGGTGGCTTTTTCGCGGTCCTGGCGGGCGGTGCCGCCGTGGACGAGCCAAGGAGTGAGGGTCT
>JBAXOP010000133.1:0-13141 GCA_037133195.1 Verrucomicrobiota bacterium | reverse complement strand
CCGATCGCCGGCACCCGCTGGAGGGGCCAAACGCCGGAGGAGGACGATGCGCTCGCCGCCGAGTTGTTAGCTGATCCCAAGGAGCGGGCCGAGCACCTGATGTTAGTGGACCTTGCACGCAACGATGTGGGCCGCATTGCCAAGCATGGTGCGGTGCGGGTGGATGATTTCATGATCGTCGAGCGCTACAGTCATGTGATGCACATTGTTTCCAATGTCAGCGGCGAACTGGATCCAGCGCACAGTGCCTATGACGTGCTGCGTGCCACGTTCCCCGCCGGCACCGTCAGTGGCGCACCTAAAATCCGCGCCATGCAAATTATCAATTCACTGGAAAAACATAAACGTTGCGCCTATGCCGGCGCGGTCGGCTATTTCGGTTTTGATGGTTCGCACGATTCCTGCATCACCCTGCGCACTTGTCTGCTCAAGGGTGGCAAAGCTTATGTTCAGGCCGGTGCGGGGGTTGTGGCCGACTCCGATCCGACCTACGAATACAACGAAACCGTCAACAAGGCCAAAGGCATGCTCCGCGCCATCGCCCTAGCAAGAACACTCGAAGAAAAGACTGAAGACTTGAAGACACAAGACACAAGACTTGAAGACACAAGACACAAGACTTGAAGACGCAAGAGAAGAGGTACTACGGCTTGTCTCTTGCTCTTTTCTTGTGTCTTGTGTCTTTTACTTATAACTTCCGCCCCCATGCTCCTGATCATCGATAACTACGATTCGTTCACCTACAACCTCGTGCAATACTTTGGTGAATTGGGGGAGGAGATGAAAATTTTCCGTAATGACGTGCTCACGGTGGAGGACGTCAAGGCGCTCAATCCGGCGCGTATCTGTATCTCACCCGGTCCGTGCACACCCAACGAAGCGGGGATTTCTTGTGAGGTCATCCGCCAACTGGGAGCCACCACGCCGATCCTCGGTGTGTGTCTCGGCCATCAATCCATCGGCCAAGTCTATGGCGGCGATGTCGTGCGGGCCGATCGTCTGATGCACGGTAAAACCTCGCCGATCCATCATTCGGCCACCGGTATTTTTGCCGGAATGCCCAGCCCATTCGAGGCCACTCGCTATCACTCGCTCATCGTCAAACGCGAAACCCTGCCCGATTGCCTCGAAATCACCGCCTGGACCGCCGAGGGCGAAATCATGGGCCTCTGCCACAAACAACTCCCCGTCCACGGCGTCCAATTCCATCCGGAATCCATCCTCACCCAGGACGGTAAGCGTCTGTTGGAAAACTTTTTGCGGATTTAATCGCCAAGGTGGCATCAGTGCGGTGTGGCTCCTCTTTTTTCCGGTTCGACGTGGGAGGTTCACCAACCCCGTTATCACATTAAACGCGGAGGAGCGTCACGCCAGACGGTCTTGGAAATCCTCGTAGCCAAATTCGCGCAAAGTCTCCAGGCGGCCGCCGGCATGTTGCAGCACGATGGGCGGATGCTTCACGCCGTTGAAGAGCGAGGTTTTGACCATTGTGTAGTGGGCCATGTCGTCGAACACCAGCGTATCGCCCACCCGCAGCTCGCGCGGAAAGGCAAACTCCCCGATCACGTCGCCAGCCAGGCAGGTTGGACCGCCTAACCGATAGATCCAAGGCCCGGAAGAGGTGGCCGGGTGATAGTTTTCACCCGCGAAGCAAACCGCAGGCAGGGCTGAGGGATGGGCGGCAGGTGGGGCGGCATCGACCAGGAACACGTCCGGCCGGTAGGGCATTTCCAACACATCGGGCATGTGGGCGGTGGCCGACACACTCAGGATGGCATGGCGGTGGCCGGCGCATTCCATCACATCCAAGACGCAGGCCCGCAATACGCCGCTGTGGATGGCCACCGCCTCGCCGGGCTCCAACCAGACTTCGACGCCGTAGCGCTGGCGTGTTTGTTGGACGAGGAGCACGAGCCGATCGCGATCATAGAATGGTTTGGTGATCCAATGGCCGCCGCCCATATTCAGATAGGTGAATTGCGGCTGGCGCAGCCAATGGCCGAATTTTTCCTCGACAGCGGCGAGGGTGGTTTCCAGGGCGTCGGAGTTTTGTTCGCAGAGAGTGTGGAAGTGCAGGCCGGAAATGCCGGTTAGGTCCGCGCCGGCGAGTTGGGTGGCGGTGATGCCGAGGCGTGAACCGGCGGCGCAGGGGTCGTACATCGGAGTGGCACCTGTCGAGCATTCCGGGTTGATGCGCAAGCCGCAGAGCAATGCGCCGCTGCGGAAGCGCGGATGGGCGAGCACTTGATCGCGGAAGCGCCGCCATTGCGAGAGTGAGTTAAAATCCAGGTGGTGGGTGAATTCGCAGAGGGCGGCCACATCGGTCTCATCGTAGGCAGGCGAATAGGTGAGGATATGTTTTTGGAAATGATCGCTGGCGAGCCGGGCTTCCCACAACCCCGAGGCGCAGCAACCGTCCAGATCATCGCGAAGGTAGGTAAATGTTTTCCAACACGCGAACCCTTTGAGGGCCAGCACTAGCCGACAATTCGCCGCCTCCTTCACCTCGCGCAATATCGCGGTGTTGCGCTGCAAGGCTGGAATGGAAATGACAAACATGGTGCTGCCACCAAGCTGCACGGAAGCCCGCCGGATTTCGATAAAATAATCGGGTCTGTCGGCGGTCTAATCGTCGAGATAGAACAGCAGGTCGCTGAGGGTGTCCAAGGTTTCAGCCAAGTGCGGCCAGTTGCGTGTCTCGATGGCCGGTGCCACCTCCGCGAGACTGGCATGGATGGCCGCCGCATCGGACGCTGCCACGCCCCGCTCCAACAATTTAGCCGCGCGGTTGCGCAAACTCTTGGCGGAGGCCAACAGACCGGCGGCGGCCTCGTGGCTGCCGCTGATTTCAATGACTGGTTCATCCTCCGCGTCGTCGTCATCCATGTCATCCATGTCGTCGAATTCGTCATCGTCGGTGATGGTGATCGGGCGTGGCCGGAGGCGATCGGCAACGGGCTGTGGCTGGTTAGCTTCCTGTTCGGCGAACAGGGCGGCCAGATTGGTGCGGGCGGCATCCAGGTTGATGCGGTGCTGGCCGGCGGTATCGATAGTCACCGACTTGGCCAGCCCACTGCGCCTTTCGGTGGCGGTAACGGTGAGCAAGCCGCTGAGATCGATGCGGAATTGGACGACGATTTCATTGCCGGCGGGCACCTTGGAGATGCCCTTGATTTCGAATTCTCCGAGGGGCAGGTTGTCCTCGGGGAAGACACTTTCGCCTTGGTACACCTCGACGGTGACGTGTGGTTGATTGTCAACATGGGTGGTGAACACGTCCGCCTTGGTGATCGGTAATGCGGACCCGCGCCGCACCAGCGGGCAGCACTCCATGATTGGGTCGCCGTACATATCGTTGCCGACGAGCACGAGCAGGCTGTAGGTGTGGGCCGAAATGTCCACCAAGATAGCCGGGGCGGGTTGGCCGGCGAGGGCCGCGCCTTGGATGGCGGCACCCATGGCCACCACCAGATCGGGGTCGATTTCGTGGCGCGGTTCCATGCCGAGTTTTTGCAGAAGCAAGGCCTGAACGGCTGGGGTGCGGGTGGCACCACCGACGAGCATGACCTTGTCGAGGTCGCTGGCGGTGATTCCGGCGTCCGACAGGGTGCGTTGTAGGCAATCGAGGGTTTTGAGCAACCATGGTTCGATCAAGCGTTCGTAGTCGTGGCGGGCAAGCTCGGTTTCCAAGTGCAACGAGGAGGTGAGGTATTCTTCGCGCACACTGGCAAACGGCGCATCGGAAAGCTGGATTTTAGCGGTTTCCATAGCGCTTTTGAGTCGGCGGTGGGCGGTGACGGGAAGCAATCCGACGGCGGAGCCGTGAATTTCGCGGAGGCGTTGTTCACCCAACAAAACCAAAGCTTCATCGAAATCGTCGCCGCCGAGGTTGATATCGCCGTGGCTGGCGCGGACCTCGACGATGCCGTCCTCGACCCTGACGACGGAGACATCGAAGGTGCCGCCGCCGAGGTCATAGACGAGGATGGTTTCGTGCTTGAGGTCGGCGGCTTGGCCGGCCCCATAGGCGAGGGCGGCGGCGGTGGGTTCGTTGATGATGCGCAGCACCTCGAGGCCGGCCAAGCGACCGGCGTCTTGGGTGGCGTGGCGTTGGCGTTCGTTAAAGAATGCGGGCACGGTGATGACCGCGTGGGTCACGGGTTGACCCAGATGGGCTTCGGCGGCTTGTTTCAGCTCGCCGAGGATCAGGGCGCTGATTTCCTCCGGTCGGTACGTTTTGTCACCCAGCCCGACTTGGTGATCGGTGCCCATCAGCCGCTTGATCGAGAGCACGGTATTTTCCGGGGCCGAGGCGGATTGGTTCTTGGCTGCTTGCCCGATGACCAAGCGGCCGGCCGGATCGATGCCAACGGCGCTGGGCATCGTCGGTTTACCATGCACTGGAATGACGGTGAGCACGCCGTCCAGAACGACGGCGACAGTGGAATTGGTGGTGCCGAGGTCAATGCCGACGACAATTTGCGGTGTGGGGGTCATGGTCGATGGGGGTAAGAAAGAAAAAATTTATATTATCTGGCGGCGAGGCGGGACACCCGGACCTGAGCCGGGCGCAGCAATTGGCCGGCGCTATGTTGCCAGCCAGGGAGCATTTCGGCGAGTACAGTATGATCTGGCAGGTTTGGATCGACGGCGGAATCCAGTGCCGTCATTGTATTGGGATCGAATGGTTTGCCAAGGACATCGAGGCGTTTGAGACTAGCCCGCTGCAGCAAGACATTCAAGTGGCCGCGCAGGATGCCGAGAGCGTCGGCCTGCATAGCCCACGTCTCACGCCACGCGGCGAGTGATTTGCGGGCACCCGGCCACCAACTGGAGCGGGTTGCCGGCGGACGGGAAAATCCGCTGTTCACCCGTTCGATGCGGTCGGCCAATTCCACCAATGCCAGCGCCCACTCACGGGGCAGTTCGCCTCCGTCCGCTTGGCGGTTGACGAGTGACGGCAGCGACCGCACGGCCTTGTGGGTGTCGCTGGCGGTGGCGGATAGCGCGTCCAATACCGAACCGAAATTCTTGAACACCTCGAGCATGCGGCGGGTAGCGCGGCGCGTTTCGGTGGCATTGGCGACGACTTCCTCGTGTAGGTCGTGCAACGTGATGGCGTCGGTCTCCTCGTCTTCGGTGCAATCGTCATCGGCATAGTCGTCCGGCGCAACTTCTGGCTCAAGATCCGGTGCAAGGTCTGGCGCGGGCGTAATCGAATCAAAGCGGTAAGTAAAGGAATCGGCGGCGGTCACAGGTAGGGGTATGGCTTAATGGTTGGTAAGGGGGCGGGCAATATCGTTTGCTTTGGCACGAAAACCACAGATTTCAACCGCAGATGAATCAAATCCGAAATCCGATGATTCATAATTGAATTCATGGCTTCAACTTCGGTTATAGGGTTGCAGCAGGCGTTGGCGTGGCGGCTTGCTCACGCATCGTGGCGGCACCGCAGGCCCTCACCAGGTCGCGCAACGCGGTGGCACCCGGCGGGCGCGAGCGTCCCGGCAGCCGGGCGAAGTTTTCGAGTGCCTCGAGCGGGCCGTCGTGGCTGGCTCTCAAGTGCAGCAAGCGCCAGGACCAGCGCTCGCGCTCGGTTCGCAACGCCTGATAGGCTTCCTGGATCAGTTGGAATTCGCGTGGCCGCTGCTCGGGCGGAAAGCGCCGCAATAACGCCTGATAGGCCGCACGCACCTCCGCATCGGTGGTATCCAGCCCGACATCGAGCACAAGAAAGGGGTTCATGATGTTAGAAAAGTTCAGGCTGGTTAGGATCTGGCGGCGGCGGCAAGGCGGGCTTGGGCACCTTGGCTGACGGCGGTGGCGGTGTCAGTGGCGGCGGCGGTGGCGGTTGTGGTTGTGGTTTTTTTCCAGGGGCTGGCTTGGGTTTGGGTTTGGGTTTAGGTTTGGTATCACGCGGTTGGGGCGATTTTGCTTTATAGAACTCCGTCAAATTCCGGATGGCTTGTTCCATGGCCATTTTTGAAAGGCCTAATTTGAGCAGGGCGTCCCGGGTTGAGTCAATGATCTGGGAGTTGCCGTTTTTAATCGCGTCTTCGAGTATTTTGATGAGTTGCGGCATGTTGCGAAAGGGAGCGTCGTCGTCGTCGTCCTCATCGTCATAATCCTCATCATCGTCATAATCGTCGTCGTCGTCATCGAAGAAATCCGGGAGGCCGAATGGCCCATCATCGGAATTCTGGCGCGAGGGATTGGTCAACTTTTCCCGCAGGGCTTTGGCGCGCGCGGCGACCCCGGGCATCCCGCTGACGGTGGCGGCGGTGGCCACGGCGTCGAGATTGCGCAGAAACAAGTGCTTCGGCATTTCAAAACACTCACCGCTGCGCTCCTGCATGATCAAGGCCGCCATACGCAAGCGCACATCTAATTTTTTGTTGGTGGGTTTTACACGCCGGTCGAACCCGTCGATTATATCCCGCATGCAAAATTGGAGCATATCCTTGGCGTGCTCGGTGATTCCCTTTTCCGGTTCCGCCGTGCGATCCAAAAATGCCAGTAACCCGTCGGGATCCTTCTTTAAATTTTTTCCTAGCAGGGAAGCGAGCACCTGGAGCACCTGGTTGCAGGCACGGGAGTTCATCGCGTTGTTCCACCCATTGATTTGAGTGATGAAGGCGTGCTGGTCCAATAGGGCGGAGATGCCCGCCCAGTCGTGAGCGCCGGCTTTGATGGCGGCTTTCCACTCGCGGGGCCACTCTGGGCGCGGTGTGGATTTATAGATCGGAGCCAGCCAGTTTTCCAGCAACAGGTATTCAAGGGTTGAGGGTGCCAGCCGAAGAGCATCTTCGCGGGCTTGTAGCGCGGTAGTGGGATCGGGGTCGAGCAGCGACTGGCGCAGGCGTGCCATCCACCGGGAAAGCATGAAAAACTCGCGCGGCGGACGGTCTTCGAGCAGGGGTTCCATGGCGGCCCATTGGTTGGCCACGGAGAGTTTGTTGCGTAGAAATTCGCGGGTCTGTAAGACCAAATTAACCATGATGTTGTACTTTACACTTTTGTCGAGCGGGTCGATGGCCAGGACCGCCCGCAAATGGAGCAAGGCTTTGTCGAATGCCTTGTTCTTGGTGGCCTGGGCGGCGGCGGCTATCAGCAGCGACTTGTTGCGTGGAAAGCGTTGCAGTAGATCGACGAGTAAGCGTTGGTGGGCTTTGGTATCGCCCAGACGCTCCAGCAGCGTGAGTAAACCGGTGGCCGCTAATTCGTTGGAAGGATCCACTTCCACGGCCTTTTCATAGGCTGTGCGGGCTTTGTCGAATTCTGGCGGGCATTTTGTAGTTAACCGGGTGCGGCCGTCGCTAGGGGGATTTTTGCATAAAGCATTGCCGAGCCACTGCCAGGCCACCGCGTCGCGCAGTGGATTTGGGCCCTCGCAGCGGTTCCACAATTCGATGACCGTGTGCCAAAACCGGTCCAACACCCCGGAAGGCATATCTGAAGCCTCGGCCACGCACATGGGCCGCATCACGGCGAGGAGCGCCTCAGAAGAAGGGAGTTTTTTGGCGCCCCGATCGAGCCCGAGCCGCTCCATCAAGGAATCCGCAGCGTCGCACTCCTCATTATTCATGTGTTTCCGGTAAGGCAACGCCGCTTCGGTGAGTAGCGCGGGAAGCCCGGGAGTGTAGGCAGGAAACACCCCCTTCATGCCCGCCAGCAACTCCTCGAACGCCTGCACCCGCTTGCCCGCTTTCCACCCGGCGGCGGCAGTTACAATCGGCGTGCTCCATGCCGCAGGTTGGCCGGAGACCGCCAAATGCAGGGGAATGCGCGCACTCGCCGGGGCCAGCGGGCCGGGTGGCACCAGTGCGGGTTCGAACGCGCGAGCGGCTCGGGCGAGTGCACCGTGCGGCGGTAGATCGCGAAAACATTGGGACGCGGTGTCCAACTCATCTTCGAAAAAGCACCGTACGCCACGCAAAAACAGCCGCCAATGCCGGAACACTGATTGCCGCGGCAATCCTTGCAACGCCTCTCGCGCCGCATCCCAACGCCCGTCACCAGTGGCCGCGCAGGCCGCCCGCACCGCTGCCAATTCCTGCCCCAATCGCTCCGCCCGCTCATCGCCAGCCTCCACGGGCGGCACGAATGCATCGGTAACTAACAAATCCACCGCTGCCAGATCCGCCGCGCAAATATCCGTCGTAGCGGCCAATACGGTTGACTTAGCACTTTGGGTTGTTTGAACAGAGGCTCCGGGCAGGATGCCTGGGCCACGTGGCGCGGGCATCCTGCCCGCCGCCTCTTGCTGTCTAGTACTTGCATTACCTGGGTCAACAGTATTGGCTGTCCCGCCCGCGTCCACCCGCAGCGCCGCCGCCCACCACCCTGCCGCCTCGGCCATGGTGGGATCCGGGGCACTGCGCTTGACCACTGGGGCCGCCAGTTCTGCCCGCAACGTCGCCACCAATGCCGCCGGTGCGATGGTGGCGAGATAATCCACGACGGTGGCGGCCTCTTTGACTAATCCCTTGCCGAGCATTTCGCGTGCCAAGCCGACGTTGGCCTCGACCAACAACGGCAGGTAGCGCACACGCTCACGCTTGACCAATTCCTTGGCCGCATCGCGTGACTTGCGCCAGCGCCCCTCCCGCATCCAGGCCAGGGTCTGGGCCGCGGCGGGATCTTGCTCAAATTGGCTGAGGTCTAAATTCATCGGAATGACCCTAATGGGTGAGAGTGAACATTTCGGCCTTCAAGAATTGTCTCCCGGACTGCGGCGGCGCTCATGCGCTAAGGTTGCCCGGCACTTTCCCATGCGTCAAGTCGTGGAATCACCGGAGTTGCCGATTTGAGGTTGAAATTTGTTGCGTAGCGGGCAAGCTTGTCCCGCCATGAACGGGGGAATTTCGCCGGATTTTTCAACACAACTCACGCATTACCGATGAGCTGGCTGCTGATCGACAATTCCAACACGCGCACCAAGTTTGCGCTCGGCGATGCCTGTGGACTGGGTGTGTGGCGCGGCCTGCTGGCCACCGCTGACGTGTGCCAGGAAAACCTGGCCGCGTTGCTCGACGGGGTGGCATTTGAGGCGGCGGTGATTGCCTCGGTGGTACCGGCCAAGGCCCGGGTGCTGCGGGATTTTCTGGAGCCGCAGGTACCGGTACATCTATTGGATCACCGCAGCCCGCTGGGTATGGCGATTGATTACCCGGATCCCGCGCAAATCGGGGCGGATCGGCTGGCTAATGCGGTAGGGGTTATCGCTTGCCATGGGGCTCCGGCGGTGGTCATTGATTCGGGCACGGCGGTCACTTTTGATGTCGTGTCGGCGGCACCGGCGTATTGCGGCGGGGTGATTGCGCCGGGCTTGGGCGCGATGACCCGCTATCTGGCGCAACACACCGCGCTGTTGCCCGAGATCGTGCTGGCGGAGCCGGCATCAGCGATTGGCAAATCGACCGTTCACGCGATGCAGGTGGGAGCGGTGATGGGTTACCGGGGCTTGGTGCGGGAGATTTTGGCGCGGATTTGCGCCGAGCTGCCGGGCCACCCGATAATCATCGCCACCGGTGGCGATGCTGAACTCATCGCCAAGGGGATCCCGGAAATTGTCGCGGTGGATACCGATTTGACACTCGAAGGAATTCGCCAGGTCGCAATCGCTGTTTATCGAGGTTAGCTCAAAGAGGAAAATAATACGTGACGACGCAGGTCAACGGGGCGTCTTAATCGGGATGAATGGATTGGCGGTTAGGCCGCCGCTGTCAATCAGAGCCCGTGCGGCTGAGATCACGTCGAAACTCCCTTCATCCGCGGTTTCATTCCGCTTTCTTGCACGAGATCCGGGGGGCTGTCATTTCATGGTGGGCAGCTGGATCAATTCGTTGACCATTTTCAGGTATTCGCTGATCTCCGGGCTTTTGAGCAAATTGACGATGCTCTGGAGCAGCAGCCAAGACAGCCCCAAGACAAGCACGCTGATGGTCAGTTTCCACACCGGCTTGAGCTGCGGATGGATCCAGACCAGCGGCAAGGCCAGCGGACCGACAGTTATCAGTGACAACACTAGCATCGTCGGCCCGCAATACCACGGCCCACTTTTCCCTGCCGCACCCCGCCCCCGGCCGGCACCATCCAGAAATTCCCCGCAGTGCTTGCATTTGACCGCTTCATCCTGGATCTCCTCGGCGCAGTAGGGGCAATTTTTCATGGCAAAACACGCACCCGCCGCGCGGGAACACCCGCAAGCTAGTTCTCCCGCCTATGCCCGTCAAGTGAAGGCACCCCAGACCTGAAATCTGCCGAACGGCCCCGGCGCAATTCCGCTCCAAACGGGCAAAGTTTGCATAGCTGAACAATTTTCTTGACGTTGCCAGACCCGCTCGCCACTTTCGCGCAACTTTCCCGCCAATAATAACCGCCGATGAGTCACGCCTTGCCTCTTCCATCTGCACCGCATGCGGTGGCCCAGCCGTCGGCATCCGTGCCGCGCGGGCGGCGCTTTCGCCTTTTCCCACCCCTCTCTCCAAGACGAACCAACATATCCAACATATCCAACACAACCACCGATGAAACTGAAAAACACCAATAAACTCGCCATCTGGGCCCTCGCCATCTCCGCGTCTCTCACGGTGGCGCATGCGACTCCCACCGCTGTGACTGGCAATTACTCTACCTTTGCGGGCCCGGCGTTGGCCGATACTCTTACGGCGGGTTCCGGCAGCGGGACGATCACCGTGGTCTTGGGTAGCACGCTCACCGGCAATTTGGGAACAACCTCTCCGCTCGTTATTACGGTGCCCTTATACACCACTAATAACTCTGGCAGCTTGACTGCCTTGGCCGGGAACAACTCCGCCGGCGTGACGGTGTCTGCCGCTACCACCATCAATAATCTGGCAACCGGTACGATCAGTTCAGTTGCTACCTCGTTCCAAGGGATTTCGTTGACTGGGGGCGTGGGCTCTACAATCACCAACTCCGGCAACATTTCAGGGAGTTCCGATGGCATCAAGGGTGCGCTTGGTACTTTGGGAACCATTACCAATAACTCAGGCGGGGTCATCCAGGGCACCGCAATCATAACGTCCATTGGTGTTGAAGCGTTGGGTGCTCTGACCATCAACAACAACGCCGCTGCCACAATCAACGGTGCCGCATACGGGATCAACGCGAGCGATAGCTTGACTGTGAACAACAGCGGCACCATCAACACCAACACCACCACTGGCGGCACTGCCGTGCTGGCGACCACGAATGCTAGCATCACCAACAACGCCGGTGGCTCGATCAGCGCTGGCTTGGTCGGGGTCAACGCAGGCAGTGGACTGATTCTGATCAACAAAAACACGATCACAGCCACTGCGACCGCCGCTACCACCAATGGCGTGTTGGCAACCACGAGTGCCAACATCATCAATAGCGGTACCATCAACGCCGCTGCGACTACAACTGTCGGCAATGGCGTGCAACTCACCACCGGCACCGTCGGCACCGGCACCATCACCAATACCGGCATCATTACCGGTACCACTACCGGAGTCACCGCAGGCAATGGACTGACACTGACCAATAGTAACATGATCTCCGCCACTGGAGCGGCTGGCATTGGCGTGCAGGCGACCACAGGTGCCAGCATCACCAATAGCGGCACCATCTCCGCTGTTGCGGGCAACGGTGTACTACTCACCACCGGCACAGGCACCGGTACCATCACCAATACCGGCATCATCACCGGTGCCACCACCGGGGTCTCCGCAGGCAATGGACTGACCCTGACCAACAGCAATGCGATCACCGCCACCGCTGCGGCTGGCTCTGGCGTGCTGGTGCTCACGGGAGCCAACATCACTAACAACGTCGGCGGCTCGATTAGCGGTGCCGCTGCCGGGGTCAACGCAGTGGATGGATTGACTCTGAATAACAGCGGTACGATCTACGTCACTGCTGCTGGCACTGGCGTGCTCGGCTCTACTGCTGGCTCCGGCGTGTTTGCGACCACGGGTGCCACCATCACCAACAGCGGCACCATCACGACCTCACTGGGTAACAGCAATGGCGTGAACCTCACCAGCGGCACCGTCATCAATACCGGCACCATTTCCAATACTGGCACCATCAGCGGTACCTCGACCGGTATCACATTTAGCGGGGGGAGCACCACCAATTCTGTCACCAACAGCGGCATCATCGGCACCATCGGCGCGACCGCAGCCACGTCGAGTGCGTACGGCGTGAACTTCGCCGGCACAAACTCGAACGACATTCTCAACATGAATGGCGGCACCATCAACGGCGTCATTGCGGTGAATTTAGGAGCTGGCGATGACACTTTCAATTTCAAAGCCGGTATCGTCAACGGTAATGTGGACGGCGGCGCGGGAGTCAACACGCTCAACTTCACCGGGGTCAGCGGAGATACCGCCATCGTCAATGGCAATGTGCTGAACATTCAAAACATCAACAGAACCGGTGCCGGGGTGATGACCATCAATGGCAGCATTGGAACGAGTGCCATCAAACTCAATACCGGTACCATGGTTCTGAATAACACCACCCTTGCCAACACCACCGGTGACGTCACACTCAATGGTGGTTCCTTGGTCATTAATGGCAACGCCACCGTCAGCCTCACCAGCTCCGTAGCGGCCGGTGCCGTCAACAGTACCTTTACCGACATCGTCCTCATCCCGCCCCCCGCCGCCCCCACTTTAGGTTTCCTCGCCGGCAGCTCCCCAGCCGTCCCCGTCCCTCTCGGTGTCACCAGTACCATTCCCACCAGCGTTCTTGGGACCATCACCACCGGTGCCATTACGGTCAATTCCGGTTCTGTGTTGTTGAGTGGCACCACCACCACCAACGCCATCACCGCCAGCCCCTTCAGTAACGTCGGTACCGTAATCACAACGAACCCCACCGGTGCCACCTCAATCACCACGGGTGCCATCGCGGTCACTGGCGGTTCTCTGACGATGAACAGCAACGCCGTCACCAATACGGTCATCAACACGGTCATCGACACCACGACCAACGTCACCATCAACTCCAGCATTACTGGGAGTTCCTCCACCGCCACCACTACCACCACCGGCGGTGCCACCGGTGCCACTAGCACGACTAGCATCAGCACTCCCTTTAACACCACCAGCACCACCCTTCCCACCACCACCAAATCCACTAC